>DATJJW010000060.1:0-22936 GCA_035491935.1 Allostellaceae bacterium | reverse complement strand
GCCGGCTTCGACATCGACGGCGGCCATATGCAGGCGCAGATGGTCGAGCCGGAGCGGCTTGCCATCCTCGATGCCCACGCCAATCGCGAAAGGCACCGCCAGCCCCGCCGCACCGCGCATGTTCACCGGCAGCAAAGGCTGGATACGCGCCTCGCCACCTGCCTTGATCATCAGCCCTGCCCTCTGCCGGCCGATGAGCACGCCGCTATCGACGCGTACATCCTTGCCGCCCGTCAGCTTGAGGTCTCCCGACCAGTCCGAGAGTGTCCCCGCACCCGCGAGGTCGAGGGTCAGGGGCCGCTTGCCGGCGATCGGGTCGAGGGCCGCCAGCAGCAAGCCGGTCGGTTCCGCCGCATGCAGGGCCAGGGTCAGACGGTCGTCCGGGCTATAGGAGAGATCCAGGCGCAGCTGCCCGCCCGTGCCGTCCGTGCGATGCAAATCGACATGGGCATTGGCTCGGCCCTCATGCAGGCTGGCCCGGGCCGAGAGATAGGCGGTGACACCCTGGCCCAGCACAGCAGGCGCCAGGTTGATCTTGGCGATGTCGAGATTATCCAGCTCCAACGCCACCGGCAGCCGGGGCAATGAGAAGGATGTCGGGCTCGGCTTGGCGGCAGAAGGCTGGCTGATCGGCGCCCGGTCGACGGTGATGGAATCGGCGGTCAGGCGCTCGATCCGCAAGGTGCGGCGCAGCAGTGCCTTCCCATCGATATCGAGCACGGCATTGTCGATGCTGAGCCAATCGCCCTGGCTGTCCGGCACGATGAGATGGGCGAGCCTGAGATGGAAGGGCGGCTGGCCGGTCAGCCCCTCGACCTGCGCCGGATGGCCGGGCTGGCTCAACGCCTGCGCCAGCTTCTCGGCCAGGAAGAAGCGGCCGTCATCGCTGCCGAGCCAAAGCCAGCCGCCACCGATGACGGCCGCCACCAGTAGCGCCATGACCGCAACACCGATGGCCGTGCGCCGGATAATAGGACGGTAATTAAGCATACTCAGAACGCCTGACCGATGCTGACATAGACCTGGATCGGCGAATCTCCTGAGCTATGCGGGTTGAGCGGCGTCGCGATGTCGAGGCGCACCGGGCCGATGGCCGAGAAATAGCGGACGCCGATGCCGACGCCCTGATAGATCTTCGAACTGAAATCCGGCAATGGCGAGGCATAGTCGGTGCCGGCATCGTAGAACGGCACGATGCCGATACTCTGGCTGACGCGCATGCGCAGTTCCACGCTGGTTTCCGCCAGCGACCGGCCGCCGATCGGGTTGCCGCCGGCATCCAGCGGGCCGGCACGCTGGAAGCCGAAACCACGTACCGAACCGCCGCCGCCGGCGAAGAAGCGGTGGTCCTTGGGGATCGATTGCAGCGAGGTGCCGAAGCTGGTGCCCAATTGCCCTTCCCAGGCGAGGATAAATTTCTTGTTCCTGTCGAGCGACTGGTAGTGGGTCGCGGTGCCCAGCGCCTGGATATAGGTAAGATTCGAGCCGAGAGGCCGCAGATAGGGCGTCACCGTCAGGCTCAGCCGCTCGCCCTTGCTGGGATTGAGCGGGTCGTCGCTCGTATCCCGCGCCACCGTGACCGGGATGCCGACCAGCGTATAGACGCGCGTATCGGTGATCTCGTTGATGCGCGCATGCTCCGCCTGCAGCGCGATGCCGCCCGTAAGCTGATTGTTGAAACGTCGATTGAGGCCGATGGACGCCGTTTGGGAAATGGTGCGGAAGGCATCCTGCAACGCGTTGTCGAAGGCGACGTTGGCGACGAAATCCTGGTCCGTCGCCAGGAAATCCGGCCGGGTGAAGGTCAGCTTCGCGCCATTGTCGGATTGGCCGACCACTGCACTGGCCTTCAGATTTTCCGCCTCGCCCCAGAGGTTACGGTATTCCCAGCCGAGCGTGCCCTCGATACCCTCGCTGGTGTCGTAGGCCCCCCCGGCCGACAGCGTCCTGAGTGCGCGCTCGGCGAGGGTGATGTTCATCGGCACGGCGCCGTTGGACGCCACCTTCGTCTCCGGTGCCACCTTGATCGCGCCGAACAGGCCGGTCGCCACCAATCTCTGGTTCGTCTGATCCACGACGCGCTGGTCATAGGTCTGGCCCGGCTTCCAGATGACGCGGCGGCGGACGTAATTGGGATCGAGCCGCTTCAGCCCGCTGACCGAGACGGCACCGAAATTGGCCTCCAGCCCCGGATCGAAATTATAGGTCACGTCCATGGTCTTGGTGCCGGTATCGACGACCACACGGCGCTCGGACACCTTGGCCAGCGGATAGCCATGGTCGAGATGGTAGGTCAGCAGCTTGGCCTCGGCATCGATGACCGCCTGCGCCAAGGCCGGATCGCCGGGCTTGAGGCCGAGGCCGTATTTGGGGTCCTGCGCATCCAGATCGCCGTGGGGCGTAACGATGCGGATACGACCCAGCTTGTAGCGAGGACCGAGCTGGATATTGACGGTGGCGGTCACCGGGGCCTTCTTGCGGTCGATCGCAAGCTCGACGCCGGCATCGTAATAACCCTGCGATTCCAGCACCGCCTTCAGCCGGCTGAGATCGTTGAGACCCCGGCGATAGAGGGCCGCCACGGTCGGCGGCTTGCGATCCTGCAAGGCGACCAGTTGCGAGACGGAATCGAGCGTCGTGCGTAGGTCGCCCTCGACGCCCTTGAACTCCGTCTTGTAGGTGACGTCCGCCCGCGCGGGGCCTGCCGCCAACGCGATGATGGCTAGGCCGGTGCCGACCAGACGATAAGCCCTGGCCCAATATCGGCGCGGCAATGGCGATTTCAGGTGCAGTACTCGGTCCCCTCACCCAATACGGTTATGGACATAAAGGCCACGATAGCGGAGTTGCGCACGGCTCGGCGCGAGAATAGGTTTGCTCATAGATATGAGCAACGATCTGATCTTCCATATGTGCCGCGCGGATGAATGGCGGGACGCCCAGGCGACCGGCCAATATCCCGGCTCGTCCCAGGACAGGGCCGACGGCTTCATCCATTTTTCCACCGCGACGCAAATCGTCGCAAGCGCCGCCAAACATCGCGCCGGCCAGGACGGTCTGGTGCTTCTGGCGGTGTCTCCGGAAAAATTGGGCCCGGCGCTGCGTTGGGAGCCGGCCCGCGACGGTGCGCTCTTTCCCCATCTCTATGGACCGCTGGACGTGACCGCCGTCACCTGGACGGCGCCGCTGAACCTGGGGCCGGATGGCCACCACGTCTTTCCCCCTCTGGAGCCCCGATGAGCCTCGCGAACCTTGCCCTGCCCCTGCTGCGCCTGTTGCCGGCCGAAAGTGCCCATGGGCTCACCATCAAGCTGATGAAGGCCGGATTCGCCCCCCGCGACCATGAAGACGACCTGGCGCTGGCGCAGGAGCTATGGGGCCTGCGCTTCCGCAATCCCGTCGGGCTGGCGGCCGGATTCGACAAGAACGCCGAAGTGCCGGATATCGCGCTGCGTGCGGGCTTTGGTTTCGCCGAGATCGGCACCGTGACGCCCCGGCCGCAGCCGGGCAACCCGCTGCCGCGCCTATTCCGCCTGCCCGAGGACCGCGCGGTCATCAACCGCATGGGCTTCAACAACGAGGGGCTGGAGGCGGCGATGGCACGGCTGGCGCGCCGCTCGCGCGGCACCAGCCGGGGGCCTGTCGGCGCCAATCTCGGCAAGAACAAGGATTCGACCGACGCGGTCGAGGATTATCGTTTGGGCATCGCCGCCGCAGCCCCCTTGGCCGATTACCTCGTCGTCAACATCTCCTCGCCCAACACGCCGGGCCTGCGCGACCTGCAGCGCAAGAGCGCCCTGGCGGAGCTGATCGAGGCGGTACAGACGACGCGTGACGGTTTGGCACTCGGCAATCCACCGCCGATCCTGCTCAAGATCGCCCCAGATCTGGCGCCGGAGGATGTCGAGGACGTCGCGGCCATCGCCCGGGACTTCCTGCTCGACGGAGTGATCATCTCCAACACCACCATCGCCCGACCGGAAAGTCTCAAGAGCCGCAACGCGCCGGAGCCGGGCGGCTTGAGCGGCAAGCCGCTCTTCGAGCCGTCGACCGTGCTGCTCGGCCAGTTCTATCGCATGACCAGCGGCAAGATACCGCTGGTCGGTGTCGGCGGGATATCCAGCGGTGCCGAGGCCTATGCCAAGATCCGCGCCGGCGCCTCGCTGGTGCAGCTCTATTCGGCCCTGGTCTTCGAGGGGCCGGGTCTGGTTCGACGCATCAAGGACGATCTGTTGCGGCTGATGCGTGCGGACGGGTTCAAGACCATCGGCGAAGCAGTGGGCGCCGACCATGTCCCGGCAGGACAAAGACAGAGCCAGCCATAGAGCCCGATCCGTTCAGGTCGATATGATCAGAACGGTGAATCGGTCTCTAAACTCTTGAATCGGGGGCCATGACGATGCGTGACGATGACGAGATCCCGTTGGCCAAACGCATCGCGGCGCAAGGCGCATGGCCGCCGACCGACCTCTCGCCGCTCTCAGTCGACGAATTGCGCGCCCATATCGACCATCTCAAATCTGAGATCACCCGCCTGGAAGCCGCGATCGGCGCCAAGTCCAACCACCGCAGCGCCGCCGACAGCCTGTTCAAACGCTAGGGAGTAAACCAGATGAGCTTGAAGGGCAGGACCGCCATCGTTACCGGCTCCACCAGCGGCATCGGCCTCGGCATCGCCACGGCATTTGCCCAGCACGGCGCCAACATCATGCTGAACGGCTTCGGCGACCCGGCCACCATCGAGAAGATCAAGCACGACCTCTCGGCCGAGCACGGCATCAAGGTCGCCTATTCCGGTGCCGACATGACCAAGCCGGCGGAAATCGCGAAACTGGTGGCGGACACCGCCAGCCAGCTGGGCTCGGTCGACATCCTGGTCAACAATGCCGGCATTCAGTTCACGGCGCTGGTCGAGGACTTCCCGGACGATAAATGGGATGCGATCATCGCGATCAACCTGTCGGCGGCATTCCATACGGCCAAGGCGGCGCTGCCGCTGATGAAGAAGGCCGGCTGGGGCCGCATCATCAACATCGCCTCCGCCCATGGATTGGTCGCGAGCGCGCAGAAGGTGGCCTATGTCTCGGCCAAGCATGGCTTGATCGGCATGACCAAGGTGATCGCGCTCGAGACAGCCAATGACGGCATCACCGCCAATGCCGTCTGCCCGGGCTGGGTGCTGACGCCGCTGGTCGAGAAGCAGATCAGGGATCGCGCCGCCGCCAATGGCACCAGTGTCGCGGATGAGGAAAAGAAGCTTCTGAGCGAGAAGCAGCCGATGCACAAATTCACCACGCCGCAGCAACTGGCCGAGTTGGCCCTGTTCCTGTGCTCGGACGGTGCCGCCACCGTCACCGGCAGCGCCTTCAGCATGGATGGCGGCTGGGTGGCCCAATAAGGTTTCGCCCTCGATACCGGGGCGAGGCGTATCTGCGCCCTGTGGTCGCGCGCGGAACTGAAGACGCGAAAACGCCCTGCCCGGCGAACCGGACAGGGCGCAATGTTCGGCTGAGGTCGGAAAAGAGCCTTACGCGGCCTTCTGCTCGATCGTCTTCGGGCCGTCATTGACGGCGCTGCCGATGGCGATCTTGCGCGGCTTGCTGGTTTCCGGCACCTCGCGCAGCAGCTCGATGCTGAGCAGGCCGTTCGCCAGGCTGGCACCCTGCACCTTGATATGATCGGCAAGCTGGAAGCGACGCTCGAAGGCGCGGCGCGCTATGCCGTGATGCAGGAAGACCTGCGGCTTGGCCTCCTCGCGGGCCTTGCCACCGACGATCAGCGTATTCTCCTGCTGGACGAGCTCAAGTTCGTCCAGCGAGAAGCCGGCCACCGCCATGGTGATGCGGTAGGTATCGTCGCTGAGCTTCTCGATGTTGTAGGGGGGATAGCTCAGGCTGGTTTCATCGACGCGCGTGGCGGTGTCCAGCAGATTGGCCAGACGATCGAAACCGACGGTTGAGCGGAAAAGCGGAGCAAAGTCGAGTGTACGCATTGCCATATCCTCTATTGAGCAACATGGGTTGATGAGTCGTCGAGGATGGGGGTGGCCGCATCATTTGCCGGCCGGGCCTCGCCCTCGCGAATCGGACCCTATCGGCATCCGATGGCCGTTATTTTGGTAACGCCCCATGCACCGTCAAGGGGCCTGTGCAACGATTTCCCGGCTTGCGCCTTTTTGATATCGCGGCGCAATAATTATTAACGGCCACGACGCGTCACGCATCGCGGCCCCGCGCCCGGCAGTGACAAGGGAGCCTGATTGATGGAAATCGCGACCGCCGCAACCGCGAATACCACCTATTTCAGCAAGACCTTCGACGAGACGATGGACCTGCTGGTCGAGGCACGAAACTACGTGGCGGCGGATACAAGTCGGCCCTATACACCCAAGCAGATCGACGAGCAGCTCACGATCTGCTGCGAGACCTTTCGACTGACCTCGCGCCTCACCCATGTCATGGCCTGGCTGCTGGCCCAACGGGCCGTGCATGAGGGCGAGCTGACAACCGCGGATGCGGCGTCAGAGACTTATCAGCTCGGCGGACGCAAGACATGCCTGGAGCGGAACGACGCGGTGAGCGACGTCTGCGACCGTCATCTGTCGAAATTGCTGGATCGCAGCCTGCGTCTCTATACGCGCATCGCGCGGTTGGACGACATGGTCCGCAGGAATATCGACCAACGCCTGGAAATCGACAGGGGAAAGACAGTCATCCACTGACCCCATCAGGCGGGTCGAGCGGCCGGCATGAAGCCGGCCACCGGTCTTAGTACTTGATGCCGAAGCCCTGGAAGCGCTTGTTGAAGCGCGCGAGCTGGCCGCCGGTCTCCGACAGGCGCTGCTGGCCGCCGGTCCAAGCCGGATGCGACTTGGGATCGATGTCGAGACGCAGCGTGTCGCCGGCCTTGCCGTAGGTCGACCGGGTCTCGTAGCTCGAACCATCGGTCATGACGACCGTGATCGAATGGTAATCGGGATGAATATCGCTCTTCATGACAAGGCTCCGCGTGAAGGGGCGCTTCATAGCAAGGTCGGGCGGGCCATGCAACCCCCGCCTAAGACATGGCGCCCTTCATCCAACACAAGGATCGAGGGAAATCCAGGGACTATTTCAGATCCTGCAGTGAATCATTCGGCCGGACGGCAGCCGGGCCAGACTTATGCAACAGCCTCTCAGGCATGATGCAGATGCTCGGCCCGTATCTGTTGCCGCAGCATATCGATCGGCACGGTACGGCCACCTCGTTCGACGCACCAGAAGGTCCAGCCGTTGCAGGACGGCGCGCCCTGCAACAATGCTCCCACTTGATGGATCGAGCCACGCGCCTGGTCGGCGATCAGCGTGCCGTCGGGCCTGACCTTGGCTCGCCAGCGCTTGGTCTGGTCGAACAGCACCTCGCCGGCATGGATCAACCCCGTCTCGACCAGCGAACCGAAGGGCACGCGCGGCTCGGCACGCTTGGAGGGTGTCGCGACCAGATCCTCCGCGGCGAGCGGCCGCACCTCGGCGATGCGCTTGCGGGCGAGATCGACATATTCATCCTCGCGCTCGATGCCGATGAAGCTGCGGCCGAGACGCTTGGCGACGGCCCCGGTGGTGCCGCTGCCGAAGAATGGATCGAGGATGAGATCGCCCGGATTGCTCGAAGCCATCAACACCCGATGCAAGAGCGCCTCCGGCTTCTGCGTCGGATGCGCCTTGCGGCCGTCGGTCTTCAGCCGCTCCGGCCCGCCGCAGATCGGCAGCAGCCAGTCGCTGCGCATCTGCAGATCGTCGTTGAGCGCCTTCAACGCGTCGTAATGGAAGGTGTAGCGGGAATCCTTGGATCGCGAGCACCAGATCATCGTCTCGTGCGCGTTGGTGAAGCGCCGGCCGCGGAAATTCGGCATCGGATTGGTCTTGCGCCAGACGATGTCGTTCAGGATCCAGAAGCCCAGATCCTGCAGGATGGCACCGACCCGGAAGATATTGTGGTAGGAGCCGATGACCCAGAACGTCCCGTCAGGCTTCAAGAGCCGTCGCACCTCGCCGCACCAGGCACGGGTGAAGGCGTCGTAGGTGGCGAAATCGTCGAACTTGTCCCAGGCGTCGTCGACGCCATCGACCCGGCTGTTGTTCGGCCTGAGCAGATCGGTGCCGAGCTGCAGGTTATAGGGCGGGTCGGCGAATACCATGTCGATGCCGCCTGACGGCAGGCCGCGCATCAATTCGATGGTATCGCCCTGGAGGATCGTCGCGATCGGGGGTTCGGGCTTGACTGGCATGGGCAAGAAGAGAATCGAAACGTGACTCGCCGGTCAAGCCTTCGATTCGCTTCGTTTGAATCAAAGATTCGGAAAGACTTAGAGTGAGTCTTTCGAGTCACACTTTATCGCAGATACGCTCGTTTATAACCATTGCCCGCAGGATGGACGCTGCGGCACCATGGTATTCGAGATGCCCCATCATACGACGCTCATCGCCATCCTCGTCACCGGCTTCGGCCTGGCCTTCATCTTCGGGACCATAGCGAACCGGATGAGGCTGTCGCCGCTCGTCGGGTATCTGATCGCCGGCGTCATCATCGGCCCGTTCACCCCGGGCTTTATCGCCGACCAGGGCCTGGCCGACCAACTGGCCGAGATCGGCGTGATCCTGCTGATGTTCGGCGTAGGGTTGCATTTCTCGCCATCCCAGCTGATGGCGGTGAAGGCGATCGCCATACCGGGCGCCATCGGACAGATCGTACTGATGACGCTGGTGGGCCTCGGCCTTGCCAAGCTGCTCGGCTGGTCCATGAGCGCAGGACTCGTCTTCGGCCTGGCGCTATCCGTCGCCAGTACCATCGTCGTGATCCGCGCGCTGCAGGAACGGCGTCTGATCGACACGGAGCGTGGCCGCATAGCCGTCGGCTGGCTGGTCTTCGAGGACCTGGCCATGGTCCTGACCCTGGTGCTGCTCCCGGCGCTGTCCGGTGCGCTCGGCGGCAAGGCGGAGGCGGGCGCGGCCCCGGCCTCCCTGCCCTGGCTGGTACCGGCCGGCTATGGCGTTTGGGGAGCGCTGGGCCTGACGCTCGCCAAGCTGGTGGCTTTCGTCGTGATCATGCTGGTGGTCGGCCGCCGCTTCATCCCCTGGATCCTGCACAGGGCGGCCCATACCGGATCGCGCGAGCTGTTCCGCCTGGCGGTGCTGGCGATCGCGCTGGGTGTGGCCTACGGCTCGGCCGAGCTATTCGACGTATCCTTTGCGCTGGGCGCCTTCTTCGCCGGCATGCTGCTGGCCGAATCAACCTTGAGCCAGCAGGCGGCCAACGAGACGCTGCCTTTGCGCGACGCCTTCGCCGTGCTGTTCTTCGTCTCGGTCGGCATGTTGTTCGATCCGACCATCCTCGTCCACCACCCGCTGGCGGTGCTGGCGACGCTGGCGATCGTCATCGTCGGCAACGGGGCCGCCGCCTTCCTGCTGCTCCTCTTGTTCCGTCAGCGCCTGCGTACGGCGCTGACCCTCGCCATCAGCCTGTCGCAGATCGGCGAGTTCTCCTTCATTCTCTCCGGCCTTGGTCTCGATCTCGGATTGCTGCCGGCGATGGGACGCGACCTGATCCTGGCGGCGGCGCTGCTGTCGATCGTCGTGAACCCAGCACTGTTCGCCCTGCTGCATCATTTCGGGCCGCGCCTCAAGAACTGGGAGCCGGCGGCGGCCCCTTCCGCGGACATGACGGCGGAACCCGCGCCCGAACTGGACGAGCCGGCCAAGACCGCCTTGACGGGCCACGCCGTGCTGGTGGGTTTTGGCCGGGTCGGCAGCATGGTCGGCGAGGCGCTGATCGAGAAGGGTGTACCGCTGCTGGTCATCGAGGAGCGCGGCGAGGTAACCGAGCTGCTGCGGGCGCGCGGGATCGAAGTCATCACCGGCAGCGCCGGTCAGCCGGGCTTGCTGGAGGCGGCGAACATCGCCGAAGCCCGGTGGCTGATCAGTGCCATTCCCAACCCGTTCGAGAACGCCAACCTCATCGAGGACGGCCGCCATGCCAACCGCGATCTGGAGATCATCGCCCGCGCCCATAACGACGCCGAGGTCGATTACCTGAAGCAGTACGGGGCCAATTTCATCATCGTCGGCGAAACCGAGATCGCCCGCGGCATCGCCGCCCATATCGAGGGCCGGCTCAATGACGTTCCCGCGCTATAAAAGGGCGTAGAGCACCAAAACCAGCAGCAGCGGCGCGAAGATCACCACCGAGATCAACAGCGCCACCGGATTGACCGAAAGCAGGAAGGCGAGAATGGCGACGATGCCGGCGCCGATGATGATGTACAGCAGATACTTCCTCAGCATCTGCCCGACCCAGGACGGCTTCGTAGTGGTCAGCCTGATATCCATGGTCACCTGCTAACCTGGCAGCCCCTGTCATTCCAAAGGCAGGGTGAGCTGCGCCAGCCGCTCGCGCACAGGCGCGAAACTGCGGCGATGATGAATGGTGACGCCATGCACGCGGATTGCGTCCATGTGGTATGGAGTCGCATAGCCGGCATTGCTCTCCCAGCCATAAGAGACGTGCCTGCCGCCCAGCCGCATCATGGTCCGATCGCGGGCGACTTTGGCCAATACCGAAGCCGCCGCGATCGACAGGGACAGCGCGTCGCCGCCGATCAGCGCCTCGACCCGGCCGCAGGGCAGATTCGGCTTCTGGTTGCCGTCGACCAGCGCCACATCGGGCCTGACGCGCAAGCTGCTCATCGCCCGTCGCATGGCGAGGAACGAGGCTTGAAGGATGTTGATCTGGTCGATCTCGACGACGCTGGCGGCGCCGACGGCGACATGCAGCTTGCCGTCGCGATGCGCCTCGAGCAGCAGCCCGGCCAGGGAATCGCGCCGTCGTGCATCCAGTTTCTTGGAATCATCGAGCTTGTAGAGCGCCTTGGGCAGCCTCTTGGGGTCGAGGATGACGGCGGCGGCAACGACAGGGCCCGCGAGCGGTCCGCGGCCGACCTCGTCGACCCCGGCGACCATGCCTCCCAGCCTGCGCTCCCACTCGAAATCCGGCATCGTTTCCCTTCGTTTCCAAGAGATTAGAAGAAGCGCATTGCGTGGCGATCCAACTCAACCTAAGCTCATGTCGTTCCGGCTCGGTGCCGGTCGATATCGCCCTGATTGGAGGGGCCAGGCCACGGATGGCTGATCGATTATCTCTAGTCGTTTATAAGAGCCCAACACAACGTATTATCGAGATCGCTCTCGTCCTGGCCGCCGGGTTCGGCGCTGCCGCCTTTTGGCAGATATTACTGCCGAAGATTTCCTCCAGCTATATCACCGTCGCAACCTTATTCCTGGCTTACGCCTTGATCACCCGCCTCGGCACGCTTTGGGCGGCGCGGCGCGGCAACGATCTGGTGACCGAGAACGAGCGTAGCCGGCGGTATCTGAGCGAGATCGGCCCCATGAGTGCCGCCACGCCGGCGCTCAATCCCATGAGGCGCCGGGCCCGTTCCCGCTGAGAAGGCTCGCTGGCCGGCCCTGCTGAGGCCGGCGCCTCCGGCCGATGGGACGGACCCGTCCGAACCGCCGCCTCGCCTCGCTTTTCGCGCGCTTCCCATGCAACACAGCCGCTTGCCGGGGCTACTGCCGCGAAGGCGAGAGCTGGGCTATAATTAGCAGCAGAGGCTTTTCGCCACGGAATAACTGAGGTCACGCGCATGCCCGCATACCGTTCTCGCACCACCACCCATGGCCGCAACATGGCGGGCGCCCGAGGCCTCTGGCGCGCCACCGGCATGACGGATGCGGATTTTGGTAAGCCGATCATCGCGGTCGCCAATTCCTTCACCCAGTTCGTCCCCGGCCACGTCCACCTCAAGGATCTCGGCCAGCTGGTGGCGCGCGAGATCGAGAAGGCCGGCGGCGTCGCCAAGGAATTCAATACCATCGCCGTCGATGACGGCATCGCCATGGGCCATGGCGGCATGCTCTACAGCCTGCCCTCGCGCGAATTGATCGCCGATTCGGTCGAGTACATGGTGAACGCCCATTGCGCCGACGCGCTGGTCTGCATCTCCAATTGCGACAAGATCACCCCCGGCATGCTGATGGCCGCGATGCGCCTCAACATCCCGGTGATCTTCGTCTCCGGCGGCCCGATGGAGGCCGGCAAGATTATCAAGAAGGACGGCAAGGTCGAGCGTGCCGACCTCATCACCGCCATGGTCGCCGCCGCCGACCCCAAAGTCTCCGACGAGGAGGCGATGGCCCAGGAACGCTCGGCCTGCCCGACCTGCGGTTCCTGCTCCGGCATGTTCACCGCCAATTCGATGAACTGCCTGACCGAGGCCTTGGGCCTGGCCCTGCCCGGCAACGGCACGATCGTCGCCACCCATGCCGACCGCAAGGGCCTGTTCCTGGAGGCCGGCCATGTCATCGTCGACCTGGCCAAGCGCTGGTACGAGAAGGACGACGCGAGCGCCCTGCCCCGCAGCATCGCCAATTTCGAGGCCTTCGAGAACGCGATCTCGCTCGACATCGCCATGGGCGGCTCGACCAACACCGTGCTGCACCTGCTGGCCGCGGCCCAGGAGGGCAGCGTGCCCTTCACCATGCGCGACATCGACCGGCTGTCGCGCCGCGTGCCCAATCTGTGCAAGGTCTCGCCCTCCGTCCCCGATGTCCATGTCGAGGACGTGCATCGCGCAGGCGGCATCATGGGCATCATCGGCGAACTCGACCGCGCCGGCCTCATCCATCGCGAGGCACTGACCGTCCATGCCGCGACCATCGGCGATGCGCTCGCCCGCTGGGATATCCGCCGCAACGAGGACGAGGGCGTGCAGACCTTCTTCCGCGCCGCCCCCGGCGGCGTACCGACCCAGGTCGCGTTCAGCCAGGACAGCCACTACGACAGCCTGGACACCGACCGCGAGAAGGGCGTCATCCGCTCGGTCGAGCATGCCTTCAGCCCCGATGGCGGCCTAGCCGTGCTCTACGGCAACATCGCCGAGGAAGGCTGCATCGTGAAGACCGCCGGCGTCGACGCCTCGGCGCTGACCTTCACCGGCCGCGCCCGCATCTTCGAGAGCCAGGACGCCGCCGTCGAGGGCATCCTCGGCGACCGCATCCAGCCGGGCGACGTCGTGCTGATCCGCTACGAGGGCCCGAAGGGCGGCCCCGGCATGCAGGAGATGCTGTATCCGACCAGCTATCTGAAATCGATGGGCCTCGGCAAATCCTGCGCGCTCGTCACCGACGGCCGCTTCTCCGGCGGCTCCTCGGGCCTGTCCATCGGCCATATCTCGCCGGAAGCGGCCGAGGGCGGCGCCATCGGCCTGGTCGAGGAAGGCGACACCATCGAGATCGACATCCCGAACCGCATCCTGCGCCTGGCCATCAGCGACGCCGACCTGGCGCAGCGCCGCTATGCCATGGAGAAGAAGGGCGACCAGGCCTGGCACCCGGTGAACCGCGACCGCGTCGTCTCGACCGCGTTGCAGGCCTATGCCGCGATGGCCACGAGTGCCTCGCGCGGCGCCGTCCGCGACGTCACGCAGTTGAAGAAGCAACGCTAGCAGGCATCATGTCGAGCATACCGCCGGTCTACGATCCGCGTTCCGGGCAGCATTCCGGACTCATCGACCTCAACCCGTCGACCGAGGGCGTGCTTGGCCGGCGGGTGGTGGCCTATCTCTTCGACCTGCTGTTCATCGCGCTGTTCGCCGGCGTGCTGAGCGGCGCCATTGCGGTCCTGACCTTGCTCAGCTTCGGGCTCCTAGGCCATCTCTTCGTGCTGGTGCCGCTGACCGGGCTCGTCTACACGACCCTCCTGATCGGCGGCGGCCGTGGCGCCACCTGGGGCATGCGCATCATGAACCTGGGATACCGCCGCATGAGCGACGGCCGCCCCCCCGGCTTGCTGGAGGCCTTCGTGGTGACGGTGCTGTTCTATCTCAGCGTCGGCATTACCGTCTGGATCGTGTTGCTGATACCGCTGTTCACCAACCGGCACCGCACCCTGCACGACCTGCTCACCGGCCTGGTCATGGTCCGCACCGACAGCCTGATCTGAGCCTGGCCAATCTGAACCTGGCCCCTATCCTCCGGGCTCCGCGGGCCAAATCGCGATTTGACGCTGGATAATTTCGCCGCTGCACTGCAATCATTTTCGTCAGCCTCGGGCTAGGGCGGCATGGGGCGGGTGGACCAACGATCCGGCTGGCGGCCTATGAGCATTGAACGGGGCGATATCGTTCTCGGCAACTACGATCCCGACGGCTTCTACTGCGAGATGCTGCGGGGCGACGGCAACGAGGCGATCCGCGACAGGCTGGCGGGCCTGTCCATCGCCGAGCTGCGCCGCCGGGCCAGCGATGCCGAGGCCGAGCTCTACAATCTCGGCATCACCTTCACCGTCTACTCCGACAAGAACGCCATCGACCGCATCCTGCCTTTCGACGTCATCCCGCGGGTGCTGTCGGTTGCCGAGTGGCGGCATCTGGAGGCCGGCGTCATCCAGCGCGTGGCCGCCCTCAACCATCTGCTGCACGACATCTATCACGACCAGAAGATCCTGAAGGACGGCATCGTCCCGGCTGATCTGATCCTGGGCAACGCCAATTTCCGGCCCGAGATGATGGGCGTCGACCTGCCCCATCGCAATTATGTCAACATCTGCGGCACCGACCTGGTGCGGGGCGTCGACGGCACCTTTATGGTGCTGGAGGATAATGCGCGCACACCGTCCGGCGTCAGCTACGTCATCGAGAACCGGCATCTGATGATGCGCGCTTTCCCGGATCTGATGAACGACATCGGCATCCGCCCGGTCGACAATTACGGCATGAAGCTGCAGGAGGCGATGCGCGAGATCGCGCCGGCAGGCCCGGACCACCCGCAGGTCGTGCTGCTCTCGCCAGGGGTATATAATTCCGCCTATTTCGAGCATGTGTTCCTGGCGCGCGAGATGGGCGTGCCGCTGGTCGAGGGCCGCGACCTGGTGGTGCATGACGATGTCGTCTATATGCGCACCATCGCCGGTCTGGCCCGCGTCGACGTGATCTATCGCCGCCTGAACGACGATTTCCTCGACCCTGAAGCCTTCAACCCCGAAAGCATGCTGGGCGTGCCGGGGCTGATGCGGGCCTATCGCGCCGGCCATGTCACGCTGGCCAACGCCGTCGGCACCGGCGTCGCCGATGACAAGGCGGTCTACGCCTATATGCCGCGCGTTATCCGCTATTATCTCGGCGAGGAACCGATCCTGCCCAATGTCGAGACCCATATCTGCCGCGAGCCGGACGCGCTGCAATACACGCTCGACAATCTGGAGCATCTGGTGGTCAAGCCGGTCGGCGAGGCCGGTGGCTACGGCATTACCATCGGCCCACGCGCAACGCAGGCGGAGCTGGAGGATGCGCGCGCCAAGTTGATCGCCGACCCGGCCAATTACATCAGCCAGCCGATGATCGGCCTGTCGGTATCGCCGACGCTGGTCGAGGATGGCGTCGGTCCCCGCCATGTCGATCTCAGGCCCTTCGCCATCACCGGCGAGAGTACCTGGGTCCTGCCCGGCGGCCTGACGCGCGTGGCGCTGCGCAAGGGGTCGCTGGTGGTCAACTCCTCGCAGGGAGGCGGGTCGAAAGACACGTGGGTCCTTGAGTAGCACACTCCTCGCTCGATACGCCGAATGCATCTTCTGGCTGGCCCGATACATCGAGCGGGCGGAGAATCTGGCACGCATCCTCGACGTCAACGAGACCTTCAACCGCGACAGCCGGGGCAGCCAGAACTGGCTGTCCATCGTCCAGCTCTATGCCAATGACGAGGCGTTCTTCGCCAAGCACGCGGTCGCGACCGTCGATGCCGTGCTGCGCTTCTACGTCACCGACATCGAGAACCCGCATTCGATCATCGCCTCGGTCCGCAATGCGCGCGAAAACGCCCGTACACTGCGCCCGCTCATCTCGACCGAGATGTGGGTGCAGCTCAACATGTTTTACAACCGGCTGAAGACCATCGATTCGGGAGATCTGACGCTCGGCAACCTCAACCGGCTGTTCAGCTGGGTCAAGGAGGCGTGCCAGACCCATACCGGCATCACCGAGGGTACGTTCTACAGGGACGAGGGCTGGTATTTCTATCAACTCGGCCGCTATATCGAGCGCGGCGACGAGACGACCCGTTTGCTCGACATCAAATACCATCTGCTGCTGCCCCGCATCGCGGATGTCGGCTCGCCGATCGATGCCAGCCAGTGGAGCGCGCTGCTGCGCTCGGCGGCAGGCTATCACGCCTTCCGCCGCCTGCACGCAACCGGGCAGCTGCCGACCAGGGTCGCGGGTTTCATGCTGCTCAACCGCCGCTTCCCGCGTTCGGTCTTCCATTGCGTCGACGAGATCGACAGCCTGCTCACCGGCCTGAGGTCGCGCTACGACCTACGCGGCGGCAATGGTGCATCGGAGGCGATCGACGAGCTGCGCGCCCTTCTCGCGGGGCACTCGATCGAATACATACTGAGTCAAGGGCTGCATGAGTTCCTTGACCTCGTGCAGCGGCTGTTGATCAATATCACGAGCCAGATGAACATCGCGTTTTTTGGTCATGCGCCACCCGAACAGGTCCAAGCCCAAGGTCAGATACAGTCGTGAGCCAAGCCGTTTTTCGCGCGGAGCCGCTATTTAAGCCATGCGCCAGAGCGCGATAACCCCCTTGCAGCAGTTCTACCGGACCGGTGCGCAACCCTGCCCGTACCTGACCGGCGAAATGGAACGCAAGGTCATCACCGACTTGCTCGGCGATAACCCGCAGGAGCTCTATAACGAGCTGTCGCGCGCCGGCTTCCGCCGCAGCCATCACTATGCCTATCGCCCGGTCTGCAACGGTTGCGCCGCCTGCGTGCCGGTACGCATTCCGGTCGAACGCTTCGTCTCGCAACGCTCCGGCGCGCGGCTGGCCCGCCTCAATGCCGACCTCCAGCGCATCGTGCTGCCCGCCACCGCCACCGAGGACGGCTTCGAGCTCTTCACCCGCTATCTGGCCTCGCGCCACGCCGACAGCGACATGGCCGGCATGGGCTATGACGACTATCGCGCCATGCTGGAGGACAGCCCGCTGGAAACGGTCCTGATCGGCCTCGCCGATGCGGAGGGTGCATTGGCCGGCGCCTGCCTCACCGACGTACTGGATGACGGGCTGTCCGCCGTCTACAGCTTCTATCGGCCCGAGGATTCTCGGCGCAGCCTGGGCACCTATCTCGTCCTGCAGCTGATCGAACAGGCCCGCGAGCTGTCACTGCCCTATGTCTATCTCGGCTACTGGATTCCCGGCAGCCGCAAGATGACCTACAAGACCCGCTTCCAGCCGCTCGAGGCCCTGGGTCCTGCCGGCTGGTACGAATTCAAGATGGCCTGAGCCGAAGGCAGGCGGCCGTCTAGATCAAGGCGAATTGCCGCAGGATCGCACCGATCATGCCGCGTCCGCGTATCCTGACCTGGCGTGGCGTCGCCTGGAACATGCGCACGGCTTCCTCGGCTTCAGCCGCCCAAGTCTTGGTCGTGGCGAAACGCCGCCTCGGCCCCAGACGCACGGAAATGTCGTTGCGCGCGTGGCCTTGCGACACGGCATGGTCGCGACCGGCTATATAACAGCCATCCCAGCCCCAGACCTCCATGCGATGGAAGCCCAAGACCGGCATGAGGTTCAGGGCGCACAGGGTCACGGAGATGCTGGTCTGCACCACCAGCCGGCCGACCAGCAACGCCATCGTCGCCGGCTCCGCGCAATGCCACAACAGCACCCGGCGGCCCTGCAACGCCTCGAACACCGCCGGATGGCATTTGCTGGCGACAAGATATGTCGTCATAGGCGGCGCATCGCGCAAAAAGCCGGCAACGAGTTCCTGAGGATCGGAGGCGATCCAGAAATCCGGCGCCAGGCCGTGCTCGACGAACAGGCGCAATGCATTGTTGATCGCCAGGGTCGGCGACCGACCCAACGGCGCCTGCAGGGCCGATGGGCCGTTCGCCACGACCGTCAGGCGCTGCCTGCGCGGCGCCTGTACACTGGCCTCCTCCAGCCCCAGGGCCAAGGATGCCTCGACATGCCGGCACAGGTACTCATCCGTTAGAGGCGTGTGGACCTCGAAGCGGATTAGACCCCGATCACCCTCCATGTCGTCGCATCCTGTGCAAAGAAGATTCCGCCGCCGCCGGTGGGCAGCACGGTGCCGGCATTGGTCGCCGCCGCGCCGACGCGATCGCCCGATGCCGGAAAGACATGAATGCCGTGGCTGGCGGCATTGGTGATCAGCTCCGTCAACCCGGTCGCGGCTACCGGCAGCCTGATGCCGCGGCTGGAGCTGGAGGCCTTCACGACGACCACGGCGGGTGCCGTGATCGGCGTGGCGTTCGCCTGGCTATTGGAGCCGGCGGCCTGGATCAGCTGCGGCGTCAGAATGAAGGCGTGCGCCACGCTCAGCTGCCCGGCGGCTAGATGACTCGCCTTCACGTTGCTGGACGTTAGGTTGCTGGCCGCGATGTTTTTGGCGGTGAGGCTGCTGGCCGTGATCTTGCCGATGCTCGCCGAAACGGCGACCAGATGGCTCGCATGAACCGTCACGTTGCTGACGGTCAGCCGCGCGATATTGGCGGAAGCAGCCGTCAAATGACTAACCATCAGGGTCTGGATGGTTCCGGAGGATACGGAAATCTGGCTGGTGATCGGCATGACGTGTCCTCTCCCTTCCCCACCGGCACCGGGCGGCCTCTGGAACGAACATGCCACCAGAACATGAAACTTACACGTACATTATAAAAACAATTCCACCATAAGGAACGGGAAGCCGCCTCTACGCCGTCGCCGCAAATTTCGCCTGCGATGACGGGAAGGACGTGCCAATGAATGACGCGGACATGGCCATGAACGGCCGGGGTTGGCGCCTGCGCCGGACCTATTCATCCTCCGGCGCGTCGTGGCGCGGCACCGATGCGGGATCGAGCGCACGGGTGATGAAGGCATCCTGCTGTTGCCGCCACAGGCGCCAGAGCGCCGCCAGCTCCCCAATCGGGTTATCATGCCAGTCGATCCTGAGATCGGCCACTGCCCAGGATTCCTTGTCGACGATCAACAGGCCAGCGGAACGCAGGGCACCTGCTTCGCCGCCGGTATCGAGCCCTGCCTCCATCGCGGCGACGATCCGGTCGCCGAGATCGGCGTGGGGCATCGCCTCGAACGCCTTGGCCATCATTTCGGGCACCTGGGCATTGGCGAGCATGCTGCCGGCCGAAACGACGTCCGTGCCGCGCGCCATGCCGCTCACGCCCCAAACCTCCTTGCCGGAAAAGCCGGCGGTGTTGCCGGTTCGATCGATCAGGATCAGCTGACGATACTCGACCTGCGGCACGGTCTTGCGCAATTCGGCCAGCACCGCCAGCGGCAGCATGCCTTGGGCGAGGAGATCGAGCGCCTTCGCCCCCAACGACGGGTCGGTCAGGTGCTGCGTCGCGACCGCGCCAATGCCGGCGCGGACAAAAGCACCGTGTGCCGCCGCGGCTGGAAAGGAGGATGACACCGCTACGGCAAAACGCCGGGTGCGGGGGCAACGGGCAACGATCGAGAATGTCATGGGCGTCTCCACGCTGTCGGTCGGGCCCAGGATAAGCTGTGCGCCTTGACATGGGGCAGGAAAAAGCCACGGAGTGATTGCTTCGGATATCCTGAAGCAAGCATGCCGTGACATCGATGCGCTTCACGTTGAAACAGATCGAGTATTTCGTGGCGGCCGGCGAGACTGGCAGCATCACGCTGGCCTCGGAGCGGGTGCATATCTCGCAGCCCTCGATTTCGGCCGCAATCTCGCAGTTGGAGCAGGCCTTCGGCTTCCAGCTCTTCATCCGCCACCATGCGCAAGGCCTGTCGCTCACATCTCAGGGCACGCATTTCCTGCGCGAGGCGAAGAACCTGCTGCTCCAGGCGGAGGAGCTCAATGCCATCGCCGCGGCGCTATCAGGCAAGGTCACGGGATCCTTGGAGATCGGATGCCTTTCCACCCTCTATCCTCTGCTGGCGCCGGAATTGGTCCATGCGTTCCAGGCGCGTTTTGCGACCGCGCGCATCCAGGCAAGGGCGGGCAACCAGGCCAGCCTCATCGCCGATCTGCGGCGCGGCGACATCACCTTGGCCCTGGGATACGATTTCGCCATACCGGCCGATATCGGCTTCGAGATGCTGGCGTCGCTTCCCCCCTTCGTCTTCCTCGCCGCTGATCATCCACTGGCCCGGCATCCGTCGACCAGGCGTCACGGCGTCAGTTTGCGCGAGATGGCCGAGGAACCGCTGCTGCTTCTCGACCGGCCCGACAGCCGCGACTATTGCCTGTCGTTGTTCCACGGCCGGAGTCTGGCGCCGAACCTGTTCGGCACGTTCGAGCACATGGACGCCATCCGCAGCCTGGCCGCACGCGGCGACGGCTATGGCATCGGCCATGTCCGCCCGCGCAACATGGCCTCGCTCGAGGGGCTGCCGTTGGCCTATCTCGCCATCGAGGATCCCACCCCGCCCCTGCCCTTGGGGTTGATGGCGCTGAAAGGCTTGCGCCATACCCGCATGGCCGAAGCCTTCATTGATTTCTGCCGGGAATTCGTCAACGCGGGACACCTTCCCGGCACCTCCACGAGTTGAACCTTGCCGCGATAAAACTCGCGGAAATCGCTGATTTCGCAAAAAAATACAAAAAACTCGGCCGATAGTTAATGAAAGGTTTTTATTAACTATTTGTCGATAGACCGGGAGCGGACAATGCGACATCGGGACCATTCATGCTCTTCGGATCTCGTAAAAGCCTCCAGCATCTCGCGGCGCTCCTTGCCGTAGCCCTCATCGAGGCGGGCTGTGCCGAGAAGCCCGCGCCGCCGCCGCCGCCGCCGGTCGTCGCTGCTCCGCCGCCGGTCGTGGCCCCGGCGCCGGTCAAGAAGAAGATCAAGCGTCCGCCGCCGAAGAAGCAGGCCAAGCCGATCGTGGTCCGTACGCCTCTGCCGCAGGGCTTCACCATTGACGTGCCGAGCAGCCCGGCGGCGTCCGCCGCCTATGCGCAGAACGGCAAGCCGCTCGCCTCCGAAGACACCTTCACCGCCGCGCTCAACACGACCCTCACCGCCTCATTGTCCCAAGTGCCGAGCCTGGCACCGATCGGCAGCCTGCGCCTGATCATGCCGATCCGTACGCTCGACGATACGAACATCAATACCGACAACCCCAATGGCAGCCGGCAATATGCCAATGCCATGCTCGACTATCAGCGCATGCTCGACCGCTATCATGATGCCGCGCTGGAGCATTCGGGCGGCTTCCAGCCGGTCACGGTCGATTCCGACCCGGCACCGATCAGCGACGGTAAGAGCGAATTCTCGCTTTGGTTCCGCAATGGCCGCTGGCATCTGCGCTATCATGAAGGCGACGTGCACGACATCGCCGATTCCCCGGACCTACCCGGCTGGGTGGCGGCAGTCCGTGCCGCGGCGGAGAAGGCGCGCAGCGAGGGCGGCCGCGTCAGCATGCTCTATTCGATCCAGACGAATGGCAATGGCGCGCCCCATTTCCGCTTCGCAGGCGACGACTATGCCTCGGCCACCGATCTGGCGCCGGCCCTGAAGGCCGCCTGGATCGGGGCAGGCGACCAGGTGACGCCCCTAGCGCAACCGATCGGCGCCAAGCTCCGGATCGTCGTTCCCGCCCATCCGAAACCCGCCGATATCAGCCTGGCCCATGCCGATGCCGCGGACGGTCCAGAGATACGCCAGGCCGACAAGGCGTTCTATGACGCGGTGACCGCCGGCGAGATCGAATCGATCCGCAAGAGCGGGCTGTTCCAAGAGGTCGAGGTCAAGACCCAGGACGTGACCGATGTGATAGTGGGCGCGAACGATGCGACACTGTGGCGGGCGGCCAAGGCACCGGAACAATGGTCGTTCCGGATCGCCGGCGACGAGACCACCCATGAATTCGCGCCGCCGCACGGCCATCCGACCATGCAAGAATGGCTGAACGCGCTGGCCCAACAAATGCGCGCGGCCCAGAAACAACCGCGATCCTAGATGGATAAGGGGTGGAGTTTGCAGCCACCCCTTGCCGCCGTCGCGATCTCTGATAGGATTTTTTGATAGCTCCATGAATGGGAGCGCCAGGAATCCCACCGGATAGACGACGAAGGAAATACAGATAGAATGATCGCCGATGCCGGTCTCGCCCGGATCGACACCCGTGCCATCCAGCCATTTGCGGCACTGGCCACGCCCATGGAAGCGCACCCACCCCTGCGTCTTATCCTTCGCCTCGATGCCACCGATGAAGCTGCCTTGCGCCCAGCGCTTACGGCAGCCCTCGGGGCCGCTCTATCGCGTGCGATGACGCGCAAGATCGAGCGGGTCTATTGGGATACAGCCGACGGCGCCATCGGCCGCACCGGCTTTGCCCTGGGCCTGCGCCGCAGCGGCACACGAACCTCCCAGCGCATGCTGGCGATCGGCGAGCGCCGCATGGGCGGCCGCACGGTTCGGGACGTCGAGGCGCCGATCACCGGCGGCCGTCCCGATCTCATACGCCTGGCGCTGCAGCCGGGCGTCGATCCGCACGAAGCCGGCGCGCTCGACCCCGAGACGCTAGTGCCGATCTTCGCCATCGAGACCAAGCGGACGGTCTGGCGCGCCGAATGGCATGGAACCCGCCTCGTCATCGGTTTCGATGCCGGCATGATACGCTCACCCTTGGGCGAGCAGCCGGTCCGCCAACTGACCATCGACAGCGAGGCCGGCCCCGGCGCCACCGTCTATGAGCTTGCCCGCGAGATCTGGCCGGCGCTCAAAGCCCAGCTTGCCGAGTTCGACGAGGTGCAGGAAGGCTATCGCCTGACCCTCAGGCCCGATTGGTGGCCGGACGCGACCAAGGCCCGGCTCGATCCCGAAATGTCGACCCGACAG
>DATJJW010000059.1:0-3685 GCA_035491935.1 Allostellaceae bacterium | reverse complement strand
GGCGAGAGCAACATGCGCCCCACCGCCATGCTGTTTCGCAACCTGGTCAGCATGGATGTCGAAGAATCCATCCGTGGCAATCCCATCGACGGCGTCATCCTGCTGGTCGGCTGCGACAAGACCACGCCGGCGCTGCTGATGGGGGCCGCCTCGTGCAATTTGCCGACCATCACCGTCTCCGGCGGGCCGATGCTCAACGGCAAGTTCCGCGGGCAGGATATTGGCTCGGGCACCCATGTCTGGAAGTTCGCCGAGGAAGTGAAGGCCGGCCGCATGCCGGTCGCCGATTTCCTCGCCGCAGAACAGGGCCAGAGCCGGTCGGCCGGCAGTTGCATGACCATGGGCACGGCCTCGACCATGGCCAGCATGGTGGAAGCGCTCGGCATCGGCATGCCGGACAACGCCGCGATCCCGGCGGTGGATTCGCGCCGTGGCGTGCTCGCCCAGATGGCCGGACGCCAGATCGTCGATCTGGTCCGCCGGGACGTGAAAATTTCGGACATTCTCACAAAGCAGGCGTTCGAAAACGCCATTCGCGTCAATGGCGCGATCGGCGGTTCGACCAATGCGGTGCTGCACCTGATCGCCATCGCCAACCGGGTCGGTGTCGATCTCAGCCTCGAGGACTGGGACCGTCTTGGCCGCGATGTTCCAACCATTGTCGACCTGATGCCGTCGGGCCGGTTCCTGATGGAAGATTTCTACTATGCCGGGGGGCTGGCTGCGGTCATGGCGTCGCTTGATGAAGTGGGGCTTCTTCATCGCGACGTCATGACCGTCAGCGACAAGACGATCGGTGAACTGATCGACGGCGCGCCCAACTATAACCGCGAAGTCATCCGGCCGCTGAGCGAACCATTGACCGAGCAAGGCGGCATCTCGATCCTGCGCGGCAATCTGGCGCCCAATGGAGCCGTCATCAAGCCGTCGGCGGCAACGCCCGAACTGATGCAGCATCGCGGCAAGGCCGTCGTCTTCGAGAACATCGAGCATTACTATGCCCGCATCGACGATCCGGAACTGGATATCGACGCCTCTTCGGTGATGGTGCTGAAGAACTGCGGACCGCGCGGCTATCCCGGCATGGCCGAGGTCGGCAACATGCCGCTGCCGGCCAAGCTGCTCAAGCAGGGCGTCTCCGACATGGTGCGCATTTCAGACGCACGCATGAGCGGCACGGCCTACGGCACGGTGGTGCTGCATGTCGCGCCGGAGGCCGCGGCCGGTGGCGCGCTGGCCCTGGTGCGCGACGGCGATCTCATCGAACTCGATGTCGCCGGCCGCCGGCTTGAGTTGCTGGTGTCGGATGAAGAACTGGCCATCCGCCGCCGCGACTGGAAGCCGCCGGCGCCACCCGAAGGCGGCTATCAGAGCCTCTATGTCGAGCGCGTGCTCCAGGCCGACAAGGGCTGCGATTTCGACTTCCTCGTCGGCCGGCGCGATGCCGGCATCCCCCGGCATTCCCACTAGGAGAGGCGCGCAATGACGGATCCGATCAGCAGCTACGCGACCTACCCGAGCCTCAAGGGCCGCAGCGTCTTCATCACCGGCGGCGGCAGCGGCATCGGCGAAAGCCTGGTGCGGCATTTCTGCGCGCAAGGTAGCCGTGTCGCCTTCGTCGATCTGGCCGAGGAACCATCCCGGCTGCTCGTCGACGCAATCACTGCCGAAGGACATGCCGCGCCGCTCTTCATTCCTTGCGACCTGCGCGATGTCGAGGCGCTGCAAGCGGCAACCGTGCAGGCGATGCTGCACAACGGCCCGATCCAGGTGCTGTGCAACAATGCCGGCAATGACGACCGCCATCAGACCAAGGACGTCACGGTCGCCTACTGGGACGACCGCATGGCGGTCAATCTGCGCCACCAGTTCTTTGCGGCACAAGCGGTGCGCCCGCAGATGAGCTCGCTGGGCGGCGGCTCGATCATCAATTTCGGCTCCATCACCTGGATGGTCGGCGACCCCGACTGCCCGGCCTATGTCACCGCGAAAGCCGCTGTCTACGGCATGACGCGGGCGCTTGCACGCGAACTCGGCCCCGAGCGCATCCGCGTCAACTGCATGGTGCCGGGCTGGGTGATGACCGAACGCCAGATGCGGCTGTGGCTGAACCCGGCCGGCGAACGCCAGATCGCGGAAAGGCAGTGCCTGCCCGACCGGCTGCAGCCTTCCGATATCGCGCGCATGGCGCTGTTCCTCGCCGCCG
The DNA here is from genome assembly GCA_035491935.1 of Allostellaceae bacterium. Classification (GTDB taxonomy): domain Bacteria; phylum Pseudomonadota; class Alphaproteobacteria; order ATCC43930; family CGMCC-115725; genus DATJJW01. Next base: position 1,479 of record DATJJW010000059.1, on the reverse strand, counting down.
ACGACAGCCTGATGTGCACGAGCCAGCAGTTCATCGTCGATGCGGGTTGGGTGTGACCTATACGGCCCCAAGGGAAGAAGGGTATTTCATGCGTCTTGTTCAGTTCAGAATGCTCGATGGCAGCAGGCGGGTCGGCCGCGTCTCCGACGACGGCAATCACCTGTATCCGCTCGAAAAGACCGGCAGCGTGCTGGAGCTTGCCGAAGCGGCAATCGCCGCGGGTGCATCCATTGCATCGCTGGTCGAGAAGCGGACGGGCACAGCGACAGTCGACTATGACGAGCTGCTGCGCGATGGCCGTGTGCTCGCTCCTGTCGATCATCCGGAGCCGGCGCGCTTCCTGGTCACCGGAACCGGCCTGACCCACACCGGAAGTGCGGCCGCACGCAACCAGATGCATGTTCTGACCCATGGCGAAGGTGCCGACGAATCCGATTCCCTGAAAATCTTCCGCATGGGGCTGGAGGGCGGCAAGCCTGGCGCCGGCAAGATCGGCATCCAGCCGGAGTGGTTCTTCAAGGGCGTCGGCACCTGCGTCGTGCCGCCCGGTGCTGAGCTGCCGATGCCGGCATTCGCGAAAGCCGGGGCAGAGGAAGCCGAGATCGTCGGGCTTTATCTCAATGGGCCGGACGGCCATCCCTATCGCATCGGCTATGCGCTCGGAAACGAATATTCCGACCACGTGACGGAGGGCGAGAACTACCTCTACCTCGCCCATTCCAAGCTTCGCTCCTGCTCGATCGGTCCGGAACTGCTGATCGGCGATTTGCCGAGCGAAGTGCGCGGTCATTCCCGCATCCTGCGCGACGGGGCCGTCATCTGGGAACAGGAGTTCCTGTCGGGCGAAGAACACATGTCGCACTCGATCGCCAATCTCGAGCACTTCCATTTCCGCTACCCGATGCACCGCAGGGCGGGCGATCTGCACGCCTATTTCTTCGGCGCGGCGGTGATGAGCTACGCCTCCGGCGTCAAGACGGCCTCCGGCGACGAGTATGAAATCCAGGCACAGGCATTCGGCAAGCCACTGCGCAACCGGATGGTGTCGGTGCCGGACGAGGGACTGGTCACCGTCACCCCGCTGTGACGGCAAAGGTCCGGAATTCACGGTCCACCAGAACGACAATGGGAGATTAAAAATGGGACTGAAGAGAGCGTTTCTAAGACTGGCGACAATCGGCCTCGGCATCGGCCTGATGACCTCCGCGGCCCTGGCCGCGAACCTGCGCGTGCTGGCCTGGGACGGCTATGCCGACCCGGACTGGGTCAAGGACTTCACCGCCGCCACCGGTATCGGCGTCGATGTCGTCTTCATCGGCAGCGATGAGGAGATTTGGGCCAAGATCAAGGGCAGCGAAGGCCAGGACTTCGACGTCTTCGCCGTCAACACCGCCCAGCTGCAGCGCTATATCAAGGCCGACCTGGTGTCGCCGATCGACGTCACGAAGCTCGCCAACCAGAAAGAAGTGCTGCCGCGCT
>DATJJW010000058.1:0-4178 GCA_035491935.1 Allostellaceae bacterium | reverse complement strand
TCTTCAGCCTGCAGCACAAATACCCGGTCAGCAACGAGAGATTCTATCTGGAGTTGTTCGGCGTGCCGACCCTTCTCTATCAGTTCTCCAATCTGGGCTTCATCCCGCCCAGCTTCGGACCGTTATGGAGCGTCGGCGTCGAGATCCTGTTCAGTGCGCTGTTCCCGCTGCTGATCATGCTGCGCACGCGGTTGTCGATGAGCCAGATCCTGGCCGCCAGCCTTGCCGTGTCCATCCTCGTCCAGCTCAGCAGCCATCTTTTCGCCTATCGCGGGCTGCAGCTCGGGCTGCCGCAGCATCTGTTCAACTTCGCCCTCGGCATGGCCGCCTGCGAGGTCGTGAGCCGGCCGGCTGCGTTCCCGCGGCTGGGGCGGCTTCTCGATTGGATCACGCCTTTCCTGCCGCTGCCGCTGCTGGCGGCACTGCTGGTGCTCAGCATCAAGGACACCGCCAGCTCGCATATGCTGGCCAATTTGACTTTCTCATTCTCCGCCACGGCCCTGGTCATGGCATTGGGTGTCGGCAAGGCTCCCGTCCTCTGCAGCCTGTTGGAGAACCCGCGGCTGCAGCTCATCGGCGCCATGTGCTACAGTATCTATCTGTGGCATGTACCGATGCTGCTGGGCCTGTTCCCGGGCTTCGCCACCAATACCGACTGGCACGCCGTCGTGCCCTATGCGCCCCTATATCTGGCGCTGCTCTTCGCCGTCTCCGCGCTCAGCTATCGCTATATCGAATTCCCCAATGCCGAGGTCCGATCGCTGTTCTTCCTGGGCATGAAGCCGGCCAAGCCCTTATCACGCCCGACCTCGCCCCTGTTGGAGCCGATCGTCGCCGTGACGGAGGTCATGACGGAAGCCGTGACGACAGAGGCTGCCCCCGAGCAGGCGAGCTTCTAGATCAAGATGATTTCAGGTCCGCAGGACCCGAAATCTGAATCTTGATCTGATTCAAATGTTTAGAGCCCGATCCGTTCAGGTCGTCTCGACCTGAACGGATCGGGCTCTAGAAGCCCATCTCGCGGATGACGATAGCGGCCGCCCGACGATAGAGCGTCACCAGCATGCTGGCGCGGTCGGCCTCGACCACCACATTGCCGCGCAGGCGGATGGGCAGGCGCACTGCCTCATCGGGCTTCAGGATCGCGCGATAGATCGCTGCTTCCGGCACCAGACGGTTCTGGGCATCCTTGCGCACGGCGATGCCGCCGCCATTGGTCGAGGCGAGATCGAGGGAGTCGAGCTCGCTGACCGGTGCCGTCCCCAGCGAGACCAGGGTCAGCGGCACCGGCGCCTCGCCATTCTCCGGTACGAAGCGCGCCTTGGCGCCCTGGTGCAGCCGCGCGAGGTCGGCCTCGTCGATATAGGCCTCGACAGTCTGGCTGCCCGGATCGATCAACATGCCCAGCGCCTCACGGCGCGGCAGCCATTCGCCTACTCGCAAGGATGGCGGCACATCGACGATGACGCCATCGAAAGGCGCCCGGATGGTGAGGTCGGCCTCTTGCGTCAGGACCTGCCGCAGCGAGGCGGAGGCGCCCTGCAATTCCTCCCAGCCGACCTCGACCGCGGAAGCCTGCTCCGGATCGAAGGACTGGCCCTTCATGCGCGCATCGATGCCGGCGAGTTCCGCCTGGGCCGAGGCCTTGTGGAAGGCGATCTCCGGCGACACCAGTCGGAACACCGTGTCGTCTGTCTTGACATGCTGGCCGTTCCTGGCCAGCACCGCCATCTGGCCGGGCTCGGCAGTGTAGAGGATGGTCTGATGGCTGTCCCGCAGCAGGGCCGGTGCGATCACGCTACCATGCCAGGGCAACGCCAGAAGAAGGATCACCAGCCCGCCGACGCCCAAGCTTCCCAGGGCCCGGCGGGTCAGGCGCCTGCTGCCCAGGCGCTGGCGCCAGACTTTGAGTTCGTTGATGATCGGCCGCAGGATGAACCACCAGATCTCGACCGCCATCAGGAAGATGCCCAGCGCCTTGAACGCCATGTGGTAGACGATGAGCGCGATGCCCGTGAACAGGAAGAAACGGTAGACCAGGGTCGCGAGCGCATAGGCGATGACGATGCGCTTGCGGTCGGCCGGGAATTGTTCGGGCGGCTGCTCGCCGAGACCGAAGAGCTGCTCGCGCAGCCACCATCGGCCCATGGCGAAACCCCGCTCCTGCAGATTGGGCACGTCCAACCAGTCGGACAGGATGAAATAGCCGTCGAAGCGCATCAGCGGGTTGATGTTGACCATCACCGTCAGCAGCCAGGTCGAGCTGGACAGGAGGAAGCAACCGGTACGCAGGGCACCGTCCGGCAGTACGCTCCAGAGCAGCGAAGCCACGACCGCCAGCGTGATCTCCGCCAGCATGCCGGCGGCATCGATCGCCAGGCGTTGGCGCCGATCGGTCAGGCGCCAGGCATCGGTCGTGTCGGTCCACAAGACCGGCCACAGTACCAGGAGCGCCACGCCCATCGCCGGCACGCGGCAGCCGAAGCGCTTGGTCACCAGCGCATGGCCGCATTCATGGATCACCTTGGATGCCGCCAGCGCCAGCCCGACCATGGCGGCACCCTGGAGCGAGAACAGATGCAGGAAGCTATGGACATAGGCTTCCCATTGCCGGCTGATCAGATAGAAGCCCAAGGCGGCCAGCAGGCCCAGCGCCAGCAGAAAACCCTTGGTCAGCATCCAGCCGACATAGGGCATCGCGGCGTCGAGCGCCCGATCGGGGTTCACCAGGCGCAGCTTCAGGAACAGGTAGTTCTTCAGCAGCCATTTCTGCATCGACAGGCGTTGGGCGTCCGTTTCCGCGACCAGGCGCTTCGTGCCACCCTCGCCCTGCGGCAGGATCAGCCCGGCGCGATGGGCGAAATGCAGCACCTCCAGAACCTGTTCCGGCGTGGCGCGGATCGTCGTCTCGGCTGCGATCGATTTGGCGACCTCGTCGACACGGCCCAGCGACCAGCGCGCCAGGATCTCGAATTCAAGCCAGCCGATGCGCATGAAGCGATGGCGTGCGGGATCGTGCAGCGTCCAGGTCGGACTACCCTCGGCCGTCGGCGCGCCCGGCAGCAGCCGCAGATCCTCACGCAACGGCGGCAGACGCACCGCCTCCAGCGAAGCGATATCGGCGCCGGCCGGCGGCGGCCCGCCTAGAGCGACAGCCATTCGCGCATCACGGCGATCGGGCGGCGCAGCAGCCATAGCGCCAGCGGGCGCCGAGGACCGTAAATCTTGGCCGTGCCCTTGAGGCCGAGCCTAAGCGTACCCGCCTTGTCCGGATCGAGCCTCGCCCGGAAGGCATAGGCCAGCACGCCATCGGCGGTCATGGCACTGGAATAGCTGGCGAAGGTCAATTTGCCCTCGGTCGGCCGGTCGGGATCGACATTGTTGAAGAACACGACATCGGAGCCCTTGGCGAATGTCACGATCTCGGCCGCCGGCACCTGGATCTCGAGCTGCGTGTTCTTGGGCGAGGCCACCAGCATGATGCGCTCGCCGGTCTCGACCGGCTTGCCGATCCATTGGTTGGCATCGTCGAAGACGGCGATGCCGTCGATCGGGGCGGTGAGATAGGCCCGGTCGAGCATCGTCTTGTCATAGACGACCTCGGCACGCTGCTGGTCGACCTTGCTGGCCAGCACGGCGATCTGGCCACTGTCCTTGGAGCTGCTCATGGCCTGCTGGGCCGCGACCATGTACTGGGCCTGCGCCATGTCCAGCGCCTTCTGCGCCACGGCATAGCGCGCCTGCAGCTGGTCACGGTCGAGCGACACCAGCACCTGGCCGGCATGGACCACCTGGTTGGGCGCGACCTGCAGCGATCCCACCACGCCATCGAAAGGCGCACGCACCGGCGCCGGATCGACCGGCACGATCTCGGCCGGCGCCAGGACCGAGGCGCGAATGGGCATCACCCCGATCAGGATGACGAGGACGATCGCGGCGGCGATGGCCGCGCGCCGCTTCGGCCGCCAACGCCGCCGCGGGCGCAGACGATCGCCCAGCACGGCCAGGGTCAGGCTTTGGGTATAGGATGCGGTCAAGGTCTCGATGAGCTGCAGATCGCCATCGAGCCAGGGTTCGGCCCGCGCGAAGAACAGCATGCCGAGATGCCTGCCACCCCAGACGAGCGGGCAGCACAGGACATGAGCCGGCCACCATTCCGACCATTCAGCGACGACCGC
>DATJJW010000057.1:0-14414 GCA_035491935.1 Allostellaceae bacterium | reverse complement strand
CGGCAGCGCCGCCACGCGGCCCAGCACCGTGCAGAGCGGCAGCAGCAGCACGAACATCAGCACCAGCGACACGAACAGCGTGACGATGATGCCGTAGAACACGGTCGGGTGCTCGACGATCAGCATCGGCCCCGGCTGGATGTTGTGGAACACCAGGGCCGCCATCAGGATGACATCGGCCGGGCTGCCGGGAATGCCGAGGCTGATCATGGGCAGAAGCGCGCCGCCAATCGTGCCGACGCTGCCGGCCTCGGAGGCGACGACGCCCTCCTCTCGGCCCGTGCCGAAGGATTTCGGATCATCCGCCAGGTTGCGCGTCACCATATAGGCGATGATCGAACCGATGCTGGCGCCGACGCCCGGATGCATGCCCATCCAGCAGCCGATGAGACCGGAGCGCAGCACGATCAGCCAGTGCCGGCCGACCGCGCGCACCGAGCGCAGCGTATCGACGAAGCGGACGCGCGCCTGATCCGCCACCGGATTGTCGGCAGTGATATTGGCCAGCAGCTGGCCGATGGCGAAGGTGCCAAGCAGCACCGGCAGCAGGCCGAAGCCGCTCTGCAGCGGCAGGAAGCCGAAGATGAAGCGCGCGTTGGAGGTCACGGGATCGAGGCCGACGATGGCCGCCAGCATGCCGAGGAAGCCCGCCATCAGCCCCTTGAGCGGGTCATGGTCGCCGGCAACCGCGATGATCAGCAACCCGCCGAAGATCAGCGAGGTGAACTCGACCGGCGTGAACAGCAGCGCGATCGAGGAAAGCGGGATCGCCAGCGTCGCCAGCACCAGCCAGGAAACGAGGCCGCCCAGGAAGGCCGCCGAAACGCCCAGGGCCAGCGCCCGGGCCGCCTGGCCCTTCCTGGCCATGGCATGGCCGTCGAAGGTCGTCATGATCGCCGAGGGCGAGCCCGGCACGCCGATCAGCACGCCCATGACCATGGCGCCGCTGGCGCCGCCGACATACATGCCGATCAGCAGGCATTGCGCGTTCAAATCGCTCATCGTCATGGTGAGCGGCAAGGTCAGCGCCATCAGCACGCCCTGGTTCAGCCCCGGCATGGCACCGATCAGCAGCCCCATGCCGACCCCGGCCGCAGCCATGAGGACGGGCACCCAACCGAGATGCAGCAACTCGGAGAGAGGGGCGAGAAGATCCATGGGATCAGGCCGCGATGCCGCGGGTCATGGCGGAATGGCCTCCAGCACCTGGGTCAGCAGCAGCCAGACGGCGGTGGTGGCGATGACGCCGCCCAGGCCGATGAGCGCCAGGCTGCGCAGATTCCAGCGCGGCGCCAACGCCAGGCCGGCCGCCCACAGGAAGCCCAGCGTCGCCGCCTGGTATCCGACGAGGTCTTCGGTCAGGACCGCGGCATAGACGACGACCAAGGCCAGCACGGATGCGGCGCGCAGGACGCCAGGGCGGTGTGGCCTGGTGGCATCGCCTTGGATCGTGCCGGCCACTGCCCGGGTCGCCGCCTTCCGACCGAACAGGCTGCGCAACCCCATGAACAGGGCCAGGATCAGAAGGATGCCCGGCACGATTTCAGCCAGGAAACGCGGCCCCATCGGCTCATAGGGTGAATCCGGGATGCCGCGGGCAACGATCAGCAGCACCGCCATGCCCAGCACCAGCAGCAACGCGACGATGCCGTCGCGCTGCGGCGTCGGCGACGACCACCAGCCGGCCTGTTTGTCGGGACCGCCGATGCCGCCGATACCGGCTCCTCTGGCGCCGGGCGCGCTCATTTTGCCGCCCGGCGCATGTTGAAGGTGTCGACCAGCTTCTCGTAGGCGGCGTATCGGGCGTCGACGTCGTGCTGCAGCGCCTCGCCCTTGGTGAAGCCCAGATCATCGGTCAAATGCTCGAAATCCTTGCGCAGCTCCGGATCCTGCATCGTCTGCTCGAGCTTGTCGGCGAGGGTATTGCGGATCTGGAGCGGCACATCCTTGCGCGCCCACCAATAGGCCGAGACGTCGAGGTTCCCCAGCGCCGGATAGCCCAGCTCCTTCGCCGTCGGTAGGTTGGGCAGCAGCTTGTTGCGCTGGGTGCCGAACAGGGCCAGGGGCACGATCTTGCCGGTCTTGGCATAGGCGACGACCTCTTCCGGCGCGACGAATCCCACATCGATCTGATCGCTGAGCAGCGCCGGCAGGATCGGGCCGCCGCCGCCCGGCACGTTGATCAGCTTGAACTTGACGCCGGTCGCCTGCGTCACCGCCAGTGCCACGAAATGGTTGTTGGCCATCAGTGCCACACCGTTGCGGACGCCGCCCGGATGGTCCTTGCCCCAATCGACCATGCCCTTGAAGCTGTCGAAGGGCGCCCCTTTGCGCGCGACATAGATCTGATCGATGCCGCCGGTACGCGCCACCGGCACGAAATCGGTGAATTTGGCGCCGAGGATGCCTTCCGCGGCCACTTCCATCAACGGCTGATGGATGAACAGGAAGGTATAGCCGTCCGCCGGGGCGTTCAGCACCGCGCGATCCCCGACCGCGGTGCCGCCGCCCACGATGTTCTTGACGATGACCTTCTGCCCGATATAGCGCGGCAGGGTCTTAGCGATGATGCGCGCCATGAGATCGAGCGGCCCGCCCGCCTGATTGGGCACGACCACGGTGATCGGACGGTCCGGGTAGGCGGCATGGGCCATGCCGCTCCAGAGCAATGCCAATGCGGCGAGGGCGGCCAGCGCCCGGCGAGGTGCAGTCACGGCTCTCTCCCTGTGCCACAGCCAAAATTCCCGCTCTGGTCGCTTCTCTCCTAGCATCGCTGATCTTCCACAAATATGATATTTTTGTCGTTTCCCATGCCCATTGGAACATGTCAGATGGACATTCGCCAGCTTCGCCTATTCCTGACGATTTTCGACCACCGCAATATCAGCACCGCCGCCGAGGTGATGGGGACGAGCCAACCGGCTCTATCCAAGCAAATCCGCCGACTGGAGGAGGATCTGGGGGTCCCGCTGTTCGACCGCCTGCCGCGCGGCGTGATGCCGACCATCTATGGTGAGGCGCTGGAGGATTTCGCCCGCACCATCGATTCAAATTATCGGAGCGCCACCCGCCATCTCGACGCGCTGCGGACGGGTGGCCTGGGTTTGCTGGCGATTGGAGCAGGCTCAACCTGGCGTTATGGGCCGCTGCCGGCGGCGATCGCGCAGCTGATCGATAACCGCCCCGGCATCCGCGTCCAGGTCACGGTGCGCACCACCGACGAGCGGATCGCCATGCTGCAGCGGGGCGAGCTGGACATGGTGCTGACCGCCATCACCCCCGACATCACCGCCGATGCGCGGCTGCTGGTGGTGCCGGTCATGCGCCATACGCTCAGGATCATCGTGCGCAAGGGCCATCCGATGACCGCCGAGGCCCCCTTGACGCTGGCCGATCTTTCCCGCCTGCGCTGGGCGCTGCCTACGGCAACGACGGGACGGGCGCGCTTCGACCAGTTGTTCCACGCCGCCGGCCTCACGCCGCCGCCAGCGGCGATCGAGGCCGACGACATGGCTTGCCTGCTCAAGATCGTGGCTGAAAGCGACCTTGCGGCCTATGCGCCCGATGCCCGGCTGAAGGATGACCAGGCAGCCTGCCACCTTGGCACCATCGCCTGCCCCGAGGCGGAGAAGATCCGCGAAACGGGGATCGTGCTGCGCCGCGGCTCGACCCTGCCGCCGATCTTCCAGACGCTCATCGACGAACTCCGGCGCATCGGGTGCCTGGGCGAGCAGATCCCCGCCTCGGTGCTGTCGCCGTCTTCCTCCATCAGGCCGGATCTCCGGCGCCCTACCTAGCTGCCGCGCCGACCACGGTCTTCGGCATGATTTTTCAGCCAATGGATTCACAAGCGCGCCACCACCGCTTAAAAGAGAAGGGTCCATACCAATCGGGAGGCTTCAATGCTCATCATCAATAACGACGACGTCGCCAAACTCTTGAAGATGAGCGATTGCATCCGCGTCCAGGAGGAGGCGTTCAAGAAGCTGCCCTATGGCGGCGCCATGCACCGTCCGCGCATCGACATGTACATGCCTTGCGAGCGCCCGGACGGCTATTACCGCTGGGGCACCATGGAAGGCGCCAATGACGGCTACATGGCGATCCGCATGAAATCCGACATCGTGACCTGGCCGAAAGAGCCGAACGGCAACTGGACCGAGGACAAGTATTGCCGCGAGCCCGGCACCTATTGCGGCATGGTCTTCCTGCTGTCGACCCGCAACGGCGAGCCGCTGGCCTTCATCAATGACGGCAACCTGCAGCATATGCGGGTCGGCGGCGGTGCCGGTATCGGCGTCAAATGGCTGAGCCGGGAGGATTCCCACACCGTCTGCATGCTGGGTTCCGGCGGCATGGCCCGGACATTCCTGGAGGCCTTCACCTGCGTGCGCGACATCAAGCTGTGCAAGGTCTACAGTCCGAATGCCGGACGCCGGGAGGCCTTCGCCGAGGAGATGTCGAAGAAGCTCGGCATCGAGGTCCGCGCCGTCGACAGCGCCCGCGAGGCCGTGCGCGGCACGGACATCCTGTCGACCTGCACCGATTCCATGCAGCCGGTCTATGACGCCGACTGGATCGAGAAGGGCATGCACGTCACCAACCTCGGCCGACGCGAGATGCCGGAGGAGGCAGCCGAGAAATTCGACCTCGTCGTCCGCCAGGGCACGGCGGGACTGCAGATGCGCCAGACCGAGCGTTTCCAGGCCGAGCGCGGCATGTCGCCGGCGGCATATCTCGGCGGCTCGCCCGAGCAGATGGCGATGATTCCGGCGAAAAATCCCAAGCCTGGCTTCGGCGGCGACAGCCCGGAATTCAACGATCGCGGCAAGGGCGGCGACAAGCCGGATTTCGCCGACCTCGTCACCGGCAAATGCGCCGGCCGGACGTCACGGGACCAGATCACCTTCTACCGCAACGTCGGCAACCAGGGTCTGCAATTCTCCTCGGTCGGCGGCTGGGTCTACGAGCAGGCCAAGCAAAACAAGCTGGGCCGCGAGATTCCGACCGAGTGGTTCCTGCAGGACATCCGGGACTAGGACGGCATTTAAATGCCGTCCTAGCCGTCCTAATCCCGAATATCCTGGAGCAGCCACTCCGTCGGGATGACCCGTTCGATCTTGTCCTTCTTGGCCAGCTCGTAGACGTGGCCGGCGACGGCCCAGAACTGTGCGCCCTGGAGGTTGCCCCGTTCGGCATATGTCACGTGGTCGCGCTCGCGGGGCTTGGCCCGTCCTTCGACGATATCGGCCAGGCTGATCGTCTTGTCCGGTATCGGCGAGCCGTGGCCGCGGCCGTTCTTCTTCTTCAGCCTATGGCCATGCTCGGAATCCGGCAGCGCCGCCCAGGTGATGTATTCGTCATCGAGGCCCAGCTCCGGGATGCCCCAGGGCGCCGGCGCGCTGCCGAAGCGCAGATAGGTGTCGATGCGGTCGAGCACGCCCCAATTGGGCTGGCCGCGGCCGCCGACATTGAGCACATGGCTCCCCTTCTCGATCCATTCGCCATTGAGCACCGGCACCGCGGAATCGGTAAGGCCGGCGACGATGTCCGCGCCCTTGTAGACGTCGCGCGGGTTGTCGCATACCACCATCTCGATACCATGCTTGGCGCGCATCTCCTCGGCGAAAAGCTCACGATTGGCCGGCGTCGGCGAAAAGACCTGGATGCGCTTGATGTCGCGCACCGCCAGGAAGGCGTCGACATGAGAGCGCGCCATGCCGCCCGAGCCCAGCATGCCGACGACATGGGAGTCCTTGCGGCTCATATATTTGACGCCGATGGCGCCGTCGGCGCCGACGCGCATATGCTGCAGCACGCCGTCATTGATGAACGCCACCGGCAGGCCGTTGGAGGTGTCGACCAGCAGGATCAGCCCGCAATATTGCCCGGGCTTGCCGCAATATTTCTCCTGCGTGCGCACGCCGTTGTAGTCCTGCTCATAGACGATGTCAGATTTGATGCGCACGGCGAAATAGCCCGAGACCGAGCCACCCTCCATCGAGCCCCATTGATAGACCTTGCCGGGTTCCGAGGTCGGGATCTGGATGTCGATGCGCGGCCGGCAGACCGATTCCTTGGTGACGAGCTGGAGATAGGATTTCTCCAGCGCCGCGATGGTGTCCGGCATGGTCAGCAGGCGGGTAACATCGTCGTTCGAGATCATCAGGGTCATGGGTCGTTCCTCCTGCGTCGTGGATTCGCGTCTTTTGAAACCGCGTTTTAGCCCATGGCTTATCCGGGAAGCCAAAGCAGGACAAGCCTCACAATCGGAGGCGGTAACCGGGGATGGGCGCCGCGCAAGGCGCAGCCAAGCGCAACGGCCTTTACGTCCTGGTGTCACTTTCCTGTCGGAATCCATTTGCACCCCGCAGGCCGAGCGGTTAGGAGTCGTCCCCCGAACCGGAACATGCGTCCGGAGTCGCGGCCAGCCAGGGGGTGGGGCCGCGATTCCAATGAAACGCCGCCCGGCGACCCTGAACCGGCCTTGAAGGCTTTCCTCCGTACCTCCTTCAGCGAGCTTTTGAGTAAGCGCATATGTTTGGATCACTTCTCGGGTGGATGTCCGCCGACATGGCCATCGACCTCGGCACTGCGAACACACTGGTCTATGTCAAGGGCCGGGGCATCGTGCTCAACGAGCCCTCCGTCGTCGCAATCGCCACGGTCAAGGGCAAGCGGCAGGTGTTGGCCGTCGGCGACGAGGCAAAGCTGATGCTGGGCCGCACGCCCGGCAACATCCAGGCCATCCGCCCCTTGCGCGACGGCGTCATCGCCGATTTCGAGGTCGCGGAGGAGATGATCAAGCACTTCATCCGCAAAGTGCATAACCGGCGCAGCTTCGCCTCGCCCGAGATCATCATCTGCGTGCCCTCGGGCTCGACGGCAGTCGAACGCCGCGCCATCCAGGAATCGGCCGAGAGCGCCGGCGCCCGCCGCGTCTACCTGATCGAGGAGCCGATGGCCGCCGCGATCGGCGCAGGCCTGCCGGTGACCGAGCCCACGGGCTCGATGGTCGTCGATATCGGCGGCGGCACGACCGAGGTGGCGGTACTGTCGCTGGGCGGCATCGTCTATGCCCGCTCGGTGCGCGTCGGCGGCGACAAGATGGACGAGGCGATCATCGCCTATATCCGCCGCAACCATAACCTGCTGGTCGGCGAGGGTTCGGCCGAGCGCATCAAGAAGGAAATCGGCTCCGCCTGCCTGCCCGGCGACGGCGAGGGCCGGCTGATGGAAATCAAGGGCCGCGACCTGATGAACGGCGTGCCCAAGGAACTGGTCATTTCCGAGCGCCAGATCGCCGAGAGCCTGGCCGAACCGGTCGGCCAGATCGTCGAGGCGGTCAAGGTGGCGCTGGAGCATACGGCGCCGGAATTGGCCGCCGACATCGTCGACAAGGGCATCGTGCTGACCGGCGGCGGCGCGCTGCTCGGCAATCTCGATTTCATCCTGCGCCACGCGACCGGTCTGCCGGTCTCGATCGCGGAGGAAGCACTGTCTTGCGTGGCGCTCGGCACTGGCCGTGCGCTAGAAGAAATGAAGACGCTCAAGAACGTTCTGATAAGCATGTATTAACCGAAACATGGGATTTTGCCAGCGGGTGCAAGTCCGCGACCCATGAGGGGCTGGCGACTTTCCGGGGTATGATCTTCGGGGGGAGGTCACGGAAAGTCGCCTGTCGCGGGATAGGTCAGGCATGAGTTTGAAGTCGCGTTCTGGGTCGGTTGCGCAGCTCTTCGCGCCGTTGAAGACGGCGACGCAGCGCTTCACGTTCACTGTGCTGGTGGTTCTCTCGGTGCTGGCTTTGCTGGTCGGCCGAGCGGATCCGCTTGCCTTGCAGAAGACCCGCCTATGGGTCGCCGACGTCGCCGCCCCTGTCCTCTCATTCATCCATCAGCCGGTGGCTGCCGTAACTTCGGTCGTTACCGACGTCCAGGATGTCGTCAACCTCTACCAGGAAAACCGCAGGCTGCGTGCCGATAACGCGACGCTGCTGGAATGGCAGCGCGTCGCCCAGTCGCTGAATGCTGAGAACCAGGCGCTGCGTGCCTTGACGCATTACCGCCCACCCAACACCAACTGGTTCGTGACCGCGCGCGTCATCGGTGCGGCCGGCGGCGTCTTCTCGCGCAACCTGCTGGTCGACCGCGGCAGCGCCGACGGCGTTGCCCCGGGCCAGGGCGTGCTGACCGGCACGGGCCTCATCGGCCGTATCGCCGAGGTCGGGAGCCACACGAGCCGCGTGCTGCTGATGACCGACCTGAACAGCCGCATCCCCGTCAGCATCGAGCCGGAGCATACCCGCGCCATCCTGGCCGGCGACAACTCCGACCAGCTCCAGCTCTCCTACCTGCCGCCGCATACCGAGGTCAGGCCCGGCGACCGCATCGTGACCTCCGGCGATGGCGGCGTATTCCCGCCGGGCATACCCGTGGGCTCGGTGGTGGCAGGCCCTGGCGACACCCTCGCGGTGCAGCCCTATACCGATCTGTCCCGTGTCGACTATCTGCGCATTGCCGATTTCGGCCTGTCCGGCGTGCTGCCGCCCAGCGCCGCCCCCTTGCCGAAGCCGGTCAAGGCGAAGCATGGCGCGGCCAGGAAATCGGCCGCCCGTGAAGCCAATCCTCGGGATACGGGGCGCGGACATACCAGCGGCCATGACTGAGCCGGCCCGGCCGGACGTCATCCACCAGATCCAGGATACTCCATGCCCGTGACCCCCGCGGCACCTAGCCAGGGGCTGGTGCCGAAGCTGATCCCCATTATCTCGACCTCGGGCCTGGCCATGCTGGAAGCGGTGCCGGTGGCGTTGCCGGATTATGCGGTCATCGCCCCCGACCTCGTATTGATGTCGACATTCCACTGGTGCATCTACCGCCCCGGCCACATGCCCTACCTGGCGTTGTTCGGCATCGGACTGTTCGTCGATTTCATCACCGCAGGGCCGGTGGGCCTGACATCTCTGGTGCTGCTGCTGCTGCGCTGGACGGTGCTGAAGCGCCGCCGCGATTTCGTCGGCCGCGCCTTTCCCTTCATCTGGGGCGGATTCACCATCGCGGCGGGAGCGGCCAATGCGCTGCGCTGGGGCATTGGCAGCGTGCTCGCATGGCAGGTGCTCGACCCGCGCGGTTTTGTCTTCCAGACGGCTCTAACCGTCGCGTGCTACCCTATCATGACGTTGCTGTTTGCCCGTGTGCAGCGGGCGCTGATGAGCTGAAGCTGGCCCCTAGAGCCCGATCCGTCCAGGTCAGTGGGACCTGAATGATGAATCGGTCTCTGAATATTTGAAATAGGTCACGATTCAGATTTTAAGTCGGTTCAACTGAAAATCATCACGATCGACATGCGCAGCCAGAGGAAAAACGACAAGGACCGCCAGAAAGCGCTGACCCGGCGCGCCGTCGTCATGGGCGGCGTGCAGGTGACGCTGCTCGGCGGCCTGGCCGCGCGCATGTACTATCTCCAGGTCGTCTCGGCCAGCAAATACAAGGTCATGGCCGAGCAGAACCGGATCAATGTCCGGTTGATCTCGCCGCAGCGCGGCCGCATCCTCGACCGTTACGGCGTGGCACTCGCCACCAGTCAGCGCAACTACCGCATCGTCATCGTCGCCGAACAGGCGGCCGACATCCCGAGCACGCTGGATGCCATCGGCATGCTGGTGCCGCTGAACCAGCAGCAGAAGACGCGGGTGATCCGCGACATCGGCCGGCGCCATGCCTTCGTGCCGGTGGTCGTGCTGGAGAACCTGACCTGGGATCAGGTGGCGCGCATCGAGGTCAATCTGGTCGACCTGCCGGGCGTGTCGATCGATGTCGGCTCGAACCGTTTCTATCCCTATGCCAGCAAGGTCAGCCACGTCGTGGGCTATGTGGCGCCCGTCTCGGAAGACGAGCTGAACGGCGACCCCATGCTGGAGCTGCCGGATTTCCGCATCGGCAAGAGCGGCATCGAGAAGGACCAGGATCTGGCGTTGCGCGGCTCCGCCGGCACCTCCGAGATCGAGGTGAACGCGCTCGGCCGCGTCGTACGCGAGATCACCCGTGACGAAGGCCAGCCGGGCCAGGAGATCGCCACCACCATCGACATGGCGCTGCAGGACTACACGATGCGCCGCATCGCCGACCAGGAGAGCGTGGCGGTGGTGCTGATGGATGCGCTGACCGGCGAGGTCCTGGTGATGGCCTCCTCGCCCGCCTATGACGACAACGCCTTCACCCATGGCATCAGCAACGAGCTGTGGCACGACCTGATCACCGACCCGCATGCGCCTTTGAACAACAAGACGATCCAGGGCGTCTATCCACCGGGCTCGACCTTCAAGCCGGTAACCGGCATGGCCGCCTTGTCCAACGGCATCATCACGCCGGACTTCAAGGTCCTGTGCACCGGACAGTTGAAGCTGGGCGATGCGGTCTTCCATTGCTGGAAGCATGGCGGTCACGGCACGCTCGACCTGCATGGCGGCTACAAGAATTCCTGCGACATCTATTTCTACGAGGTGGCACGCCGCACCGGCATCGACCGCATCGCGGCGATGGCGCACAAGCTGGGCTTCGGCCAGCCGACCGGCATCGACATCCCGAACGAACGGCCAGGCCTGATCCCGACCGCCGAGTGGAAGAAGAAGAAATACGGCGTGTCCTGGCAGACCGGCGAGACCTTCAACGCCGGCATCGGCCAGGGCTACATCTCGGTCACCCCGCTGCAGCTCTGCACCATGCTGGCCCGCCTGGTCACCAACAAGCAGGTGATCCCGCATCTGGTGCGCCAGCAAGGGGTGATGCGGCCGCCAGGCGTCGCGTCGGCCGACCAGCCGGGGAGCGGCCCGGGCGTGACCAACGCCAGTGCCGTGATAGGCGGGCTCGGCGATGGCGATGACGGCACCGCCAGCGAGGATGCCACGGATGGCGGGGACGGCGGCGGTGACGGTGACGATATCGGCTTCGCCGATCTCGGCTGCGATCCGGCACAGCTGGCCGCCGTGCTGAGCGGCATGAATGCGGTGGTCAACGAGCCGGGCGGTACCGCCTATCGGGCGCGCATCATGGATCCGGCCATGGCCATGGGCGGCAAATCCGGCACCGCCCAGGTCAAGCACATCACCATGGCCGAGCGCGAGCATGGGCTGCGCAATCCCGAGAGCCTGCCCTGGGCCGATCGGGACCACGCGCTGTTCATCGCCTTCGCGCCGGTCTCGGCCCCGCGCTATGTCACCGCGGTGGTGGTCGAGCACGGCATCGGCGGCTCGGTCGTCGCCGCCCCCATCGCCCGCGATCTTCTGGTCCAGTGCCAGAAGCGCGATCCGGCGCACAAGGTACCGGCCGATCCCGTGGCCATCATCCCGTGGACGCCGCCGCCAGTGCTGGGCAAGGACGGCAAGCCCGTGCGATCGACCGCCGCTGCCACCCCCCCGGACGGGAATGCGGAGATACCGGATTGAGCCTCTATTTCGGCGAACGCCAGCGCCAGCTGACCCTGGCCGACAAGCTCCGCAGCGTCAGCTGGGGGCTGATGCTGCTGCTTTGCGTCATCGGCGCCATCGGCTGCGCCGTGCTCTATTCGGCGGCCAACGGCAACATGCAGCCCTGGGCCATGGCCTCGATGATCCGCTTCAGCGTCTCGCTGGTCATGCTGCTGGTCGTGGCGGTGGTCGACATCAAATTCTGGTACCGCGCGTCATACCCGCTCTACATCCTCGGGCTGATCCTGCTGGTGCTGGTCGATTTCAAGGGCACGCGGGGCTTGGGGGCGCAACGCTGGCTGACGCTGGGTCCGCTGTCGCTGCAGCCCTCGGAGATCATGAAGATCGGGCTGATCATGGCGCTCGCCCGCTATTTCAGCGCACGGAAGCTTGAGGAGGTCGGCCGGTTCGTCTATCTGCTGCCGCCGATGATGATGGTGGCGTTGCCGGCGGCGCTGGTCATGAAGCAGCCGGATTTGGGCACCGCCATGATGCTGGGGATGAGCGCCACCTGCATGTTCTTCATCGCGGGGGTGAGAATCTGGGTCTTCGCCGTCGGCTTCATGGGCTTGGCCGGCATGGTGCCGATCGCCTGGCGCTTCATGAAGGCCTATCAGAAACAGCGTATCCTCACCTTCCTCAACCCCCAGGCCGACAGTTTGGGGGCAGGCTACCACCTGATGCAGTCCGAGATTGCGCTGGGCTCCGGCGGCTTCTGGGGCAAGGGGTTCCTGCAGGGGACCCAAAGCCATCTCGACTTCCTGCCCGAGAAGCAGACCGACTTCATCTTCACCATGTTCGCCGAGGAATTCGGCATGGTCGGCGGGCTGGTGCTGCTGGCACTCTACGCGCTGGTCATCATCTATGGCTTCGCCATCGGCCTGCGCAGCCGCAACCAGTATGGCAAGCTGCTGGCGCTGGGGCTGGCCTGCAACCTGTTCCTCTACGTCTTCATCAACATCGCCATGGTCATGGGCGTGCTGCCGGTGGTCGGCGTGCCGCTGCCGCTGATCTCCTATGGCGGCACGGCGATGTTGACCCTGATGTTCGGCTTCGGCCTGATGATCAGCGTCTACATCCATCGCGACACACGCCTCAACCGCCGCGGCGAAAGTGAGGGTTGAACCCTCCGGCCCTCTCTGGCCTGGCTCCCGCATCGGCGGGCACGAGATATGATCACGAAGCACTAGACAGGCGGGATTCGGCTCTTTATAGACACCACTCCGCATGTCGGATCGCCTGATCCGCCCGGCGCCCAGGTAGCTCAGTTGGTAGAGCATGCGACTGAAAATCGCAGTGTCGGTGGTTCGATTCCGCCCCTGGGCACCATCCCCTCCCTTACCGCCCCATCTTTATGCCATCCAGGCTACGCTGGAGTGGCTATAATTCTCTGAAAAATAAGAGAAATTGTCCGTTCAGGCCGGTTTGGGCGTGGGTCGGCGCAGGCGGTCCCCTTTGGTCCAACGACGGCGATCGATGGTATTTTTGTTGGTATCAGATACCCTTGTTGGTATCGCGGTTTTCCTAGAGTGGAATCGAACCCATGCCGCTCTCGGATTTAAAATGCCGGAACGCCCGGCATACCAACAAACTCCAAAAACTCTCGGATGGCGGCGGCCTCCAGCTCTGGGTGCAGCCCAGCGGCGGACGGTTGTGGCGGCTCGCCTATCGGTTCGACAACAAGCAGAAACTCCTCGCGCTTGGTACCTATCCCGCTGTCTCGCTGGCTGACGCCCGGCAGGCACGCGACCAGGCCAAACGCCTGCTGGCCGCCGGTACCGATCCGTCGCAAGACAGGAAGAAGCAGAAGGCGGAAAGCCAGAAAGGACCGACCTTCAGGACGATCGCCGAGGAGCACATCGCCCGTCTCGCAAAGGAAGGCCGGGCCGAGGCCACCATCACGAAGACGAAATGGCTTCTGGATTTCGCCTATCCAACGCTCGGCGCGCTCCCCATTAAGAACATTGATGCCGCTGCCGTGCTGACGGTGCTTCGGCAGGTCGAGGCCCGTGAGCGCTATGAATCCGCGCGCAGGCTCCGATCGACCATAGGCACCGTGTTTCGCTATGCGATTGCCACGGCGCGCGCACAGTCGGATCCGACCTTGGCGCTCAAGGGCGCGCTGATCAGCCCGAAAATAACGCCACGCGCGGCGATCACCGAGCCTAAGGCATTCGGCGCCCTGTTGCGGGCGATCGACTCGTTCGACGGCCAGCCTGGCACTCGAATAGCGCTGAAGCTGATGGCACTCTTGTTCCCCCGCCCCGGCGAATTGCGCGCTGCCGAATGGTCCGAATTCGATTTGGACAAGGCGGTTTGGAGCATTCCGGCGGCGCGGATGAAAATGCGTCGCCCGCATCGCGTGCCCTTGGCGGGGCAGGCTATCGCCATCCTGAAGCAGCTCCGCGAGATAGGGGAGGATGGACCTCTCCTATTTCCCGGCATCCGAACGGCCGAGCGCCCAATCTCCGATGGCACGCTCAATGCCGCTTTGCGTCGGCTCGGCTATGGGAAGGATGAGGTCACTGCACATGGCTTTCGGGCAACGGCGTCCAGCCTACTGAACGAGTGCGGCAAATGGCATCCCGATGCCATCGAGCGTCAGCTTGCCCACGTCGAGAACGACGATGTGCGCAGAGCCTACGCTCGCGGTGAATATTGGAGTGAGCGGGTCGAAATGATGCAGTGGTGGGCCGACCATCTCGATGAACTTCGGCAGGCACGTTCGGCCAGGGCCGAAGCCATCAAGGGCAGGCTAACCAATTCGTTGTGATTTTGATTGGTGGATCACAACTGGGTGCGAGGACAGGCAACGCACGATACTTGCGGCTCGTGGAACGGCAGATTCCCAGGGTTTTTCCATCGATGGGCCTTGAAGCGATCAACAGAGGACGATCGCCCTTTGTTTCCGCCCGACTTAATCACCAGTGAGGTCGGCCGTCCCCTA
>DATJJW010000056.1:0-5229 GCA_035491935.1 Allostellaceae bacterium | reverse complement strand
AACAGGTCGTTCATCGACTTGATGTCTTTGGTGAAAATACCCATGGGTCGTCTCCTTCGTCTGGTTGAAGGTGCTCCTTGCAGTTTCCGCAGGATCAGACCGGCAGCGGCTCGGTCGGGAATGCGGGAATGTCGAGTGTTGGCATCGGGCGGCAACAGTTCCATTGACCCGCAAACGGAACATTGGAGAGCACGCGCCAACATGGCTTTCTAGAGTTGGCGGCTGTGGTCTCACGCTGGACCCGGACCGGCCTCGCCTATGCCAGTGTGGGAGAGGCTTTTGCTCTCAGCTATCGGCGCTTGGCTTGCGCCTCAAGATAAGTCGGCCGAACAATAGCCCCGCGCCAATGGCCAGGCCGGCCGCCGCCACAGGATGCCGCCGGATACTTGCGGCAGTCATCTGGCCCGCTACCTGGCCGCTGGCCGCGGCCTCATGCAGCATCTCCACCACCGGGTGGGCGAAGGCATCGACCGGGTGCGTCTCGCGGGCCGGCTGGGTGTCCATCTTCTCGATGCGCACCGGCACGGATTTCGCTGCCGGCACCTTCGCGCCCTCGGCATGGTGCCAAAGCGGGATCAGCGGGTTGCATTCGGGGTAATAGCCGCCGATGCAGCCTTCGGGGATGTCATAGGCCGTGACCCGCAGGCCCTCGACCGCGCGATAACGGTTGTCGCCGGCATCGGTCACCAGCCGCACCGCATCGCCCGCGGCCAAACCCAGCCGCGCGATGTCGTTGGCATGCATCAGCACGACCAGCCGCGTGCCGTGGATGCCGCGGAAGCGGTCGTTGTAGCCATAGATCGTGGTGTTGAACTGGTTGTTGCTGCGCAGGGTGATGAGCTGCAGCACCCGCCGGTCCGAATCCGGCCGGTCGATATCGGTGGCGAACCCCGCCGGCACCTTGAAATTGGCCTTGCCGGTCGTGGTGTTCCATTCGCGCCGGCACGCCGCGATGTTGCGGTGGAAGCCGCCCATTTGCCACATCCGGGCCTCCATGTCATAGAAATCGTCGGGGAATGTCCGGGAGATCGCGGCCCGCACCTTGGCGTAATCGCCGACCCAGGCGTCCCAGTCTATATGCGGGCTGGGCGGCAGCGTCGCCTTGGCGATGCCGGCGACGATGGCGGGTTCGGATCTGAGGTCGGGGCTGGCCGGCGCCTTCATGCCAAGCGAGCCATGGATGCAGGCCGTGCTGTCCTCGACCGAGACCGCTTGCGGGCCGCTGGCCTGGTTGTCGATCTCGATGCGACCGAGGCAGGGCAGGAGATAGGCCACCTCGCCATGGACGACATGGCTGCGATTGAGCTTGGTCGCGACCGCCACGGTCATGCGCAGCTTGCGCCAGCCTTCCTCGAAGGCCTCGCGCTCCGGCACCGCGCGGGCGAAGTTGCCGCCCAGCCCCATGAATGCCTTCACCCGACCCTCGATGATCGCCTGGCAGGCATCGACCGTGGCCAGCCCCTCCTTCGGCGGCGGCTCGAAAGCATAAAGCTCCTTGAGCTTGTCGTACGGCACCAGCTTCGGCTTTTCGGTGATGCCCATGGTGCGCTGGCCCTGCACATTGGAATGGCCGCGCACCGGGCAGACGCCGGCGCCTGGCCGGCCGATATTGCCGCGCAGCAGCAGGAGATTGACCAGCATCTGGACGGTATCGACACCCTTCTTATGCTGGGTCAGCCCCATGCCATAGATGCCGATGACCTTGTCGACCGAAGCATAGACCTGGGCCGCCGCCTCCAAGGCACCGCGGGTGAGGCCCGAACGCCGTTCGATCTCGACCCAATCCTGCTGCCGGACCCAGCCCGACAGCTCATCGAAGCCATGGGTGTGCTCGTTGATGAAATCGATGTCGAGCACGCGCTTCCCGTCCGCCTCGACCGCATCATCGAGCGCCAGCAGCGCCTTGATCATGCCGGTGATGGCGGCCAGATCGCCGCCGGACTTCACCTGATGGTATTGCGAGGTGATGCGGGTCGCCTTCCCGGTCAGCATCTCCGTCGGCGATTGCGGGTTCGTGAAGCTCTCCAGCCCGCGCTCGCGCAATGGGTTGAACGTCACGATCGGCACGCCGCGTTTGGATGCCTCCTGCAGGTCGTGCAGCATGCGCGGGCTGTTCGAGCCGACATTCTGGCCGAAGAAGAAGATGCCGTCGGCCTCGGCGAAATCCCGCAGCTTCACCGTGCCGACCGATACGCCCAAGCTTTCCGGCAGCGCCACCGAGGTCGTCTCGTGGCACATGTTGGAACTGTCCGGCAGGTTGTTGCTGCCATAGAGCCGGGCCATCAGCGCATACATGTAGGAGGTTTCGAGCGAGCCGCGGCCGGAGGAATAGAACACCGCCTGGCTCGGATCGATCGCCCGCAATTCTTTGCCGATCTCGGCGAAGGCGTCCTCCCAGGAAACCGGCAGGTAACGGTCGCTGGCCGTATGCCAGCGCATCGGCGTCGTCAGCCGCCCCAGCTCCTCGAGATCGTAATCGGGCCAGCTCTCCAGCTCGCTCAGCGTATGCTCGGCGAAGAATTCTGGCATCGCCCGGCGGTTGGTCACCTCCCAGGCGGTCGCCTTGGCGCCGTTTTCGCAATATTCGAAGGGATGCGGGTTCTCAGGCTTGGCCCAGGCGCAGCTGACGCAGGCGAAGCCGTCAGGCTTGTTCTGCTTGGTCAGCAGCAATCCGGCCGAAGCCGGCACGCGCTCGCGCATCAAATTGTTGAACAGCGAACGCACCGAGCCCCAGCCGCCGGCCGGACCGTCATAGGGCTTGAAATTGATTTTGGGATTATTGATTTTGGGATTCATGGGCCATCCTCCATAAAATCCCAAGACGCGGCACTGATGACGAGTTCCTCATCAGAAACAGCTTTAAGGAGTGTCGCCGGACTTAATGGGGCATGTCCATGGCACCGGCCATGTCGCGGTGCCGCTTCAAGGTTGGCAGAGTCCTGGCGGCCCATTCCTTCAGCACGGAATTGTCCCCTGCCTGAGCGTAGCTGTTGAATTCAGAGATCGCTTGGGTATGGACGTTCTCCATGTCATTGACATAGGTCGCCGAGAACTGGTCGCCCTGCAGATTCGTGAGCTTCGTCAGCATCAGCTCCTCGCCGGTGCTGAGTTCCTTGGGCAGTGAAGCCTTCACGGCACCCATAGCGATGAGGCCCTTCAGCTCAGCTGTCGTCTTCTGATGGTCCTTCACCAACTGCGTGGCGAGCTTTCTGGTGGCGGGATTGCCGCGTTGCCCGGCAAGCTTGCCCGACTGGATCTCGAACATATCCGTCTGCGCCGTATCCTTGACGAAAGTGGCAGTAGATGGCGCCGTCGGAACGCCGGCAACCGGATAAGGTTCGGTCTTAGAGGGCGAAGGCCACTGCGAAGGCCGCCAGCCCCAGGGCCAGCCAGACGGCATAGTCGCCCACCTTGCCGCTGTGCAGGTTCTGTGCCCCATTGAGGACGGGCCGCAGCATCGCGTCGACACCAGCCACCGCCGCCTTGGGCGCACGATGTCGTCCCAAGTCGAACGCCGCGATGAGGCATGCGAGCAATACGGGGAACCAGGAGACGAATACCGCGAGGTCACCGGTTGGTGTCGACATGCCGGTTGCAACGCTGGCGCTGCCAGGTACGACGAATTGTACTGCGGCCGCGGCGAACTCCCTCTCCCCGGCCGAAGTGGTACAGAATGCCAACGCCACCAGTACGATGGCCGGTGCCATCATCAGCCAGAAGGGACGATCGGCTTTTTCCCGCTCTTCGGCGGTCGGTGCCCTCTCCTCTTCCCCGCTATCCACCGGTCCCAGGCCCAGGAAGATGCGGCCCGCCACGCGCAGCACCGCGCCGCCCGTGGTCGCGGCGCCGAAGGCAAACACAGCGATCAGCCAAAACCGGTGAGTCGCCACGCTGTCAGCGACGATGGCGCGCATGCCGATATCCATCCAACCAACGGGCAACCCCGCCAGCATCAGCCCCGCCAGTGTCATGAGGATGCCGGCAGGCCATATGGGCTTGCCGCAACCGCGCAGGCCCAACTCGTCGATGCCGCCGCAGGTCGCGAGGATGATACCCGCGACCATGAAGAGGCTGGCCTTTACCAAGCCATGGCCGACCAGATAGGCGAGCATGCCCTCGATACTTTGTTGCCCGAGCAAGGTCAGCCCAACCAGCAGGATGCCGGTATGTGCGATCGTCGAGAAGGCCAAGAGACGCTTCACGTGCCGTTGGATCAAGGCCATGACGCCACCGAGCACGATGCTGGTGGTGCCCAATGCCAGGAACAAGCTGTGGGTGATGGTGACGATGAAGGGCGAACCCGCGAAGACGTCCAGCATCAATCGAGCCTCGCCGAAGATGCCCAATCCGACCATGGCGCCCGAGAAGATGACAGACACAGGGCTGAGCGCCACGGCATGGGCGTCCGACAGCCAAAACTGGAACGGCACCTGTGCGGCCTTAATCAACAAACCCACGCTCAGCAGCGAGAAGCCCGCCAGTATCGACGGGCTGTCTGGATCATGGGCGACATCATCGGCCAGGGCCGAAAAGTCGAGCGCGCCGATCTGGATGTACAGCAATCCGATGCCGCCGAGGATGAGGTAGCTGCCCAGCGTGTTGATGACCGTGAAATTGATGGCGCCCTCGAGAGCTGAACTGCGCAGTTGATAACCCGTGAGCGCGAAAGCCGAGATGCTCATCAACTCGAACCAGACGAAGAGATTGAACAGGTCGTGCGTCAGGCAGAAGCCGGTCATACCCGCCATGAACAGCAGCATGAGGACATGGAAATGGGCGTGGACCTCGTCGAAATAACCCCAAGCGAAGACGAGGGTCAGGGTGAACAGTAAGGCGATGAAACCGGCCATCAGGGCACCGGCCAAGTCGATGCGGAAACCGATGCCTATGATCTGGCCGTGGCTGGGCTGCCATCCGCCAAACCAGTATTCGATCGGATTGCCGGCGACCGCCTTGGCCAGAAATCCAGCGATGATCAGTGCCGCCAACGCCGTCACGATCGCGACAATGTCGGGGACGCGCGGCGGCAGGATCCGGCTCGTCGCCAACAGCAGGGCAGCGATCGCCAGCGGCAGGACGACCGGCAGCGGTGCCAGCGCGTTCATCGGCGCAGCGGCCGGAGCTTTTCCGGATTGAGCGTGCCGCGTCGCTTGTGCAATTGCAGCGCGAGCGCCAGCAGCAATGCCGTCACGGTAGCGCCAATGACGATGTCGGTCAGCACCAGCGCCT
>DATJJW010000055.1:0-8634 GCA_035491935.1 Allostellaceae bacterium | reverse complement strand
GGATCATGTCCTTGTCCTGCTTGACGATCTCCTGCTCATGGACGGAGTCGACGATCGCGTCGTTATAGGTGCCGCCGGTCAGCGCCAGGCTGGCGCGCTCTCCGCCCAACTGATTGCGCGGCGTATGGCAGGCCCCGCAATGGCCGAGGCTTTCGACCAGATAGGCACCACGGTTCCATTTGGCGTCGTGACCGGGATCGGGCTTGAAGGCGCCATCCTTGACGAAGATCGTATCCCAGATGGCCAGCGGCCAACGGAAGCTGAGGATCGGGCGGATCTCGTTCGGCTTGTTCGGCTGATGGACGGCCGGCACCTGATGCATGAAGAAGTCGTAGAGCGACTTCACGTCGTCATCGGTCAGCTTGGCATAGGACGGGTAGGGCATCGCCGGGTAGAGCCGATGACCATCCTTGGCGATGCCGTGGCGCAGCGCATTGTCGAAATCGGCCAGCGTGTAGTTGCCGATGCCGAATTCCTTATCCGGCGTGATGTTGGTCGAATAGATGTTGCCGACCGGCGAGCCCATCTTGAGACCACCGGCGAAGGCCGCGCCGCCCGGCACCGAGTGGCAGGCGACGCAATCACCCGCCCGCGCCAGATATTCGCCTTTGGTGGCCGGCGGCGCCGTCTCCTTGGGCGGAGTCGCCGCGGCCTGTGCCGCCGGTTGCGGAGGCGCCGGTTGTTGCGCCGGCTGCGGATCGGCGGCATAGGCGATTGACGCCGTGAGCATGATGGTGCCCAGGACGGCAGCCATGCCGACGGCGGCGATGCGGTTGGCGATGATCTTCAAGTGGCGCTACTCCCCCCAGCGGATCGGGCCCCGACGAGCCCGCCCATGTCTTGCTTACCGTTTCGATTGAGGCCCCTGGGCGCGGTTACGCCGAGGCCGAGAGGTCGTGATCCATGATCGGCAGCGAGCGGATGCGCTTGCCGGTCGCGGAGAAGATCGCGTTGCACAACGCCGGAGTCAGCGGCGCCGCCCCCGGCTCACCGCAGCCGCCCCAACGCTTGCCGTTGCTCGGCACCATGTAGACGTCGATCTTGGGCGCCTGGGCATAGCGCACCATGCGGTAGCTATCGAAATTGCCCTGCTCGACCACGCCGTTCTTGACCGTGATCTTGCCGTACAGCGCCGCCGACAACGCAAAGATCACCCCGCCCTCCATCTGCTCCTTGACGCCCAGCGCATTGACGACGTGGCCGGGATCAACCGCGACCGTGACCCGGTCGACCGAGAAGGTCCCCCGGGCCGTGTCCATGGTGATCTCGACCACCTCGGCGGCGATGGTGTTGTAGCACATGTGGATGGCGATGCCGCGTGCCTTGCCCGGCGCCAGCGGTTTGCCCCAATCGCCCTTCTCGGCCGCCTTGTCCAGCACGGCCAGCCATTCCTTGTTGCCCTTCAGGAGCTGGCGACGGAACTGGTAGGGATCGTGCCCCCCGGCCGCGGCCATCTCGTCCATGAAGCTTTCGATGAAGAAGGCGTTCTGCGAAGCACCGACGGAGCGCCAGAAACCCACCTCGATATGCGTGTTCTTCAGGCTGCATTCCACGCGGGTGGCGGGGATCTGGTAGGGATTGTCCTCCAGTCCCTCCACCGCCAGCGGCTCGATGCCGTTCGGCACCTTGCTCATGCCCAGCGAACGCATGATCGAGCCGATCGCGGTGTGGATGCGCCAGCCCTGCGGCATGCCGCTGGCGTCGAGGCCGGCGGTGAAGCTGCAGGCGCCCTGCGGACGGTAATGGTCCTGACGCATGTCCTCTTCGCGGGTCCAGATCATCTTGACCGGGGCCGAGTGGATTGGGGTCGAGCCCAGCGCCTTGGCGATCAGGATCGCCTGGGCGATCTCGTCGCTGGTCGATTTGCGGCCGAAGCCGCCGCCGACATAGGTGTTGTGGATATAGACGTTCTCCGGCTTGAGACCGGAAACCTTGGCGGCCATCGCATGGGCACGGTTGGCGGCCTGTGATCCCACCCAGGCATCCAGCCGGTCGCCCTGGATCCAGATGGTGGCGTTCATCGGCTCCATGGTCGCATGGGCCAGATACGGCACCTCGTATACCGCCTGCATCTGACGTGCGGCCGCCGGGATCACCTTGTCGATGTCGCCGTCGTTGCGCGCGATCGCGCCGACCTTGTCGAGCTCGCCCCGGTATTCCTTGTTGAACAAGGCCGTGTCGGTCGCGCCGGCAGCGCCCGTATCCCATTCCGGATGCAGCTTGGCCAAGGCCTGCTTCGCCCGCCAGTACGTCCCCTTGGCGACCACGGCCAGCGCGTTCGGCAGCTTGACGATCTTGACGATGTTGGGATCGCCCGCCAGCGGCGCCTCATCGACCGCCTTCAGCTTGCCGCCGCGCACCGGACAGGCGGCTATTGCGGCGAAGACCATGCCCGGCAGCTTCGTGTCCATGGCGTATTGTGCCGAGCCATCGACCTTGTAGGGCACGTCCAGCCGCTTCACCTCCGAGCCGATAAAGGTGTATTGCGCCTGGGTCTTGAGCGCCGGCTCCTTGTCCAGCTTGATCCGGGCCGCATCCGCCGCCAGCTCGCCATAGCGGAAGCTCCGCTTGGTCGGCACATGGGTGACGACGCTCTTGTCGGCGACGCATTCCTCCGGCTTCACGCCCCAGCGCGTGGCCGCCGCCTGGACCAGCCGCACCCGGGCGCTGGCGCCGACCTGCTGCATCTTGGCGTGGGAATCGCGCACCGAATGGCTGCCGACCGACGACATGTCGCCATAGACATTGTGCTCGCGATAGCTGCGATTGGCCGAGGCATATTCGACCCGGACCTTGGCCCAATCGGCCTGCAGCTCCTCGTTGATCATCATCGGCAGCGCGGTCATGCTGCCCTGGCCCATCTCCGAGCGGGCATAGCGGATCAGCACCGTATCGTCGGGCTCGATCGCGATCCAGGAATCGAGGTCCGAAGGCAGGGTCTGGTGGTCGGTCCAGGGCGTGTTGCGCACACTGGCGGCCAGCGCATGCTTCGAGCCGAAACCGATGGCAAGGCCGCCGGTCGCGGTCAGCGCCGTCAGGACGAAGCGGCGACGCGAAAGCCCGCCGGGGCGGGCCGTCTTGCCAGGAGTGGGAATGCTGCCATCCATGGTGCGCCCTCCTCAGACCTTCATCGCCTTGGCCGCGCGATGCACGGCTCGGCGCATGCGCTCATAGGTGCCGCAGCGGCAGATATTGGTCAGGTTCGCGTTGATATCGGCGTTGGTCGGGTTCGGATACTGCTTGAGAAATGCCACCGTCGCCATGATCTGGCCCGACTGGCACCAGCCGCATTGCGGCACGTCCTCTTCGATCCAGGCCTGCTGCACCGGATGGCTGCGATCGTTCGACAGCCCCTCGATGGTGGTGATCGATGCCCCGTCCAGGTGGCCGATCGGCACCGAGCAGGAACGCAGCGGCTGGCCGTTGATATGCACGGTGCAGGCGCCGCATTCGGAGACGCCGCAGCCATATTTGGTGCCGGTCAGCCCGACGATGTCGCGGATGACCCATAGCAACGGGGTATCCGGCTCGATATCGATCTGCTCGGGCTTGCCGTTGACGGTGATGTTGATCATGGATCCACTCGCTCCCGAACGAGTTGGGCGCACCAGCCGAATTGCAAGCAGCCCTAATGAATTACGGCGACCCTAGCACAGTCGGGAACAACACCCAAGAGCTTGATTTCACAGGGTTTTATTGAGTTATCACGCGTCGTGGCAGCGCAATTTCCGCCTCAGCCTCGCCCAGCGCTATAGCCAGGGACGCACATCGATTTTCAACGATGGCGTGAAAAAAAACGGACGGTGCCAGACACCGTCCGTTTTCCAATTGCATAACGCCTCAGATCAATTCGATCCGAGCGGGCTGCTTCAGCGTTTGGCCATAGCCGCCGCCGGCACCAGCGATGCGGCCCTTCTGGTACCGATGGTCTCCGACAATTTCTCGAAGTCGATGGCGCCCTCCCATTTCGAGACGACGACGGAGGAGACGCAATTGCCGACCGCGTTCACGAAGGTCAGCGCCTCGGCCAGGATGCGGTGGATGCCGAGGATCAGCGTCACGCTCGCCACCGGTATGGTGCCGGACGAGGCCAATGTCGCCGCCAGCACGACGAAGCCGATGCCGGCAACGCCCGCCGCCCCCTTCGAGGTCAGCAGCAACACGATGATCAGGCCCAGCTGCTGGCCGAGCGACAGATGCGTGTCGGTCGCCTGGGCCAGGAAGATCGAGGTGGTCGCGAGATAGAGGCAGGTGCCGTCGAGATTGAAGGAATAGCCCGTGGGCACCACCAGTCCGACGATGCTTTCCTCGCAGCCGGCCCGGCGCATCTTGGCCATCAGCTGCGGCAGGACCGATTCCGTCGTGGTCGTCGCCGCGACGATCAGCAGCTCGTCACGGATGAAGTACAGCAGGCGGAAGATGTTGACGTTGGCGTACCAGGCGACGCCGCCCAGCACGATGACGGTGAACAGCGCGCTGACAACGAAGAATTCGACGATGAGGTTGCTCAAGGACCAGAGCGAGCCGACGCCGAATGTCGCGACCGTGAAGGCCAGCGCGCCGAAGGCACCGAGCGGCGCCACATACAGGACGTAGCCCACGATCTTGAAGAACAGCTTCGACAGGATCTCGATGAAATCGACCACCGGCTTGCCGATCGGCCCCAGCGCCGACAGCGCCACCGCGAACAGCACGGAGACGAAGACGATCTGCAGCGTCTCGCCGCCGGTGAAGGCGCCGGTGAAGGTCGGCGGCACGATATGCAGCAGGTAATCGCTCAGGCCCGTGGCATGGGCATGGGCCGCCACCGCCGGCAGGCTCTTCGGATCGATGGCGCGCGGATCGATATGCATGCCGACGCCCGGTTGCCAGAGATTGACCGCGACCATGGCGAAGATGAGGCCGATGGTGGTGATGACCTCGAAATAGATGATCGCCTTCAAGGCGACGCGGCCGACCTTGCGCATGTCGTTCATGCCGCAGACGCCATGGACGATGGTGCAGAAGATGATCGGAGCGATCAGCATGCGGATGAGCGAGATGAACAGGTCGCCGAACGGCTTCATCTGCTTGCCGATGTCGGGCGTGAAATGACCCATCAGGACGCCGATGACCATGCCGGCCAGCACCTGGAACCAAAGCTGGCCGAACACCCCGAACCGGCCCCCACCGGTCAGGCGGTAAGGCTCCTGCGAACTCGTCATGATGGTCTCTCCCCCGATATCGGTTCTTGTTGTTTCAAAATGGTTGATAGCCGCCCGGTCTCACCCGAACTCGGCCTCACCCGAACTCGGCCTCACCCGAACTTGGGCCGGATAGCTTCGTCACGGTCATCGCGAACGTGAACGAAGCGATCCAGCCCTGGCTGTTCACGCGGTGAAGTCGTAGAGCCGGGTCGGGTTCTCGACCAGGATACGCCGCTGCGTCGCCTCGTCCGGGGCGAAGAGCGGGATGAGGTCGACCAGATCGGCGTCGTTCGGCATGACCTTGACGTTCGGATGCGGCCAGTCGGTGCCCCAGATGACCCGGTCGGGCGCGGCCTTGATGAGGGCTGCGGCGAAGGGGGCCGAATCCGTGAAGGGCGGGCCGGCGGTCGAGCAGCGCTCGGACCCGCAGACCTTGACCCAGGCATTGTCGAGCTTCATCAGATCGAGCAGCGCCTTGAAGGGCGGCTGCTCCAGACCCTCCCCCGCGAGTACCCGGCCCATATGGTCGACGATGAAGGGCACCGGCAGGGCCTTCAGCATGTCGTGAAATTCGACGAGATCGCCCGCATCCATATGGACGACGAGGTGCCAGCCGAGCGGCCGGATGCGTTCAACCACCCGGCGGAACACGTCCATGTCCGGCACGCCGCCCAGATGCTTGACGAAATTGAAGCGCACGCCGCGAATGCCGCCCTCGTGCAGGAACTCCGCCTGTTTGGTGTTGAAGCTGTCATCGACGATGGCGACACCGCGATAGCGCCCGCTCGAATGCTTGATCGCGTCCAGGGTCGCCCGGTTGTCGGTGCCGTGGCAGCTCGCCTGCACGATGACGGCGCGGGCAATGCCGAGCATGCCATGGACCTTGGCCAACTGCTCCTTGGGCGCATCCGGCGGCGTATAGCTGCGATCGGGCGCATAGGGGAAGACGTCCGCCGGCCCGAAGACATGGCAATGCGTGTCGCAGGCATTGGCCGGCATCACGAATTTCGGCTTGCGCAGATTGGGATCGGGTCCCGGAATGTTTTTCGTCATCTTCTCCTCCACCTCGGCGGCATTATCGTTAGGGAGCCGAAGGAATGTCGGAGACTATCACTGCCCGCGCAAGCCCCGCCCATCGCTTTGGCCGATTTAAGTATAACCCAAGGTTATGGCTTTCGCCTCGCTGTCGGTCAGCCGGCCGGCGGTGCGGCGGATCGCGTCGACCAGCAGCATGGCCGTCGGGCTGGGCGGCTTGGCCGGGTTCAGGATGAGGCCGGCCGGGCGCGGCTGGTCGATGACGACCGGCAGGACCCGAAGCGTGCCACGGATGATGTCGCCCGCCACCAGCATGCGCGGCGCCAGCGTGATCATGTCGGTCAGATGCAGCACCTCGCGGATGAACAGATGCGAGGCGCTGCGGATCGTGCGCGGCGAGGCGGTCAGCCCCAGCGTCACCAGCAGATGCTCGATCTCCTGCCCCAGGCGCTGGCCGAAGGTCGGCAGCACCAGGTCATAACCGGCCAATCCCGCAATATGGTTTCCTGCGATTTGGCTTTCCGGCGTCTGCCCCGAAGCCATATCGAAGATCGGATGGTCGGAGCGCGCGATCAGCGAGATCGGCTCGTCATAGATCGGCTCGCGCAGGAAGCCGTCCGGCACTTCCGGCGGATAGAGGCGGCCCAGCACCATGTCGATCTCGCCCACCCCCAGCTTGACCAGCAGCTCGTCGCCGCGGCCGCTGAACAGCCGAAGTTCCAGATGCGGATAAAGCTGGCGCAGGTCGCGCACGACATGGGGCAGGAGGCCGGCCGCCGATACCGGCAAGGCCCCCAGATGCAGCACACCGCCGCCCGGCACTTTCAAATGGTCGAGATCGGCATCGAGCCGGCCGAGTTCGGCCAGTGTCCGCGTCGCGAAGCCCAGGATCAGCCGGCCCGCCGCCGTCGGCATGACGCCTCGGGCATGGCGCTCGAACAGCGTCTCGCCGATCACCGTCTCCAATTCGTGCAATGCCTTGGTCAGCGCCGGTTGCGACATGTGCAGCGCACGGGCCGCCTTGGACAGGCTGCGGTGCTGGTCAAGCGCCTCCAGGAAACGCATCTGGCGCATGCGCAATTTCTGATCGAGGAAACGGGCGACCTTCATGATGTGCCTCTCGTACCGATTCGGATCATACCAGCGCCTGCCGGAACCAGCGAGAACCGCATAAAAAAGGGCGCCCGAAAGCGCCCTTTCCCGTCCCGGAAGATCGCTCTCCCTGGTGATCCGGTCAGTGATTCGCCAGCAGGACCGAGGCAATCAAACCGGTGGCGACGGCAGCCAGCACGTAGTTGCCGTCGACTTCGCGCCACTCGTAGCCGCGCGGCGGAGCATGCAGATGGTGGGCGCGGTAGTCGACGCGGGCGCCACGATTCCAGTCGTTATGGCTGATATGGCCGCCATTGCGCCAATCCTGATGATGGACGTAGTGGCCATGGTCGGGACCGGGGCCATGGCCATGGTCGTAACCATGATGATCCTGGGCGAAAGCCGAAGTCTGGGCACCGACCATGCCAGCCAGGGCAATGAACGCAGCGGCGTAGCGAAGACGCTTCATGGAAGAATTCCTCTTTGTAGATATCCGGCGGCGCGTTTTTCGAACCTGCCGTGCCGAATGTGGCCGTCGCGACGCCATCCTGCATACCGGAAGGTGATGACAGAACGGCGAGACGGCAGCCAGGCAACAATGCGCGAGCTGCGCAACGGTTCCCTTATACCTTTCTCGCCTCGGCTTGCGAGGCTTTTCCGGCATCGGGCACTGGACAAGCCAATACCATCATTCCGCTGTGCCGGGCTGGAAGCCTTGTCCGGACACACGCTTTACGGGATAAGCTTGGGCGCCCCGCCCAGGGCTCATCCACGCCCGGCCGATGCGGACATCCACTCATGACAAGCGAGCCGCCATGTATCTGATCTCGGTCATCCCGTATCTCTGCATCCTCATCGCCTGGCTCCTGGCCATGTGGCCGCGCTTCCTGGC
Source organism: Allostellaceae bacterium (assembly GCA_035491935.1). Classification (GTDB taxonomy): domain Bacteria; phylum Pseudomonadota; class Alphaproteobacteria; order ATCC43930; family CGMCC-115725; genus DATJJW01. Next base: position 429 of record DATJJW010000055.1, on the reverse strand, counting down.
GTCCAAGGAGATGAAGGCGATGCCCGGCGGCTACGACAACAGCGATCCGCGCGGTCAGCAGACGAAGCTGGACGGACGGAGCTACCGGGCGGTCTGCGCGCATCAGAACGGGCTGGAGAACTTGGCCGTCTTCGGCCTAGCCGTGCTGGCGGCGATGCAGCGCGCCGTCGATGTCGTGCTGGTGGCCCTGCTGGCCGTGCTCTACGTGGTCATCCGCTGGTGCTTCGTCAGGTTCTACCTCGCCGACAGGCCGAGCGCGCGCTCGACCTGCTTCGGCCTGGGTGCGCTCATCTGCCTGATCCTGTTCGTGTGCGCCGCCTTCGGTTGGCCGAAATTCTAAGGCCTGGACCGCCGGAGATCGCGGCCGGCCGAGCCCTATTTCGACTTGGCTCGGCCGGCCTTCCCCTGTATGTTCTTTTTATGTTCCAA
>DATJJW010000054.1:0-14507 GCA_035491935.1 Allostellaceae bacterium | reverse complement strand
ACGGCCGGCCTGGAGGCCATGGAATGCGTGGTCATCCACGACATCTTCCTCAACGAGACCGCCAGCTTCGCCCATGTCTTCCTGCCGGGTTCCTCGTTCCTGGAGAAGGACGGCACCTTCACCAATGCCGAACGCCGCATCTCGCCCGTGCGCAAGGCGATGCCTCCTTTGGCCGGCTATGCCGATTGGGAGGCGACCCAGCTGCTCTCGAACGCGCTGGGCTTCAAGATGGACTACAAGCACCCTTCGGAGATCATGGACGAGATTGCGCGCCTGACACCGACCTTCTCCGGCGTCTCCTACGAGCTGCTGGAGCGCGAAGGCTCGGTACAGTGGCCCTGCAACGAGAAGGCGCCGCTCGGCACGCCGACCATGCATATCGGCGGCTTCGTCCGCGGCTTGGGCCGCTTTGCGCTCACCGAGTTCATCCCGACCGAAGAGCGCACCGGGCCACGCTTCCCGCTGATCCTGACCACCGGCCGCATCCTGTCCCAATACAATGTCGGCGCGCAGACCCGGCGTACCGAGAACGTGAAGTGGCATGAGGAAGACGTGCTGGAGATCCATCCCTTCGACGCCGAATATCGCGGCATCGAGGATGGCGACATGGTCGCGCTGGCCTCTCGCTCGGGCGAGACCAGCTTGCGTGCGAAGGTCAGCGAGCGCATGCAGCCAGGCGTCGTCTATACGACATTCCACAATCCGGAGACCGCCGCCAACGTCGTCACCACCGACTATGTCGACTGGGCGACCGGCTGTCCGGAATACAAGGTGACGGCGGTCCAGGTGCGGCTGTCCAACCGCCGCTCCGAATGGCAGGAGCGCTATGCGGCGATGCGCGAAGAGACGACGCGCATCGCCGATAGCCAGCCCGCTGCGGAATAGGCATCCCCATGGCTACGTCTCACGCCAACATGGACAAGCTGGTGCGGATGGCGAACCAGATCGCCGCCTATTTCCAGAGCTATCCGCATGACGAGGCGGTCGAAGGCGTCAGCGAGCATCTGCGGAAGTTCTGGGAGCCGCGCATGCTGAACGCGATGAAGGCCCATGTCGCCGAGGGCGGCAAGGATTTGCACATTCTGGTGCCGGAAGCGGTTCGCCGCCTGGCCTGAACACGGATGACAAAAGACCATCCCAAGCGCCGGAGGATGGGCTTCGACTAAAGACGGCGCCTGGTGAAAACACCGTCCAGCGGTGCCTCTTTGGCAGTGGTTCGCGGACATTTGAGGGGAAGGTACACGCCATATGAGCTTCTTCGATCGAGCCCACACCGTAGCCCCGCCCGGCTATAATCGTTTCCTGGTCCCGCCAGCGGCACTCGCCGTGCATTTGTCGATCGGCCAGGCCTACGCATTCTCGACATTCAACCTGCCGCTGACCAGAATGATCGGCATCACCAAATCAGCTCCCGGCGATTGGGACCTGACACAGGTCGTGCTGACCTTTTCACTGGGCATCGTGTTCCTAGGCTTGTCGGCGGCGCTCTTCGGCCGCTGGGTCGAGCGGGTCGGCCCTCGCCTGGCCATGTTCACCGCCGCCCTGCTGTTCTCCGGCGGCTTCATGATCTCCGCCGTCGCCTTGGCATTCCATTGGCTGTGGCTGCTCTATCTGGGCTATGGCGTGATCGGTGGCTGCGGCCTCGGCATCGGCTACATCTCGCCGGTCTCGACGCTGATCAAGTGGTTCCCCGACCGTCCCGGCATGGCGACCGGCATGGCGATCATGGGCTTCGGCGGCGGCGCCTTCATCGCGGCGCCACTCTCGACCTCGCTGATGAGCCATTTCGCGAGCGCTACCTCGACCGGCGTCCTGCCGACCTTCGTCGTCATGGGCGCGATCTATTTCTGCTTCATGATGATCGGCGCGCTGGTGGTCAAGGTGCCGGCCCAAGGCTGGCGGCCCGAGGGCTGGGTTCCGGCAGCCGAGTCGCGCAAGCTGGTGACCACCGCCAATGTCCATGTCGACGTGGCGTGGAAGACGCCGCAATTCATCCTGCTCTGGGTGGTGCTGTGCATGAACGTTACGGCCGGCATCGCGGTGCTCGGCCAAGCCTCGCCCATGATCCAGGAGATGTTCGGCGTCTCGCCGATCGCGGCCGGCGGCTTCGTCGGGCTGCTCAGCCTGTTCAACATGCTGGGCCGCTTCTTCTGGGCATCACTCTCCGACTACATCGGCCGACGCAACACCTACATGGTGTTCTTCGTGCTGGGTATCCTGCTCTACGCCTATATACCAAGTGCCGGTCATGCGGGTTCGGCAGCAACCTTCGTGCTCGCCTGCGGCATCATCCTGTCGATGTATGGCGGCGGCTTCTCGACCATCCCGGCCTATTTGCGTGACGTGTTCGGCACCATGCATGTCGGCGCCATCCATGGCCGGTTGCTGACCGCCTGGTCGGCGGCCGGTATCCTGGGTCCGATCCTGATCACGCTGATCCGTGACGACCAGATCAAGGCCGGCGTCGCCAAGGCCGATGCCTATTCGCTCACCCTGTACATCATGTGCGGCCTGCTCGCGGTCGGGCTTATCAGCAACCTGCTGATGCGCCCGGTCTCGACCGACCGCCATCACCAGGGCGATGTCGACGTCGCCTCGGCCCATTAAGGAGGACCCCGATCATGGTCGCACGTCTTATCATCCTGTGGGCTATCGTCGGCATCCCCCTGCTCTGGGGCATGGAGAAGACGCTCGAAAGCGCGCTGAAGCTGTTCTCGTGACCTAGGACCAGGGTTTCAGCGGACTAGGATTTCAGCCCGTCCAGCGCGCGCTTCACTTGCGCGTAGCTGGGCGAGGATGGATCGATCTCGGAAAGCAGGGGCCGCCAGTAACTGGCGGCCCTTGCCACATCATGGACCTGAGCCGCGGCCAGGCCCAAGAACCACAGCGCATCCGGCGTCCTGGGGTCGAGTACATAGGCCTTCTCGTAGAGCGCCTTGGCGTCGTCCGGCAGTGCCGCCGTGCTGTTGCCGCCATCGCCATGGGAGGCCCGCAGAGCCGCCGCCTGGGCAACCAGGGGCTGCGGGTCCTTGGGTGCCAGCGCCGCCCAATGGCCATAGGCATCGGCCGCTTTGCCGTTCTCGCCCAGCACGCGATAGGCTCGGCCCAACCGCTGCCAGCCCTGCGGATCATTGGGGTTGGCCGCAAGCTTTGCCGCGAGCCCGTCGACCATGCCACGGATCGCCTGCACCTGCTCGGCCGGTGGCAGCGCCGCGATCGCCGCCTGTTCAGTGGGCGATGGACCGGGCAAGGCGGGTTTGGAAGGCGACGAGGGCGCCTTCTGGGCTTCGGCCACCATCTGCGCGACTTGAGGCCGCCAGGGGGCCTTGGGCGGCGCATCCTTCAAAAGATCCTGCCAAGTCGCGATGGCAGTCTTGAGATCGCCGCGCTGGGCCGCAGCCAGGCCCAGATAATAGCGCGCATTGGCGAGCTTCGGGTCGGTTGCCGCGGCTCTGGAGAACAGCGCCCTGGCCGGGTCCGTCACCTGCCCGCCCGCCTCGGCCACCAGTGTCTCGGCCAGGCCGCTCAGCACGTCGCCACGATCATGGCTCAAGCCCCTCGCCTGCTCCCAGGCATGCTTGGCGCCGGCCCAATCCTTGAGTGAGCCATCGGTCTGGGCCAGGAATATCCAGCCCTTGAGGCTGGTCGGATCGGTGGCCAGGCGCTGCTCCAGCGCCTGTTTGACCTTGGCGAGATCGAGATTGCCGTTTTCGGCCAGGAGCGGCCGTTCGGCACTGCGCGCGGCCCAGGGCGCATCGGGCAGCCCCGGCCGGCCGAGCAGGGCATAGAGGCCGATCGAGAGTGCCGGCACCAGCACGATCAGCAGCACGGCCACCATCGGCATCGGCCGGTACCGCGCCTGGGCCGCCTCGCCCGGCGCGCCCTCCGGCATGGCGGCGAGCAGACGGCGTTGGATCTCCAGCCGGGCGGCGCTCGTCTCGCTCTCGCTCAAGATGCCGCGCACCCGGTCGCGTTCCAGCTCGGCCAGCTGATCCTTGTAGATGGCGAGGTCGAGGGCGGCGCGCGGCGCCTCGGCCACCGCTCCCCTCATCAAGGGACGCAGCAGCGGGATCAGCGCCGCCACGGTGATCATGGCCAGGATGACGAAGAGCAGGGTCATCCATCCCGCCTTTCCAGCAAGGCATCCAACCGGGCCTGTTCCTCCGGCGCCAGCGGCTTCGGTGCCGCCGGCCGACGGCGTGACGTCCACAGTATGGCCGCACCCGCGATCAGCAGCAACGCCGGCGGGCCGAACCACAACCCCCAGGTCGACCATTCCACCGGCGGCTTCAGCAGCACGTAATCGCCATAACGGGCACGCATGTAGTTCAGCACTTGGGCATCGCTATCGCCGGCCTTCAGCCGCTCACGCAACAGCACGCGTATGTCATGGGCGAGCGGCGCGTCGGATTCGTCGATATTCTCGTTGCGGCAGACCAGGCAGCGCAGATCTTGGCTGAGCGCACGGGCTCGCGCCTCCAGCGCCGGATCGGCCAGACGCTCGCCCGGATCGACGGCCCAGGCAAATCCCGTAACCAAGCCGGGTTGCATCGCCATGAGCGTCAGGAGCAGCAGCAGGAAGCCTCTCATTTGCCGGCCTTGAGCGCAGCGAGACGCGGCAATATCTGGTCGCGCAGCGCGTCGGGGGTCAACGGCCCGGCGAAGCGGTAGCGGATATGGCCGGATGCGTCGATGATATAGGTCTCCGGCACGCCATAGGCGCCAAAATCGATGAAGGTGCGGCCGGTATCGATGCCGACGCGCTGGAACGGATCGCCGCTCTGCTCAAGGAAGCTCTTCGCCGCCTCCGGCTTGTCCTTGTAGTCGATGCCATAGATCGGCACGGCACCGCTGGCGGCGAAGCCGGCAAGCGTCGCCGCCTCCTCCCGGCAGGGCAGGCACCAGGAGGCGAAGAAATTGACCAATACCGGATGGCCCTTGAGATCGGCGGTTTTGAGGCCAGGCTTGGCCGCGAGCAGAGGCGGCAGATCGAAGCTTGGCGCCGGCTTGTCGATCATGGCCGAGGGCAAGGCGGAAGGATCGTGGCCGAGCCCCAGGCCCAGCACGCCCAGCAAGCCGACCAGCGCCACCAGCGGCAGAAGGTATATCAGCTTAAGCCGGAACATGCGGCTCCGGCATCTCGGGCGCAGGCTTGGCCCGGCGGAGCGGCGCGCCGATGCGCAGGCGCCGGTCGGTCAGCGAGACGATACCGCCCAACGCCATGATGAGGGCGCCGAACCAGACCCAGGGCACCAACGGATTGTGGTAGAGCCGCGCCACCCAGCCGCCGCCCGGCTGCTCCTCGCCCAGCACGGCATACCAATCGGCGAAACCATCCGTGTGGATCGCGACCTTGGCCAGCGTCATCTGCTGCAGCGGGAAGCTATGCCGGGCCGGCGTCAACACGGCGAAGGGCTTGCCGTCATGGGACAGGGTAAAGCGCGCTTCCAGCCCCTGCCAGTTCTCGCCCTTGATGGCGCTGGTGCCGTCGAAATGCCAGGTGTCGCCGGCGATCGTCACGCTGTCGCCGGGCTTCATCACCTGGATCGACTCGGCCTGCCAGCCGGTCGAAACGGTGATGCCGGCAATGGTGACGGCCAGGCCGGCATGGGCGAGACTCATGCCGAAAGCGGCGCGCGGCGATGTCGCGAGCCGGCGGAGCGAATTGCCGAGCGGCACGCGGAACAGGCGGATACGCTCGGCCAGCTCGGTCAATGTCGCGATGAAGATCCAGGCGGCCAAGCCCAACCCCAAAGGCGCCAGGGCCGATTTGCCGATGGCGAGATAAGCGGTGGCCGCCGCCGCCACGACCGCCAGCACGAAGGCCAGGCGCAGCCGGACCATCAAGGGTATGATATCGGCACGCTTCCAGGTCATGAGCGGCCCGATGCCCAGGGCCAGCAGCAGTGGCACCATCAGCGGCAGAAACGTCGCCTCGTAATAGGGCGCGCCTACCGACACGCTCGGGCCGCCGATGGTCGAAAGGAACAAGGGATAGAGGGTGCCGAGGAATACGGTTGTGGCCGCACAGGCCAGCAGCAAATTGTTCAGCACCAGCGCCCCTTCGCGCGAGAGCAGCGCAAAGCTGCCGGTGGCGCGCAGGGCCGGCGCGCGCAGGGCATAGAGAACAAGCGACCCGCCGACGACCAGCGCCAGCAGAACCAGGATGAAGGCGCCGCGCCGCGGATCGCTGGCGAAGGCATGGACCGAGGTCAGCACGCCCGAGCGCACCAGGAAGGTGCCGAGCAGCGACAGCGCGAAGGTCAGCAGCGCCAGGAAGATCGTCCAGGTCTTCAAGCTGTCGCGCTTCTCGACGACGATCGCCGAATGGAGGAGCGCCGTGCCGGAAAGCCAGGGCATGAAGCTGGCATTCTCGACCGGATCCCACGACCACCAGCCGCCCCAGCCGAGTTCGTAATAGGCCCACCAGGATCCTAAGCAGATGCCGGCGGTGAGCGCACACCAGGCGGCCAGGGTCCAGGGCCGAACCCAGCGCGCCCAGGCGGCATCGACCCGGCCCTCGATGAGCGCCGCGACCGCGAAACTGAACGCCATGGAAAAGCCGACATAGCCGAGATAGAGCATCGGCGGATGGAAAGCGAGCCCCGGGTCCTGCAGCACCGGGTTCATGCCCTGCCCGTCCGGCGGCACTGGTGCCAAACGCAGGAACGGGTTCGAGGTGAACAGGATGAACGCCAGGAAACCCACCCCGATCATGCCGTGGACGCTGAGCACCCGGGCGCGGAAATCCCGCGGCAGCTTGCCGCCGAACAATCCCACCGCGGCGCCATAGAGCGTCAGGATCAGCACCCAGAGCAGCATCGAGCCCTCATGGTTGCCCCAGACGCCGGTGATCTTGTAGAGCAGCGGCTTGTCGGAATGGCTGTTCTCGAACACGGTGACCAGCGAGAAATCCGACACGACATAGCCATAGGCCAGGCAGCCGAAGGACAGCGCCACCAACGCGAACTGGATGAGCGAGGCGGGTGCCGCCACCGCGACCATCGCCGGACGGGCCGTCGAAGCGCCCCAAAGCGGCACGATCGCCTGTACCAGCGCGATGCCGAGCGCCAGGACCAGCGCGAAATGTCCGATCTCAGCAATCATGAATGGGGCCTCGGTGTCGGCAGATCTACCATCGGCGCCCGGGCCGCCTGCAGGGCCGGCGATGCTGCGGCGGAGGCGCGCTTGTCCTCCTGCCACTCGCCGGATTTCTTCAGCGCCGCCACAACGTCGGGTGGCATGTATTTCTCGTCATGCTTGGCCAGCACCTGGGTCGCGACGATAGTACCGGTGCCGGTCAGCGCGCCTTCGGCGATGACTCCCTGCCCCTCGCGAAACAGGTCGGGCAGCACGCCGGTATAGGCGACAGCGACGTCATGCTTGCCGTCGGTCACCTTGAAGTCGATCTGCTTGCCGCCGTCGAGCCGCTTGACGCTGCCATCCTCGACCAACCCACCGATGCGGAGCGTTCGGCCGGGGGTGGGATGCTTCTGCACCAGGTCGCTCGGGCTGTAGAAGAACACAAGATCGTCGTTGAAGGCATTCAGCACCAGCGCCACCGCAACGCCAAGGCAGCCCATGCCGCCCAGCACCAGATAGAGCCGGCGGCGCTTGCGGGTCATCCTGCCCTTCATCGCCGTGCACTCATCGCCGTGCCCCTCATCGCCGTGTCCGTCCTTGAGCTTCGAGTTCGTCGAGCGCCCGGCGGCTCGCCCGGTAGCCGGAAATGGCCGAGACCGCGAGGCCGGACAGCACGATCAGCGCCACGCCATAGGCCGACCAGACATAGGCGGCATAGCCGCCCATGGCGAGCCAATGCATGAAGCCGCTCATGGCGCCGTCACCGGACGGTAGTGGCCAGCGCCGGCCGCATCGGCCGCCGCCAACTCCAGCGCCTCGATCTTGCGGCGGATCAGCGCCGTGCGCATGCGCACAACCCACAGCGTCAGGAACAGAAGCGTGAAGCCCAGCGCCATGACCAGTAGCGGCCAGAGGATCGACGGATCGATGCTGGGGCCGCCCAGGCGCATCACGCTGGCCGGCTGGTGCAGCGTGTTCCACCAGACGACCGAATAATGAATGATCGGCACGTTGACGAATCCCACCAGCGCCAGGATCGAGGCGGCACGCCGGCCACGCGCCGCGTCGTCGAAGGCGCCAGCCAACGCCATGTATCCCAGATACAGGAAGAACAGGATCAGCACGGAGGTCAGCCGCGCATCCCACACCCACCATGTGCCCCACATGGGCGCGCCCCAGAGCGAGCCGGTGACCAGGCAGACCAGTGTGAAGCCGGCGCCCAAGGGGGCGGCCGCCTCTGCCGCGACCTCGGCCAGCGGATGACGCCAGATCAGCGCCGAGGCCGAGGCCGCCGCCAGCATGGTGTAGCCCATCATGCCGACCCAGGCGGACGGCACATGGATGAACATGATGCGCACCGTGTCGCCCTGCTGATAATCGGGCGGCGCCAGGACCAGCCCGCCGACCAGCCCTACGCCCAGGCACAACGCGGTCAAGGCCGTGAGCCACGGCAGAACCTTGCCGCTCGCGCGCATGAAACGTGCCGGGTTGGCGAAATAGTGGAAGGAGAAGCCCATATCCCTTGATACGCCTATTTTCGTCTTTTCATGCCAGCCCTATTCTACTTTAAGGCAATTATTCAAGGGCTTGGCGCAACGCCGCCGCCGCGGCCCACGGCCCCAACGCCAGCGCTCCCGCCAGGATCGCGCCCAAGAGCAGGAAGGGCGTCGCTGCCGCCCTGTCGGACAGGATGGCAGAAACCGCCGCCGTGCCGAAGATAAGCACCGGAATTTCCAGAGGCAACACCAGCAACGAGACCAGCACCCCGCCGCGCCGTGCACCCAATGTCAGCGCCGCGCCGACGGTGCCGATCAGGCTGAGGCTGGGCGTGCCGAGTGCCATGGCGGCGATGAGCGCCGGCAGACTCGCCGTGTCGAGATGCAGAAGCAATCCCACCAACGGCGTCGCCAGGAGCAGCGGCAAGCCAGCGAGCAGCCAATGGGCCGCGGCCTTGGCCAGGACGACCATCTCGAGTGGGATCGGCGACAGCGCCAGGATGTCGAGCGTGCCATCTTCCCAATCGGCCTGGAACAGCCGGTCGAGGCCGAGCAGCGCCGCCAAGAGTGCCGTCACCCAGATGATCCCGGATGCCACGCGCGACAGCTCGCCCGGCTCCGGTCCGATACCAAAGGCGAAGAGCATGGCGGCCAGCACGAAGAACAGCACGGCGATAGCGGCGTCGCCGCCCTGGCGCAGCGCCAGAGCCAGGTCGCGGCGGATGAGGGCGATAAGGCCGCGCATGACTCAGATACCGTCCCAGACGAGATCGGCGGTCGCGGCGGGTGAGAGCGCCGGCCGGAAATCCGCAAGATCGAGAGTGATCGCATCGGGCAGGTCGAGCGGCTGATGGGTGGAGAGGATGATGGTGCCGCCGCCCGCGCGATGGCGGGCCAGCACTCCCGCCAGCAGGCCCAAGGCCGCCTGGTCGAGACCGACGGCAGGCTCGTCGAGCAGCCAGAGCGGCCGCGGCGCCGTCAGCAACCGGGCCAGCGCCAGCCGCCGTCGCTGCCCGGACGACAACAGCCGGCAAGGCGTCCGACCTAAGGCCTCCAGGCCAAGTGCCGCCAGCGCCGCCGTGCCGGTCTCGCCATCGGCCGGCGCCTCGCCGGCGACCTCGATCCAGAAACGCAGTGTCTCTGCCACGGTCAGGATCGGACGCAGCCCATCCTGATGGCCGACGAGATGGAGACTGGCTTGATAGGCGTCGAGGTCGTCGACGACTGGCCTGCCTTGCCAGGAGAGGTTGCCGGCTTCGGGACGCGCCAACCCGGCCAACAGGCGCAGCAGGCTTGATTTGCCGCTGCCATTAGGGCCGGAGAGGATGAGGGCGGCCCCCGGTCCGGCCTCGAAGCCCAACCCGGAGAAAAGCCGCCTGCCGCCGCGCCGCAACCCCAAGCCTTCCGCGCGCAACCCCGGCGCCCTGTCCATCGACACACGAGCCCTCTCCACGGGCAAACCGGTTGTCAGCCCTCTTCAACTTTCGGGTATTACATCACCGGCACGCGCGACGCCAGGAAACAGACCCGACGATACACCTCCATCACTGGCCCCGTGACAGACGCGATGAAATCGGCCAGATTTCCGTCGAGCCTCTCGTGACGGGACCGGGAAACGATGGATTGGACGAGAAGCCTGAACGGGTGGCCGGCCCGGTGCCTTACTTGGAGCGTCTCTTGGCGCTGGATGGCGATGCTGGCTGGATTGGCGGGGCCGCTCATCCTGTCGCCGGCACTGGCCGACAATGCTCCGACGGCGAAAAAACCAGCTAAACCCGCGGCCGCCAAGCCTGTGAAACGTCGTGTGCCTTCCCAGGCCCTGGAATGCGCGGCCTTCACCATCCATGGCATCACCGTGCCCGGGCCGGATGGCGTCCAGGAGGCGGGCCTCTATAAGGCAAGCTTCGGCCGATTGGACCTGCAGGCACGCATACGCGGCGGCAAGGCGGTCAATTATTTCCTGACCCTGGACGGCCATGCCATGCCGCCGCTCACCCAATTGCCGCCCCGCTTGCTGCGCCCCTGCCTCGACGTCAAGGGCACGGCGCTCCGGCTATCCGAGCAGCATCAACCCTGCCCCGGCAACCGCTTCCAGATCCTGTTGACGCGGGCCGGTGAGGGTGCGCCGCAATATGTCCTGCTCTATCGTCTGGCCGGCAGCAAGCCCACGGTCAGGAGCTGGCATTTCTGTCGAGGCGCGATGCTGGCCCCAGACGCGGCGCCGGTTCCCGCACAATAGGAAGCGGACTGGCCGGTTCGGGATCGGTCGCGGGGAGCCGCTGTCATGGAGTCGATCAGGCGGGATTGCCCGTGCTGAGGTCTTGGCCATCCATCGCCTGACGGCGGGCCGCGGTCTCGGCCATGGCGCGGATGAGGTCGAGGATGCATCGTTGCTGTTGCGTCGAGGTGATCCGGTAGAAATCACGGATGAGGTCCAAGGTCGTCCGGTTCTGCATCACTGCCTGGGCGGTCGGCGAATGTTTGTCGCCCGCCTCGCGTGTCGCGTTCAAAACGTCGGACGTATTGTCCTCCACCGCATCGGTATAACGCACTTCTTCGGGCATCTCGGCGAAGAAATAGGCGACCGGCGCGTTGAGACAGTATGCCACGTCATAGAGCCGGCTCGCACTGATGCGGTTAGCGCCGCTCTCGTATTTCTGCAACTGCTGGAAACTGATGCCCAATTGGCTGGCAACCGTTTCCTGGCTTAGCCCCAACAAGATGCGACGCATGCGGATACGGCCGCCGACATGGATGTCGACCGGGTCGGGATCGCCGCGTCGGCGCGCCGTAAAGCCGTCGGTTTTCTTGAGATTCATATCAGATATACCACTTATAAGGGAATATCCGGGATCGAATGATGAATGTGCGCGCCATTGCACCCTGCCCAGAGTCTCCCACGGGAAACGCCTCGTGATTCTTGCGTGCTAAATGTAAACGTGGTCTGAAAGATGTTTCACGAACCATACACTTAGCTCGTTCTAATGGCCAAAGACTTGGACAAAAATATAAAAGTTGCCAAGCGACGAAAAAAACCACCAGAGAGAGAGTAGGGCCTGGTTTTTTCGCATCTTTATTGTCGAAGGGTCGCGATCCGGCCTCCTTTCCAATCGCTTAGCGGGTGTACGTCGATAATTTTCTACCTTTGATAAGGGTTTTCGGCACGGTCACGCATTGGGCCCAAGACGATAGAATGCGTGTCGACCAATGATTGCCGACGGTTTTTTGCCATGTGACCAGGCGGCACCGGTACCAATGACCTGATAATGATCGGCACCACCGGTCGAGTCCGGAACCCTGCCGGCAAGCACATCACGGCACAGCCCTAGGATGTGCTGGTACAACGGATCGTCCACTGCGAGTGCCGTCAGCTTCGCGCAGTTCGGGTCTTCCTCGTTCCAGCATGAGAACTGCCGGGGCTTCCGGCATACGGCGCCGATCGAACCACCCCACCAGGCGACCGGCCGGATGCTCGCCCGGTTGCGGATGCACCAGGCGACTGCCACCCGGCCGGCATCTGCCTCCCCGCGCGCCTCGCCCCATACCGTGCGCGTCAGCGTGTCGAGTTCGCCCGGTTCATATGTCAAGGCGACGGCTGTCAAAGTGCTGGCCGCGCGTATGGTCATGGCAACCTCCTCATCGATGGAACAGGGTGGTGAACATGTGGGTGAGTGCAGCGCCCAGGGTGGCCCCAACGCCGCCCAGCAGCATGATGGTGCGCCAGCCGCCTTGCGCTTCGGACAAAGTCTGCTCGATGGAACGCAGCCGGGTATTGGCCTCGCCAATCGTCAGTTTGATCTCGGCGACATCGGCGCAAACGACATCGATGCGCACTTCGTTGCGGGTCAGCCGGTCGCGCTCCTCCGGCGTCATGCAGCTCTCGTGAATCAGCATGGGGTTCCTTTCGGGAAGGCATGGAACGGCTCTGTCGCCGTTGAGGCGGCATCGCGGCGTAAACCGAGTGGATGAGACGCCCGCTAATGGCATTTGTGCACCGTATCGGCCGCGCCGCTGCCTCGGGCATCGCCATCTCCCTCGTGGCGGCGGCCGAGCGCGGCGTGATCGAGCGGATCGAGCGCTATAATCGAGCCCTATACCGGCAGCCCGCTCACCCATGTGGCGGTGGAAGGTTGGGAGCCGCGTACCAACTTGTCCGCCCGTGGGCCCCGTGGTCTATCCAAAGGTGGCTGGAACATGAACGGTCGGACGCAGGGCAACCGCCCGGCCGTTTTTGGACAGATCGGCAGAGTTTTCAGACGAGCTTGCATATCAAAAAGGGCGATAAAATCGTCCTCTTTTATGCCGATTAGGCTGCGACGCCCTCTACGTTGGGCAGCAGCTTTTCCAGCCCGGCGATGCGCGCCTGCAAGGCGATGATCTGGCTGCGTGCCTGCATCAACTCGACTTCTTTCATAACGAGCTGATCGTTGGCAGCGTTGCGCTGAGTGGCCAGTACCTGGATTATGGTGTTGGCCAGGATCTCGGTCGCGCCCGGCGAGGTCGGCTGGGTGATAGCCGAATTGTCGTCCGGCACCTCGGTGACGACGGGCTTCTTGATAGTCATGAGCGCATTCCTGGGATTAGTGGATAGAGATAAGCGGAAAGATCGAGATCCGAGCCCAGCTGTTTGATTCCGGATTTTGATGGTGCATTGTTTTCCAGGGAATGGAAGGATGCGCTATGGGCCAAGTACTTCACGGCTGCGCCACAACGACAGAGGCGATCCGTCGAGCGATACGACATAGTCAAGAGAGCCTGAGGGTCTTGGCCCAGCGCTACGGCATCAATCAGAAGACCGTTGCGAAGTGGAAGAAGCGGACCTCGGTCGCCGACCTGCCAACCGGGCCGAAGGATGCCAGATCCTCGGTGCTGTCGGTCGAGGACGAGGCGGTCATCGTCGCTTTCCGTAGGCATACGCTGTTGCCGCTCGACGACTGCCCCTATGCCTTGCAGGCTACAATTCCTCATTTGACACGATCGTCGCTGCATCGCTGCCTGCAACGCCATGGCATCTCTCGCTTGCCTGATGTCGATGGCGACAAACCGGCGGCAAGGAAGTTCAAGGCCTATCCGATCGGCTATTTCCACATCGACGTTGCCTAGGTGCGAACGGACCTCGAAGTTTGCCTTCGTCGATTTACATAAGAAAGCCACGACCGCCGTCTCGGGAGAGTTCCTGCGTCGGCTGATCGCAGCCATCGCCTACAAGATGCACTCCGCGCTAACCGACAACGGCATTCAGTTCACCACGCCTGGTGCCGGTGGGTCGGCCATGCCGTTGATCAAGGAGTCCATCGCTGCCGACGAGGTATTCCGGGCTCATGCCTTCGAATACACCTGCGCCACCAACGACATCGACCATCGGACGACCAAGGCCCAGGCATCTCTGGACCAACGGCCAAGTCGAGCGCATGAACCGCACCATTAAGGAGGCGACGGTCAAACGCTTCCACTACGAGAATCACGACCAACTTAGCCAGCACCTCGCAGACTTTGTCAGCGCTTACAACTTCGGCCGCAAACTGAAGACCCTCACACCCTACGAATTCGTCTGCAAAGCATGGACAAAAAGTCCAATCGTCTCAGGCTCAATCCTACCCATCAAAATGCTGGGACTAAACATACAGTCTATTGTCCTATGTGGCGGTAGACGTCGTCGTAGAGCCGGCATTGACCGCCTTGGCCTCCAGCGCCGCCACGCGAGTCGTCAACGTCGTGATCGCAGCGTCGGAAGCATCCGCCTGGTTCTGGATTTGCTGATTGTGGGCGACCAGATACGGCACCGCATAGGTGGCATCCACCGTCTGGTAAACGGGCTTCCCGGTAGCATCGACACCGTTCGGCCGCCCGGTAACGCCAATGGGGATAATCTCCTGAAACTCATCGGCAACGAAGCCAGCCTGGGTAATGTCTGGAACGCTGTTCATG
>DATJJW010000053.1:0-3965 GCA_035491935.1 Allostellaceae bacterium | reverse complement strand
CATCACCGCCTTCGTCATCGTCACGGAGATGACGGACAACCACCATATGATGGTGCCGCTGATGGCCGCGGCCGTCATCGCCACCGCGGTCTCGCGTCTGATCGCGCCGGTCGGCGTGTATCACGCCTTGGCGCGGAATTTTCTGCCGCCGGCATCGAAACCATAGGCAGGTGGCATTTCTCTCGCCGGCGGCCTGGCCCCATCCTCGGTCCATTGCCGATCCTCTTATCCGCGAGGGACCAAGATGCTGCATTCGCTCCGTTCCTGGGTAGTGCGCCGCCGGCGGCGCCAGACCACCATTCGCTATCGCCGCGGTCTGCGGCGCCTCAACGACGCCGAGGCCATGATTGCCGCGGCGCGCGATGCCTTCGCGCCCAGCGAAGGGTGATTTCCCCCAGGGCATCGACGGTGCCTGACGAAGGCGCCGGGCACCTCGCGCGGTATTGCGCGCCCGCTTCGACCCTTCGCGCTTCGGGCATTGAACCGATAGCCAATCGGCATTTCAGCGCGCACCGGCTCTGAACGATCTTCCCCGGCGAAGCGGCGGCAATTCTGCCGCTGCCCAACAGCAGAGGAGATCGAAATCATGCGCAGCATTCACACCCATCGCGGCCTCGGCCGCTTCGCTGCCGGCGGGGCCGCGGCAATGATCGTCGCAGCCTTTTCCGCGACGGCTTTCGCGGGTTCTTGCCCGGCGGACAAGGTCGTCGCGTCGGGCCAGGGACAGAAGCCCGGCGCCACCATGCCCAAGGGCGTGACCGACACGGTCCTCACTTCCATCAACCTGGCGGAGGAGCCGGTGAAGCTCGACGATCATCTGATGCGCCTGCGCCGGCTGGTGATCCAGCCCGGTGGCATCGTGCCCTGGCACAGCCATGGCGACCGTCCGGCGATCATCTATGTCGTCCAGGGTCAAGTCACGGAATACGCCAGCAGCTGTGCCGTGCCGATCCTGCACAAGGCGGGCGAGGCGACGGCGGAGACGCATGTCACGGCCCATTGGTGGAAGAACACCGGCAAGACCGCCGCGGTGCTCCTCTCGGCCGACATCCTCCACGACCCGATGGACGCCAATAGCATGTAATGCCGCGCATGCGGCCCCAGAGGCGCGCGATGACCGGCCGTCCGTCGGCCATCGTGCGCCGGTTTCCCCTCCAGATGAGATCCATCATGACCGAGACGATGACGTTGAACATCATGCGGCCACGAGGCGACGCGCTGGCGGGGGCGCTGCGCAGCTTCGTGATCGGCCTGACGGCCTTCCTGACGGTGGTCGATCTCTTCGCCACCCAGGCGATCCTGCCGACGCTCACCCGCCACTACGGCGTCAGCCCCGCCGCGATGGGGATCGCCGTCAATGCCAGCACCTTCGGCATGGCGGCCTCGGGCCTGCTGGTCGCCCTGTTCAGCCGGCGCATCGACCGGCGGCGCGGCGTGCTGCTCAGCCTGGCACTGCTATCGATCCCGACGGGATTGCTGGCCGTAGCGCCGGGTCTGGCGAGCTTCATGGCGCTGCGCGTCGCCCAGGGGGTGTTCATGTCGGCGGCCTTCACCTTGACCCTGGCCTATCTCGGGGAGAATTGCAGCGCCGGGGCCACGGCGGGCGCCTTTGCCGCCTATATCACCGGCAATGTGGCGAGCAATCTCTTCGGCCGGCTGATGTCGGCAGCCCTCGCCGATCATCTCGGGCTGGCGGGGAATTTCCTGGGCTTTGCCGCGCTCAACCTGTCGGGGGCGCTGCTGGTCTACTTCACCCTGCGGCAGACGATCCCCATGGCCTCGAGCGAGGCGGAGCGCCCCTCGCCCGCCGGCGCCTTGGCCGCGCATCTGGCCAACCCCTTGCTGCGCGCAAGCTTTGCCATCGGCTTCCTCATCCTCTTCGTCTTCATCGGCACCTTCACCTATGTCAACTTCGTGCTGGTTCGCAGCCCCCTGGCGCTGGGCCCCATGCAGCTGGGCTTCGTCTATTTCGTCTTCCTGCCATCGATCCTGACCACGCCCTTCGCTGGCCGCGCCGCAGCGCGCTTCGGCACGCGGCCGACCTTGTGGGCGGCCCTGGGGATCGCCGCGCTCGGCCTGCCGCTGCTTCTGCTGCCGGCCTTGACGCCGGTGCTGCTGGGCCTCGCTTTGATCGGCATCGGCACCTTCTTCGCCCAGGCGACGGCGACCGGTTTCGTCAGCCGTGCGGCCAGAGGCGACCGCGGGGCCGCCGGGGGCATCTATCTCGCCTGCTATTTCCTGGGCGGGCTGGTGGGGAGCGCGGTGCTGGGCCAGATCTTCGACCGCTTCGGCTGGGGCGCCTGCGTCCTGGGCCTGGCGATGGCCCTCGCCCTTGCCGCCCTGCTGGCAGGGCATCTGAAGATGCCGCATCCCGCAAACAGGAGCGATTCATGAGCACACGCTACGAACGCGGTCTCGCCCGGCTGGCGGAGATCGATCGCATCCAGATCGAGCGCATCCTGACGAGCCTGGAGGATATCGCGCCGGACTTCGGCCGATATCTGGTGGAATTCGCCTTCGGCGATATCTACACCCGCCCCGGGCTCGATCTCAAATCGCGAGAGATCGCGACCGTGGCGGCGCTGACCGCCCTCGGTGCCCTGCCCCAGCTGAAGGCCCATATCCACGGTGCGCTAGAGGTCGGCTGCCGGCGTGAGGAGATCGTCGAGGTCATCATGCAGATGGCGGTCTATGCGGGGTTTCCCGCGGCGCTCAACGCCTTCACCGCCGCCAAGGAGGTCTTTGCCGAAAGAAGCAAGCGCGGCACGGTCTCCTGCCGGCTCAATGCGGCGATTCCGGCCAGCGATAGCGTGTCACCGACTTGACGAAGGCCGCCACGGCCGGGGAGAAGCGCCGGCCGGGGATGGTGACGAGAGCGACGTCGCGATGGACCTCCGGATCGACCAAGGGGCGCGTGGCGAGGCCCGGGAGCAAAGGAGAATATTCCGGCAGAAAGCAGATGCCGGCCCCGGCCGTCACCATGCTCTGGATCCAGTCCTCGCGCTCGCTGCGATAGACCTCCTTCAGCCCGACCTCATGCGCCGCGAGGAAGCCGTCCCAATGGGTCGCGAATTCGCAATTCATGCGCATCAGATAGGATTCGCCGTCGCAATCCTGGGTGCGGACCGTTTCCTGCCCTTCGAAACGGTGACCCCGGTGAAAGGCGACGACGAAGCGCTCCCGGTAAAGGGGTTTGATCTGGAAGCGCTCGGCGAAGCCGCCCGGCGCCGCCATGATGGCGAGATCCAGGACACCTTGCTCCAGCATCTCCCCGAGCGCCGCCGGCACGCCCTCGCGCAGGTTCACCGATACGCCGGGATGCTCGCGGTGAAACTGGGTCATCAGGCCGACGCAGCGCAAGGGGCCCACGGTGCACATCACGCCGAGGCGCAGCGCCGCATCCTCCAGAGTCAGGAAGCTCTTCGCCGTCGAGCCGGCGGCCTCGGTATTCTGCAGGACCTGCTCGAGATGCGGACGCATGCTCCGGCCGAATTCGGTGAGATGGGTCCGGCCGCGCTCGCGCCGCAGCAGCAGCCCGCCCATTTCCTCCTCCAGCTTCTGCACCGCGCGGGTCAGGGCGGGCTGGGTGACGTTGCAGGTTTCGGCGGCGCGGGTGAAGTTCAGAGTCTCGCAGACGGCAAGGAAATAGCGGATCTGATGCATTTCCATGACGGGTCGCTTCCGGCGCGGGTCAGGCCGCGCCGTCGCGCAGCTTCGCCAGCACGGCGACGATCTCCGCCGGTTCGGCCCGGCGGGTGAAGTCGATGTCGATGAAGGCGTAGCGGACGATGCCGCCGCGATCGACGACGAAGGTCGCAGGCAGCGGGATGAACCCGCCATCATTGCCGTGGCGCTCGGCGAGATCGATGCCATAGCCCGCCAAGACCTGGCGATAGGCGGCGGGGGCGCGGAAGAGCACGCCGAAGAGCAGGCCCACGGCGCCGTCCACATCCGACAGGATCTCA
>DATJJW010000052.1:0-4740 GCA_035491935.1 Allostellaceae bacterium | reverse complement strand
TTAACTGATCATCCCGTAAATTAGGATGAATGGTGATGGCCCAGGTGAATTTCGATCTCGACGTGCTGCGCAGCTTCGTGACCGGGCTGGAGTTGGGTTCCTATGCCAAGGCGGCGGAACGGCTCGGCCGTTCGACCTCGGCGGTGAGCGCGCAGTTGAAGAAGCTGGAGGAACAGGCGGGGACGCCGATCTTCCGCAAATCGGGCCGCGGCCTGGCCTTGACCGATGCCGGCGAGACCATGCTGGGCTATGCCCGACGGCTCCTGGAACTGAACGACGAGGCGGCGGTGGCGATGCGCGGCCGCGACCTCGAAGGCTGGGTACGCCTGGGCCTGCAGGAGGATTTCGCCGAGACTCTGCTGCCCGAGGTGCTGGGCCGCTTCGCCCGCGCCCATCCGCGCCTCAAGGTCGAGGCAAGGGTCGCACGCAATGCCGAGCTCTTGGAGCGTGTGACCACGGGCAAGCTCGACCTGGCGCTGGCCTGGAGCCTGGGCGACACCACGCCCCATGCGAAACGCATCGCCGAGGTGCCGCTGTGCTGGATCGGCGGCGCCGAAAGGCCGGTGCCGGTGTCACGGGACGAGCCCCTGCCGCTGGCGGCGCTGGCCTCGCCTTGCCTGTTCCGCAACGCTGCGACCGAGGCGCTCGACCATGCCGGGATCTCCTGGCGCATCGCCTTCGAAAGCCCCAGCCTCGCCGGCTTGTGGGCCGCGACATCCGCTGGGCTCGGCATCGCGCTGCGCACGCCTTTGGGCCTATCGCCACGCGTGGCACCGCTAACGCCCGCCACCAGCGGCTTGCCGACGCTGGGCAGCCTCGACCTCGTCCTGCACCGCGCCGAGGCCGAGCCGGAGCCGGCGACCGCGCGCCTGGCGGAGATTCTGATCGATGAGCTTGATGCTTCGATAAGGCATTGAATGATTGCGACAAATGGGCAATCTCTAGTGGCAATGCCGCTAAGCTCTGCGCGTGAAATTGCCTCGAAGAGGCTTCTCCGGACATGCCAAAGCCTCAAGGGAGATGCGATGCGCACAACTGCATTCCTGAACGATCTATTTCAGTCGATCAGCGAGCATGGCCGCTCGGTGCTGGGGCAAGGCAACGTCATCGCGCGGCTGACGGACGCGTTGTCCCTCAATATCCTCCGCGGCCGGTCGCGAGCCTCGGCCAATGCCTCGCCGGAAGATCTGTTGCTGGCGCTCGAAGATCTCTTGTCCTTACGGGGTGAGGTTTCGGGTGTCGCGCTCGCGCGCGATATCCTGGATCGGCTCGCCGCGATGAGCCCTCAAGAACGTCAGGCATTTTTGACGGCATTCGCCGAGCGTTTCGCGGTCGATACCTCGAAGCTCGATGCCGCGATTGCCGCTTACCAGGCCAAGCCAGACCATGCCACCGCGCGCGCCATCCATGACGACGCCGAACCCCGCACCCAGGAGGTGCTGCGCCGGCTGAACGCTGCCCCGGGCGCGACCGCCAGCCTGGTGCGGCTGCGCGAAGACCTGCTTCGGATGAAGGAGAAAACGTCGGCCAACAAGGCACTCGATCGCGACTTCCGGCATCTGTTCGGCTCCTGGTTCAACCGCGGATTCCTGGTCATGCGTCGTATCGACTGGGGCACGCCGGCCAATATCCTCGAGAAGATCATTGCCTATGAGGCCGTGCATTCGATCAACGACTGGGACGATTTGCGGCGGCGCCTGGTGCCCGGCGACCGGCGTTGTTTCGGCTTCTTTCATCCGGCGCTGGCCGACGAGCCGCTGATCTTCGTCGAAGTGGCGCTGACCGCCGCCATCCCCGAGGCGATCGGGCCGGTCCTCGCGTCGGAGCGGGAGGCCATTGCGCCTGAAGCGGCGAATACCGCTGTTTTCTATTCGATCTCGAATTGCCAGGATGGCCTGCGCGGTATTTCCTTCGGGAACGACCTCATCAAGCAGGTCGTCGACGATTTGCGTGCCCAACTGCCCAACCTGACCCAATTCGTGACCTTGTCACCGGTCCCCGGCTTCCGTAAATGGCTGGAGGGCGAACTGGCCGACCGGGACTCTTCTCTTCTGGATGGACGCGAGCGAGCCGTACTTGGCGCCTTGGCCGAGCCAGCGATATCGAAGCTGGAGGTGGATGCGCTGACCACGGCGGCAGCGAAATACTTCCTTGTCGCTCAATCCGCTCAGGGCAAGACTATCGATCCGGTCGCGCGCTTCCATCTCGGCAATGGCGCCCGGCTGGAACGGATCAATCCGGGCGGTGACCTGTCCGAAAAGGGATGGGCCCAAAGTTATGGACTGATGGTCAATTATCTTTATGAATTAAAGGACCTGATCATGAATCACGAGGCCTTCGCTCAGCAAGGCCTTGTCGCCGCCTCGCCCGAGATCATTCGACGAGCCGGCGCCGCAGTGAAGACATCGAAACACAAACCGAAGTAAAATAGAGGCCAGGCCGTTCAGCCGCCCCAAAAGACTTCAAGAAATGGAGCAATGTATCTTTAAATGGCCAATCATCTTTTCGATCATATTTTCGGCAATGCACCAAACGGCACCGCGACTTTCCTAAAGACGCCGGCCGGCCGCGTCTGGACCTATGACGATCTTTGGGCGGTCTCCGCACGACAGGCAAACGCGCTGGTTCATCTGGGGATCAAGCCCGGCGACCGCGTGGCGGTACAGGTCGAGAAGAGTCCTGAAGCCCTCGTGCTCTATCTCGCAACCATCCGCGCCGGCGCGATCTTTCTGCCGCTCAACACCGCCTATACCCCCACGGAGATCGCATATTTCCTCGGCGATGCCGAGGCAACCGTGTTCATCGGCCGGCCGGAGAACGCCAAGGAGCTGGGCGAACTCTGCGCACGGCTTGGGAACATCCGCTTCGAAACACTGGGCAAGCATGGCGACACGGGCAGCTTCGCCGAATTATCGGCCCGCCAGCCCACGACGTTCTCCGATGCGGCGCGCGGCCCCGACGATCTGGCGATGCTGCTCTATACCTCCGGCACGACCGGACGTTCCAAGGGTGCCATGCTCGGCCATGGGAACGTCCTCTCCAACGCCCGCGCATTGGTCGAGACGTGGCACTACACCAAGGCCGACACGCTGATTCACGCCCTGCCGATCTTCCATACCCATGGCTTGCTGGTCGCGACCAACGTGACCCTGTTCGCCGGCGCGTCGATGATCTTCCTGACCAAGTTCGACGCCGATCAGATTCTCGGGCTGATGGGCGAGGCCACCGTACTGATGGGCGTGCCGACCTTCTATACCCGACTGCTCGATCACAAGGGTCTCTCACCCGAAACGACCAAGGGCATGCGCCTGTTCATTTCGGGCTCGGCGCCGCTGCTGGCCGACACGCATCGCGAATGGCGGGCCAAGACCGGTCACGTCATCCTTGAGCGCTACGGCATGACCGAGACCAACATGAACACCTCCAACCCCTATGACGGCGACCGTATAGCCGGCACGGTGGGTTTTCCGCTGCCCGGCACCACGGTGCGCGTGACCGACCCCGAAACCGGCAAGGTACTGGGGCCAGAGGAGATCGGCATGATCGAAGTCCAGGGGCCGAACGTGTTCCAGGGCTATTGGCGCATGCCGGAGAAGACGGCGGAGGAATTCCGCGACGGCTTTTTCGTCACCGGCGACCTGGGCAAGATCGATGCGCGCGGCTATGTCCATATCGTCGGCCGGCAGAAGGACCTGGTCATCACCGGCGGTTTCAACGTCTATCCGAAAGAAATCGAAAACGAGATCGATGCGCTGCCGGACGTGATCGAAAGCGCTGTAGTGGGCCTGCCCCATGCCGATTTCGGCGAGGCCGTCACCGCCATTGTCGCCATCGGCAATGGCGTGCCTCTCGACGAGAAGGCCGTGATTGCTTTGCTCGAGCAGCGGCTGGCCAAGTTCAAATGCCCCAAACGCGTGGTCTGCGTGGCCGAACTGCCGCGCAACACCATGGGCAAGGTTCAGAAGAACATTCTGCGCGAACAATATGGCGGGCTTTACAAAACGGCGTAGACCTCACCTCCTGCAGATCGGCCCTTACTGCAGGTTGGTCAGCGTCTGCTGCATCTGGTCGGCGGTCTCGATGACCTTGGAGTTCATCTCGTAGGCGCGCTGGGCGGTGATCAGGTTGGTGATCTCGGTGACGACGTCGACATTCGAGGTCTCGAGAAAGCCCTGCTGCAGCACGCCGGTGTCGCTGACGCCGGGGTTCTGCACGATGGGCGCGCCCGAGGCCTGGGTCTCGCTGAACAGGTTCTGGCCATAGGCCGAGAGGCCGGCCGGGTTCGGGAAGACGGCGAGCGTGATCTGGCCGACATTCTGCGGATTGGTCGTGCCGGCGACATCCGCCATCACCTCGCCGCTGGCGTCGATGGTGATGCTGGTCGTGCCCTGCGGGATGGTGATGTTGGGCTGGATCAGGTAGCCGTCGGCGGTCACGATCTGGCGCTGGGCGTTCAGCTGGAACGAGCCGGCCCGGGTGTAGGAAGTCGTGCCGTCCGGCATCTGCACCTGGAAATAGCCGTCGCCCTGGATCGCCACGTCCAGCGGGTTCTGGGTCTGGCTGAGGTTGCCCTGCTGGTTGATGCGGTAGACCGCGGCCGCCTTGACGCCGATGCCGATCTGCACGCCGACCGGCACGATGGTGCCGCTGTCGGAGGAATTGTCGCCCGGACGCCGCAGGTCCTGGTACAGCAGGTCCTGGAACTCCGCGCGCTGGCGCTTGAAGCCGGTCGTGTTGAGG
>DATJJW010000051.1:0-12504 GCA_035491935.1 Allostellaceae bacterium | reverse complement strand
CCAGCGCCTTCCAGTCCTCGAGCCCGATCGGGTCGACCAGCAGGAGCCTAGCGACGCCCTGCGGATACATCAGGGCATAGCGTATCGCCAGCATGCCGCCGGTCGAATGGCCGAGCAGCACGACCGGCTGCTTGATCCTGAGCGCCGTCAGCAGGTCGTGGGTATTGTGTGCGAGCTGCTGGAAGCTGAACTGGTACCGCATGGGCTTGGAGGATTTGCAGAAGCCCACCTGGTCTGGTGCGATGGCGCGATAGCCTGCATCGACCAGTACCTTGATGGTGGCCTCCCAGGTCGCGGAACAGAAGTTCTTGCCGTGCAGCAGCACCACGACGCCTTTGGGCGGGCCCACCGGCGCCACATCCATATACGCCATGGACAGCGGCTGCTCCTGGCTGGTGAAGCTGTATTGGCGTACCGGATAGGGATAGTCGAACCCTTCGAGTTCGACGCCGTAGGCGGCCGCCGCCTTCGATGCCACGGCATGCGCGGTTCCGGCACTCGCCGCCGCCAGGGTCAAGACCAGCGACGCCGACGCCAGGACGAACCGCAAAGATCGACGTAGAGCCATCGCCCGGCCTCCTCCTCTTCCGATCGCCGCTTCAGACCAGCGCGGTGCGGGCCAGCGGCAGCTTGGTGCCGGTGATCGAGCGTTCCTGCAGCACCTCGCGGCGGAAGCGCACCAGCTTGGCCGGCCGGCCGCCGGTCGCCGCCACCATCTCGCCCGTCTCCTCGACCAGCAACTGCTGCTCGATGAAGCGGCGGAAATTCTGCTTGTGCAGCCGGCGGCCGGCCAGCGCCTCGACCGCGCGCTGGAGCTGCGACAGGGTGAAGCTGTCCGGCATCAGCTCGAACACCACTGGGCGGTATTTGATCTTGGCGCGCAGCCGGGCGATACCGGTCGCCAGAATACGGCGATGATCATGCGTCATGGTGTCGCCGGCGACCATGCGGGCATCACCGCCTGCCTCCGGCACCGCACCGGCCTCGTAAAGCAGTTCGTAGCGCTGGAGCACCAGCTCCTCATTCCATAGGCGTTCATCGGCGGCGAAGATCGCCTGCACCCGCGCCTGGCGCCGGCGCCGCCCCTCGCCGGAAGCGGCATCCGATACCCATTGCGACAGCCGCGGCAGGATCGATTCGACGACCAGCGCGTTCGGGCCGCCGCGCCAATCCTCCCATGGGAAATAGCGGTACCAGTTCTGCCAGCCGGCATCGGCCGAGCCGATCGCCCCGGCCTCGCGGGCCAAAGCCAGATAGCTGAGCGCGATGACCCGCTCGTTTCCGCCGCCCTCGACCCGGTCGCGGTCGGCGAAGGTGTAGAGCTGCTCGACATAGCCGAGCGTCTGCCGCGTCTGCCGCTCCACCCAGGCGCGCAGGCCCAGCTCCAGCGTCCGATGACCGGATTCGAGCGGACCGGAGGGCAAGGCGGCACCATTCCCGACCGTCAGCACCCTGGGTTCGTCATGGGTGACGGCCATGATGGCGGCGCTCAACTCCAGCACCAGGTGTTCCGGCGACGGCTGGTGCGGCACCGGCATGTCAGTCGTCGTGGAGATGGAGGCTGCCGTCATGCCGCCTATTTAGAAGCCGCTTCGTGACGCTCGCAAGCGCCGATCAGCTTGCCGGCGCATAGCCCTTGCCGATCATGCATTCATTCATGATCTGCGTGCTCTTGTTGCCGTCGTTGGTGATGATGCGCTGGTACTGGAAATTGTTGGCGTTCTGGCTGCGCCCGATATTGCCTTGGGATGCCATGATGTCCGTATCTATGGCATACTCCCGCTGCGTCTGCCGATGGGCTTGGTCCAGGCAGTCGTTGTAATCGGCCGCGCGCTGGCTCGTGTCGACTCCCGCTTTGGTCCAGGCTTTGCCGGTATCGGCGCAGCCGGCAAGGCCAAGGAGGCCGGCTCCCAGAAAAGCGGCGATCGCGAAACGGCAACCGAAGGTAAGCATCGTGCCACGGCTCTCAGAGAACTTCTCGACCTGCCCCATCTTCATCTCCCTCCGGCAAATGCGTACCTGCCGCCGGCTCGGCCTCTTGAGCACCATGCTCCTCACACTCGCCAGCTGTAGTTCCCTCGTCGGCAATGGCTGCGATGAATTCGCGCCGCCGTCGGATCGCGTGCCCACATCCTGTCCCAAGCCGAAGCCGACCCCGGCATCGGTGTCGGCCCAGCAGCCGAGACAATATTGCTATCAGACACTTGGCGAGCAATCTGATTGTTATTCGATGCCCATTCCCGGCCGCCCGGGGCTGATCGGGACCTATCCGACGCCAGGCTCCTAAAGCGCGACGATTCCAGGCCGACCAGGCCTGAAATCCGAATCATGCCATCTGATTCAAATAGTTAGAGCCCGGTCCGTCCAAATCTATCTGACCTGGACGGACCGGGCTCCGAGCATTCGCCGGCCTGGCGGCCGATCGCTACTGGGCGGCCGCCGGCGTCTTGCCTGGCGCCGCCGGTGGTGCCTCGACGATGTCGGCGGCCGATTCGGTCAATTGCTTGGCCGTATCGTCATCGATCTTGTACGCCCAAGGCCCGGTCTTCATGTCGATGTCATGGGCGCGCGCCGCGGCCGCTCCCGATCCATCCGCCTGCAATTCGATCCAGGTGCCGGTCGGGAAAGGCCCTGGCTTCTTGGTGTCGGGCAGTTTGAAGATGCTGATGGCGAGCTGCAGCCCATCCTTGGTCGTGACATGGACCATCGCATCCGGCTTGGCGGTGATGCGGCGCGACCGCCCGACATCGCTTAAATGCAGCGGATGCAGCAGTGCCGCCAGATCGGCGCCGGAATCGCCCGGCTTCAGCTTGGCACTGGCCGGAATACCCTCGACATGCCAGGGGGTCGCGGCCGCGGCATTGGCCGGATGGCTGAAGGTAAGGCTGGCAGAAGCAGCACCCGCCGGCTGCAGCGCAATGGAGGTAACGGTCGCGGGATCGATATCGACGATCGTCGGGTCGATCCAGTCGAGCGTCTGGGCGCTGACCTGCAGCGAGGGCTTGGCAAGCCAGGACCGGGCCGCATCGGGCTGGCGGACATAGGCCCCGTCATCGCTGCCGCTGATTGCATCCGAATGGACCTTGCCGATGACCAGCGCGGCCTGGTGCTTGGCCGAATCCTTCAGGCTCAGCAAGGTTGATTGCGGATCGTCGCCATGGTCGTGGGCATCCGGCCCGCCGACGTCGAGGCGGCGATAGAGCTTGGGATCGGCCGTCTTCGGCGCCACGGTTTCAAGCGTCGGCAGCCGTTTCAGGAGATCGGCCACCTTGGCGGGATCGGCCGGATAATTGTCCTTCTGGGCAACGGTCCAGGGGGCCTGCCCCTGGCGCGTCAGCTCGACCGTATTGACGCTGGTGCGCAGGATCAGGTCGTCGGCATTGCCGATCCAGTCCTTGAGGCCCGGCAGGACCGATACCGGCTTCGGCGGTGCGGGCGGCACGATGCTGCCGCCATTGTCGGGCAACAGGATCGCGCCGGCCGCGGCGATGACGGTGACGAGGGCCAGAAGGCCGAGGGATGTCGTACGCATGGACCCGATATCCTCCCTCAACCGACATTCCGGATCTGGCGCTTGCGCCGGCGCAGCCTGACCGCGCTCAACACCAGGGCTGCGATCGCGACGCAGAGCGGCACCAGCCCGACATCGAGGAACACCAGCCGCGATTTCAGCGCGGCGATGTCCTGCCCCAAGGCCAACTGCACCTCGCGCAACCGCGAGCGGGTCTGCACGATGGTCGCGCGCATCTGCTCGATCGATTGCTTCTGCGCCGGCGTCAGCTTGTTCTGATCGATGCCGCCCTGCTTGTCGACGAGGCCGGCGAGCTGGCTCTGTGCATTCTTGAGCTTGGCCTCGAGCTGGGTCTGCTCGGCCCGATACTTGTCGTCGGCACGCTGCTTGATGCGCTGGACCACGGTAAAGGGCCGCTCGCCGCTGCCGCGTGCACGCAGACCGATGAGGTCGCCGCTGCCCGCCAGATTGTCGATGGCGTTGGCGACGAAATCACCATTATCGGCCGTCGTGCTGGTGATCTGCTGGCCGAAGAAATCCTGGGTCTGCACCCAGAACCGATCGTCCAGCATATCGGCATCGGCGACGACGATGACGTTGATCGGCTGCGTCGCCTGGCGAATCTCGGGCACGCCCGCCATCGCCTTGTCATCCTTGGGCGGACCGCCCGGGAAGGCGGTATGGGAGATGCCGGCCAGCCGCGCCGCGATAACGTAGCGCTGGCCAGTCGCGTGGAAGCCCTGGAGCAGCCCTTGCAGATCAGGGATGCCGGTGGTCTTGGCCGTGTCGATCAGCTCGGAATTGGCCGAGCTGCGCACCAAGGGCTCGAATGTGGTGCCCGCTCCCTTGACCGGCGTCAACGAACCCGCCGTGGCGAAGGTCACCTGACCCAGCTGCGCCGTCACCGGATCGTCGTGGTTGAAGGACGCCTTGGGCAGGTTGATCCAGCCGAGATAGTCGACCGGCGGCGATGTGTCGGATTGGCTGATATTGACCGAAACGGCATTGTCGCGATCGCCCACCACCTTGCCCTTGGTGAGGTCGACGCCCCAGGCATGCAGCAGATCATCCGCATCGGCAGTCGAGGTGCCGACCGGCGGCGCCATCGGATTGGCATGTTCGCGTGCCAGCTCCGCATTGGGATCGGCGAAGACCAGGGCGTGGCCGCCCTTCAGCACGAACTGGTCGATGGCGTAACGGGTCGCTATCGGCAGCTTTTCCGGCTGGACGATCATCAGCAGGTCGACATCGTCCGGCACCTTGTCGAAGCCAGGATTCAGATCCTCGACGTCATAGGTCTTGCGCAGCTGCTGGATGATGGTGATGGGCGCGCTCTGCTGGCCGCGCATCGCCGCCGTCGGATCGCCCTCCAGCGCCAGGTTGGTCACCAGCCCGATGGTCTTCTTGTTCGGGAAGGCCAACTGCTGGATCAGCTTCGTCAGGTCATACTCGATGAAGCGTTCGCGGTCGGTCTGGAAGAACGGGATGGTCTGCTTGTCGTCGGTCGAGTTGGTGCCGGCAAGGCCGAAATAGACCTGCTGCCCGGTCTGGTCGAGCGGCACGCCCTTCAACCCTGCCGCAGTCGCCTGATCCTCGACCTCGCTGAACGGCACCGGGTCGCGGTAGTTCACGCGCAGCTTGCCCTTGGCCAGCACGGCATATTGCTGCAGGAGTTCGCGCACCTCCTGGGCATAGACGCCATAGCTCGGGATCTGGTCGCCCAAGGTCTTGGAGAAATAGAAATCGAGCGTAATCGGCTCGCGGATCTTCGACAGCACCGCGCGGGTGCTGTCCGAGAGCGTATAGAGATGCCGGTCGGTCAGGTCGAAGCGCGCATTCGCCAGCGTCTTGTCGGCGATGACATTGGCCGAAACGCAGAGCACGGCGGCCAGCGCCAGGCCAATGACGATGTTGGTCGTGCGCGACAGGCCGGGACGGGGGTTGGGCGCCATGGGCCTCTCCTCAGGATGCCTTCTTCGCTTCGATGATCAGCGTGTTCGCGAACAGGAACAGGCAGATCACCGAGAGGAAGAAGACGATGTCGCGCAGGTCGATCAGCCCACGGGTGATCGAATCGAAATGGGCGATGAAGCTCAAGGACGTGATGGCCTCGACCAGATAAGGCGGCAGCCACGCGGTCGTCGGTCCCAGCACGATCGGGGCGCCCGTCGCGGTGAACAGGAAGCAGATGACCGCGCTGACCACGAAGGCGATGACCTGGCTGCGGGTGAGCGCCGAGATCGCCCCGCCGATGGCGAGGAAGCCGCCGGCCATCAGCAGCGAGCCCAGATAGCACGCCAAGATCACGCCGTTATCCGGATCGCCCAGATAGTTGACCGTGAGCCAGAACGGGAAGGTCAGGATGAGCGCCACGGCGGTGAAGGCCCAGGCGGCCAGGAACTTGGCGATCACCGCCTCGCCCGTGGTCACCGGCAAGGTCAGCAGCCATTCGATGGTGCCGGATTTGCGCTCCTCGGCCCAGAGCCGCATGGACAAGGCCGGGATCAGGAACAGGTAGAGCCAGGGATGGAAGGAGAAGAACGGGATGAGGTCGGCCTGGCCGCGCTCGAAGAACCCGCCCTGATAATAGGTCAGCCCCCCGGCCAGCAGCAGGAAGATGACGATGAAGACATACGCCAGGGGGGTGGCGAAATAGCTGAGGAATTCGCGCCGAAAGATGACACCGACCGTGCCCATGCTCTGCTCCTGCTTGTCCGTCGGGGTTCTCTTTAGGGCGCGACCAGCTCAGGATCGCGCGCCGGCCCATGCTCAATGGTCAGGTCGCGGAACACGCCGTCGAGCTGGCCGCGCTCGACGCGCAGCTCCTCGACAGTGACCGAACGCGACAGGATCGTACGCTGCACCGCCGCCAGCAGCGGCGCACCGGGCTGGGGCAGCACATAGATGCCGGTGTCGCCGGCCCGCGTCGCGGCTTCGATGCCGGCCGCTTCCGGCAGTGCCTTCAGCGCATCCAGCGCCTGCTGCGGCATCGGCTGCTCAGTCCGCAAGTAAACTGCGTTGTGGAAGCGTGACCGCGCCTCCAACTCCTGTGGCGTACCATCGGCCAGGATGCGGCCGCGTGCAATGACCATGGCGCGGGTGCAGACGGCATCCACCTCTTCCAGGATATGGGTCGAGATGATGATCGCCTTCTCGGCCGCCATGGCCTGGATGAGGTTGCGCACCTGGAATTTCTGATTGGGGTCGAGACCGTCTGTCGGCTCGTCAAGGATCAGCACCTCGGGATCGTGCAGCAGCGCCTGGGCCAGGCCCACGCGGCGCTTGAAGCCCTTGGACAGGGTGTCGATCGGCTGCAGCAGCACTTCCGACAATTCCAGGAGATTGACCGAACGCTCGACGCGGGATGTCGCTTCCGCACCCCGGAACCCCCGGACCTCGGCAGCGAAGCGCAGGAAGCCGGCGACCGTCATGTCGCCATAGGCAGGAGCCCCTTCGGGCAGGTAGCCCAGCCGCCTGCGGGCGTCCAAGGGATGCACCGCCACATCGAAGCCGCAGATTTCCGCGCGTCCCGACGTAGGCGCCAGGAAGCCCGCAATCATCTTCATTGTCGTCGATTTGCCGGCGCCGTTGGGTCCCAGGAAGCCCAGCACTTCGCCGCGCTCGACCTGGAAGCTGATCCCCCTCACCGCTTCGACCGGTCCGAAATTCTTGACCAGCCCGTCCGTTCTTATGAGTGGCGCCACCGCCGGACCTCTCTTTTATGACGAGGCGGTCCCACTAGCAGAAAGCCGCGCCATTGAAAACCCTGCGCGAACGCGGCGATGCGCCGCCGCTACCCTGGCACCGGTGACTGGCGCCGGCAAATTGCGGCCCCACCCGGCAATTTTTGCCGGTCGCTGGATAGATCATGCCGGGCCGGTCGTTCCTTGCCGGGTGGCGCAAGCCGTCCCGTGGCGGATTTCCTGGGCCTTGCCTGCGGAACGCCGTTTGCAGGACGTGGCCCACCATTTTCACTTCGGGCCGATCGTGAAGCTCCACGGACTTTCCTTCATCTCGCCGTTTCTGCCGTCTCCCGCCCAGCAGCAAGCGGCGGCACGGACGAACAGCGCCACGAGCCAGTCGGCGCCGATCGCGACCAGCCCGCTGGCCGCGGTGAAGCGCCTCGCTTCCGGCGATGCGTCCGCGCTCTCGACCATCGGGGCGGGCCAATCGGCATCGCCAGGCAGAAAATCCGACGCCTTAAGCACGTCCGCGACCGCAGCCACGAGCGGCCGTTCGGACGGATCGGCCCCCTATCGGCCAGGCGCCTTCGTAAACATCACCGCGTAACGGGCATCCCCACAGGAGTCAGCGTAATGACCATGATCAAGGCCATCCACAAGGCGGACGAGAAGCTGGATATCGATCTCAGCGACTACACGATCGAGATCGGCGAGGGCGCGCAGCGCCTGCTGCTCGGCGCCAACACCGATGGCCGCATCTTCCTGCAAGCCGCCGGCGGCGGGCTGCATCTCGACCATTCGGCCCCGTCCGAGATGATGATCAGCATCAAGGATGGCCGCATCGAGGGTTCCAGCCACTAAGGCAAGCGAGGGGATGCGAGGGGCGGCCAGCCGGACGCCCCTCGACCAGGGACCAAACGGGCATGCCCGAGATCACGGACGATCATTTCCGCCTGCTGGTCGAGATGCAGAATCTCGGCCGGATCATGAAGCGCTGCAGCAATGTACGCGAGCCCGACTTCACGGCCGCCCAGTCCGCGCTCGCGCTCGCGATCAATCGCCTTTCCAGCCTTCCCACCGTGCGCGACCTGTCCCGGGACGCGCCGGGCAGCATCCTGGCCTAAATACCCAGGCCCCAATACCTAATCTTCATCGTAGCGCTGTTCCTTCCACGGATCGCCATGGTTGTGATAGCCGCGCGCCTCCCAGAAGCCGCGCCGATCCTCAGTGACGAATTCGATCCGCTTCAGCCATTTGGCGCTTTTCCACAGATAAAGCATCGGCACCAAGGCGCGTACCGGCCCGCCATGCTTGCGCGATATCCGCTCGCCGTTCCAGCTATGGGCGACCAGCGCCTGTGGATGCAGGAAATCCTTCACGGGCAGATTGGTCGTGTAGGTGTCATAGCCATAGAGGATGACGTGGCTGGCATCGTGCCGCGGCCGCACCACCTCGGCGATGCGGGCGGTCGACACGCCCTGCCAGCGATTGTCGTAGCGCGACCACGAGGTCACGCAATGCATGTCGGAGACATTCTCGAAGACCGGCTGTGCCTGGAAATCCTCCCACCGCCAGATCACCGGGTTTTCGACCGCGCCATCGATCTTAAGCCGCCAGCGGTCGAGCGGAATGTCCGGCTGGACGCCGAGGTCGAGCACCGGCCAATCCTGGACCAGATGCTGGCCGGGCGGCAGGCGCGCACGCTCCGGCGAGGAAGTTTCGCCGGTGATCAGCCGCCCCTCCTCCGCCCAGCGCTCCTTGGTGCGGATCAGCTTGCGCAGGAAACCTAGATTGTCTTGGCTTTCGTCCTTGGCCATCTCGGCATGCGTCCTCGTCGACTACACCCCAGGGTACGACGGAAACCACCCGAATGTTACGCCATTCGCCGCCAGGCCATGGCCTTGGTAGCGCACCAGGTAAGCATGCGCATCGGAATGCGGCGCATCACCAAGGTGACCACCGCGTTGAGCGCACCCACGACATGGACGTGACGATGGCCCAACGCCTCCAGCCCTTCGCGCGCTACCCGGTCGGGGCTGTGCGCCCGGCGCTGGCGCGGCATGCCGGCGCGTTCGAAGAAGCGTGTCTCGGTGGTGCCGGGGCAGAGCGCCAGCACATCGACCGGCTCGTCCGCCATCTCGGCCGCCAGCCCCGCCGCCAGATAGAGATCGAAGGCCTTGGTGGCGGCATATGTCGCGACATAGGGGATGGGGCCGAAACCCACGACGCTGGCGACGATGATCACCCCGGCCCGGCGGCCATCGGCCTTGGCGCGGGCCAGCATGCCGGGCAGCAACATGCGGGTGAGCACCAGGGGGGCGACGACATTGACCTGCACCATGGCCTGCTCGAAGGCCAAATCATTGTCGATCACCCGGCCGAAGCGGCCCAAGCCCGCATTGTTGATCAAGAGATCGATGCCGAAGGCCTCGGCCGCAGCGGTCACCGTCTCGATGCCTTCCATGGTCGCCAGATCCGCCACCAGCGTCTCGATGCGCCTGCCATCATAGGCCAGCGCCGCCGCGAGCCGGGCCAAGCGATCGGCGTCGCGCCCGGTCAGGAGCAAATCGGTATCCCGAGGCAAGAGATGGGCGAAAGCCTCGCCAATGCCGCTTGTCGCCCCGGTGACGAGGGCGGCACGATAGGATTTGCCTGCCATGGGAGCCCCTTCGCTACGCTCGATGCGGGCCCCGGATCACGATGATTTCAGGTCGCACGACCTGAAATCTGAATCCTGATCCGGCTTGAAAGTCTAGAGCCCGATTTACCATTCAGGTCGTACCGCCCCGAATGGATCGGGCTCTGGTGAATGCTTCGTTGACATGGAGGCGGCCTGCCCCCTTATCTCCGCATTATCATTAATAACCGACGGATAGGAAAGCCATGGTCGCCTTCAAGACGCTCGATCAACTGGATGTCGCCGGCAAGCGCGTCCTGGTGCGCGTCGATCTCAACGTGCCGATGCAGGATGGCAAGGTCTCCGACACGACCCGCATCGAGCGCCTGGTGCCGACCATCAAGACCCTCGCCGATCGCAACGCCAAGGTCGTGCTGATGTCGCATTTCGGCCGGCCGAAAGGCAAGCGCAGCGCCGACACCTCGCTGGCGCAGCTCGTCCAGCCGCTCTCCCAGGCTCTGGGCGGCAAGAAGGTGGCCTTCGCCGAGGATTGCATCGGCGTCCCGGCTGAACAGGCGGTGGCTGCCCTCAGGGATGGCGAGATCCTGCTGCTCGAGAACCTGCGCTACCACGCCGGCGAGGAGGACAATGCCGCCGATTTCATCGCTGCGCTGGCCAAGCTCGGCGACCTCTATGTCAACGACGCCTTCTCGACCGCCCACCGCGCCCATGCCTCGACCGAAGGCCTGGCGCACAAGCTGCCCAAGGCCGCGGGCCTGCTGATGCAGGCCGAGCTGGAGGCGTTGGGCGCCGCGCTGGAAAAGCCGCAACGTCCGGTCGCCGCCATCGTTGGCGGCAGCAAGGTCTCGACCAAGCTCGACCTGCTCAACTCCATGGTCTCCAAGGTCGATCTGCTGGTCATCGGCGGCGCCATGGCCAACACGCTGCTGCTGGCCCAGGGCGTCCAGGTCGGCAAGTCGCTGGCCGAGGCCGACATGCTCGACACCGCGCGCGGCATCATGAAGGCGGCAGAGACGGCCAAATGCACGATCGTGCTGCCGGTCGACGCGGTCACGGCCAAGAAATTCGCCGCTCATGCCGAGACCGAGACGGTCGCGATCGGCCAGGTGCCGGCCGACGCCATGATCCTCGATGCCGGCCCCAAAACGGTGGAGATGGTCGTCGAGAAGCTCAAACATGCCAAGACCCTGGTCTGGAACGGCCCGGTCGGCGCCTTCGAATTCGAACCCTTCGATGCCGGCACCAACGGCATCGCGCGCGAAGTGGCGAAGCTGGTCGAGGCGGGCAAGCTGCTGGCGGTCGCCGGCGGCGGCGACACCGTCTCCGCCATGACCCATGCCGGTGTCGCCGAGAAGCTCAGCTACCTCTCGACCGCCGGCGGCGCCTTCCTCGAATGGCTGGAAGGCCGCGAACTGCCGGGGGTGAAGGCGCTGGCCTAAATCACCCTGCCTTCATCGCCATGATCCTGCACGTCACTTTTAGTACATGGCTTGCCGGCCAAGTCCGGCAAGCGGTGCAGAGGCGTGGCCTCAACGACCAAGTGATCGGCCTCGAAGATTGCTTGAGCTTCGGGCCGATCAATCCGGCCGACCCTTTGCGGCGTCAGCGATGGCTTGCCGCACAATTGGGCCACACCGAATGGCAGGCGGAACATCGACGATTCTGGCAGGTTGCACTGGCCAAGCGCCCACGCCACACGATTGCGTGGCTTTATCGCCGCGATGCCGGTGAATACGCGGGTTTTCTGGAGTTCATCCACCGGCTGGGCAACCGCCCCTGCGAGATCATCGACGCAACCGACAGCCTCGTCTTCCATACCGAGACTCAGGCCCGCCGCCCACTTGACAACGAGTTGGTCGAACGCGACCTGTTCTCCCAAGCCCATCCCCTGGATGCGGCAAACCGCCGAGATTGGCAGGAGCGCTGGCAACACTTGCGCTCAGAAAACGCCGTTTTGCGAATCCTCGATGAGAATCTGGAGCTCGTCTCCGTTCCGCTATCCCATTTCGATAGCCAAATCATGGCACTTGCAACGGACCGATTTCGCAAAGGCGCCTATATTGTCGGCAAGATCATGAGCGTCGAATGGGACAAGGCCCCTTATCGCTCTCAAGTATGGGACATTATCCTCGCAGCGAGGCTACAAACGCTAGTCGAAGCGGGCCAACTCGAATGCACCGGCGATCCCCTGGCTATTCGGTATAGCGAAGTGCGATTGCCG
This sequence comes from Allostellaceae bacterium, assembly GCA_035491935.1. Taxonomy (GTDB): domain Bacteria; phylum Pseudomonadota; class Alphaproteobacteria; order ATCC43930; family CGMCC-115725; genus DATJJW01. The sequence goes on along the minus strand of DATJJW010000051.1, from coordinate 451 downwards.
GCTAAATGACAGTGAAGCTTTAAGACTTCCATCCGACTATACTAGCAGCATTGTCTATCGAAGCGCTGGGGGCTCCGCTTTCGATGCCGATATCGCCGAAATTCCTGTGTGCCGTGCTTGGATTGGCGGTGACGCTGCTGATAGCTTGTCCGCAGGCGCGGGCGGATCAGCAGATTCTGGACTTCACCGTGCTGGCCGACGGCGACCCGATCGGACACAACATCATCGCCATCCACCGGCAAGCGGACCTCACCACGGTCAAGGTCTCGACATCGATCGTGGTCAAGCTGGCCACGTTCACGCTGTTCCATTTCAGCCAGACCACCGAGGAACGCTGGCGCGGTGGCAAGCTCGACTATCTGGCGTCCCAATCCAATGATGACGGCACCCGGCACCAGCTGTGCGCCCGGATGACCGGTGCAGGGCTGCAGGTCGAAAGCGACGGCACCAC
>DATJJW010000050.1:0-2279 GCA_035491935.1 Allostellaceae bacterium | reverse complement strand
AGTCGCGCATCTCGGGCGCCTCGATGCGGGCGTGATACTCCGTCTTGTCCATGGCTCGTCCTCCTCGCGGGCAGGTTTTCGACCTGGCGACAAGGATAGCGCTTTCGGCTTGAACATTGTTCCTTTCTGTTATCCAATGTGCCAAAATTGGAGAACAATATATCGTCATTCAAGATGTTTTGGAGAACGATCGATGCTGGATATGCTCGACCGCAAGATCGTGGCGGCCCTGGAGCGCGACGCGCGCATCTCCTTCGGCGAGCTGGCCGAGGAGGTTGGGCTGAGCAAGACGCCGTGCTGGAAAAGGGTCAAGGCGCTGGAGGAGGCCGGCATCATCCGCGGCTATTCCACCCGCATCGATCCGGCCAGGATCGGCTTCGGTATCGAGGCCTTCATCCAGGTGTCGATCGACTTCGAGGTGTCGGAGGCCTTCGAGGCGGCGGTCAAGAAGCATCCACTGATCCGCCGCTGCTACGCCACCACCGGCGAGGCCGACTATCTCTTGCAGATCGTCACCGTCGACATGATGGCATTGGACCGGATGCTGCGGGAGGAGCTCAGCCGCCTGCCCGGCGTGCGCCGGACGATCACCTCCATGGCGATGCGCGAGATCAAGGGCGATATCTCATTCGCCGAGGCAGCGGGGCATGCGCTCAGGGGGTAGCCGCGCAGCAAGGCGGCAAAGCTGAAGCGCCCGGTTCGCTGAACCGCATGGCCAAGTGGATTGGCCGCAGGCATATCACGCCGCTCGATCATGTGCTCAGTCCGCCACGCCACCGGACGCGCCGTGATCATCCTTGGCGTCCGATCTTAGTGCGAGGCGGTTGCGGCCGGCGTGCCGATATCGAGGAAGGGCACCGTCGAGCCCGGGATCATCGAGGTCGGCAATTCACCATTCCACTTCTCGGCCTTGGTCAGTTCGACCAGCAGCGGATTGTTGGCAAGGGCTGCTGCGCGCGCCTTGATCGCCTCGGCGGTCGCCTCGCCCTCGATCTTGGTCTTATAGGCGCTGGCATCCGCTTCGGCCTTGACGCTGTCGGCCCGGCCCTTGGCCTGGGTGACCGCGATGTCGGCCTTGATCTTCTCCTGCTGCAGGTTCTGCTCCTGCTTCTGGACTTCGACCTGCGCCGTCATCCTGGCCTCGACTGCCTGCTCATAGGCATCGGAGAAGTCGATGTTCTCGACCTGAACGCTGTCGATCATCACCGGGCCGTCGGTGACGGCGGAAATGGCGTCGGCGACATCCTTGTTGAACTTGGCCCGGTTCTGGATGACCGAGACCGCGTCATACTGGCCGAACACGGTCTTGATCTCCTGCGGCGCCTTGCGGGCGATCACGCGGTCGGCCAGCGCCTCGATCGAGCCGTAGTTGGTATAGACGTTGCTGACCTCAGCCGCCGGCACATGGAAGTTGACGGTGACGCGCATGTCGGCCGGCTGCTGGTCGCGCGAATAGGCCTGCATCGCCGGCAGGTTGCCGCAATCGCTCTGGTTCTCGCAGCCCCATTTGATGACTTGCTGACGCAGGCTGATCTTCTCGACGCGCTGGAGCCACGGCAGCTTGAAATGCAGGCCGGGGTCGACGACGGAACTCAGCGCGCCGTTGGTCAGCAGCACGCCGCGATCGCCCTGGTCGATCGTGTACCACGAATTCATCACCCCAAAGACGGCCGCCGCCACGATGGCGAGCGCCACCACCCCGGATCCGATCGGGCGCGCCGCGATCGGCGCCTTGCCCTGCAGACGGTTCGAATTGCCCTGAATCTCGGTCATTGCCTACCCCCTTTATCGCCCATCGCCTGCTTCGCCGAGGGCGGCAGGACAGCAATCATGTGGATAGCCGATAGACCTTGCGCCAGAGCGCCCGGTCGAAATCGAATGAAATAGCAAAGGCGGGCTTTGATCCGCTGCGGCGGATACATCCCAGCGCAGGCAAGCCTGCGGTCAATTCGGTTCCGTCACGGCGCCGGCCGGCTGCGGCTCGCGTGGCGGCGGCGCCTCCTTCTGCGCATCGCTCTTGCGCTTGGGGCAATCCTCGTAGTCGTGGTCGCGTCCACCGCAATAGGAGCAGCATTTTGCCGGGGTGTCTGGGCGAAGCATCGGGGCCATTCCCAAGAATGCACAAAAAACTTCCGATTGCAGCAGCGGCGCCGCATCACGCGGGAGCCGCGCCGCAGCGCTCCCGAGGCATGCTCGCCCAAGCACGCCTGCAAGGGGGCGCCGTGGAGCAGGAGCCCGCCGGTTTTGCGCGCCGGGCTCCTTCCCTTGAAGCGCGTCGC
>DATJJW010000049.1:0-29095 GCA_035491935.1 Allostellaceae bacterium | reverse complement strand
CGGCGTGCCGATCGTCGTGGTCGCGGCCAGTTTCCAGAAGGATCCGCAGGTGCTGATCGCCCATAAGGGCGCCGGCAACGACACGCTGCCCGAGATGAAGGGCAAGCCGATCATGATCTCGGCCGAGAGCAAGAATAATTTCTGGCAGTTCCTGCGCGCCCGCTACGGCTTCACCGACAATCAGATCCGGCCCTACAATTATTCGATCCAGCCTTTCCTGGTGAATAAACAGGCGATCATGCAGGGCTATCTGACCGACGAGCCCTTCGCGATCCAGATCGCGTCCGGCGAGAAGCCGAGGGTGATCCTGCTCGCCGACGAGGGCTATGAGGGTTACGCCCAGTTCATCGCCACCACGGCCAAGACGATCCAGACCAAGCCCGATTTGGTGCAGCGTTTCGTCGACGCCACCATGGAAGGCTGGCAGAGCTATCTCCATGGCGATCCGACCCCGGCCGAGACGGCGATCAGACGAGACAATCCGGAGATGACCGAGCAGCTCCTGAAGCTGGCGCGCGCCGCCATCATTGAGGAGGGCATGGTCGATTCGGGCGATGCCAAGACGTTGGGGCTGGGCGCCATGACCGACCATCGCTGGGATGATTTCTACACCATGATGGCGAAGGAGGGGGTCTACCCGGCCAACCTCGACTACAAGAAGGCCTATACTCTGCGTTTCATCGACCACAAGGCCAAGCCCTGAGCGCCCGATCCTGAGCGATATTCAATCTTCCATCGTCCGGCTGTCAGGGGTCGACAAACGCTACCCCGGCGGCACGCTGGCGCTGTCCGGTGTCGACCTGGCGGTGGCACCCGGCGAATTCCTCAGCCTTCTGGGCCCATCCGGCTGCGGCAAGAGCACGATCCTGCGGCTGATCGCCGGGCTGACGAGCCCCAGCGCCGGCATCGTCGAGCGCATACCGGGCGATCTGGGCTTCGTCTTCCAGGAGCCGACGCTGATGCCCTGGGCGCGCACGCTGGACAATGTCCTGCTGCCGCTGCGCATCGCCGGCGTGGCCCTGGACGAAGCGCGGCAGCGAGCCGCCGATGCCTTGGCCCGGGTCGGGCTCCAGGGCTTCGAACGTGCCTTTCCCCGACAGCTTTCGGGCGGCATGCGCATGCGCGTCTCGATCGCCCGCGCGCTGGTCACCGACGCCAAGCTCCTGCTGATGGACGAGCCCTTCGCCGCCCTCGACGAGATCACCCGGTTGAAGCTCAACGACGACCTCCTGAATCTCGCCCGTCTCCAAGGGCTGACCGTCATCTTCGTCACCCACAGCGTCTATGAGTCGGTCTATCTTTCCAGCCGCATCCTGGTGATGACGCTTCGGCCGGGGCGGATCGCAGCCGATATCGCCATCGCCGAGGGATATCCGCGCGGTCGCGATTTCCGCCACGGCGCGGCCTATGCCGAACATTGCCGCGACGTGTCGGCCCGTCTCGAAGCCGCGATGGCGGAGGCATCATGAATCTTGCCCAACGCTTCACGCCGCTCCTGGTGGGATTCGCCTTCCTGGCCGCCTGGCAGGTCGCGGTCGATGCCGCGCATGTGCCGCCTTATATCCTGCCGAGCCCGTCGCGGGTGGCGCTGACCTTATGGGTCGACCGGGTGCTGCTGGCCGCCTCGCTCTGGTTCACGCTCAAGGTGACCTGTGCCGCCTTGGTGGCCGCCGTCATCGGCGGTGGCGGGCTGGCGCTGCTGTTCGCGCGGTCGCCTCTGCTCGAACGCAGCCTGTACCCCTATGCGGTGATCCTGCAGGTGACGCCGATCGTCGCCATTGCACCGCTGATCATCATCTGGGTCGACAATATCTGGGCGGCCTTGCTGATTTGCGCCTGGATCGTGGCCTTCTTCCCGGTTCTGTCCAACACCAGCCTGGGACTGCACAGCACCGATCCCAATCTGGAGGCGCTGTTCAAGCTTTATGGTGCCAGGCCCAGCCAGCGGCTGCGCTACCTGGCGCTGCCGACGGCCTTGCCCTATTTCCTCGGCGGCTTGCGCATCAGCGGCGGGCTGGCGCTGATCGGTGCGGTGGTGGCGGAATTCGTCGCCGGCGCCGGCGGCCGGGAATCGGGCCTGGCCTATCGCATCCTGGAATCCGGGTACCGGCTCGACATCCCGCGCATGTTCGCGGCCCTGTTCCTGATCTCGGTGACCGGCATCGCGATCTTCGGGCTGCTTTCGGCCTTGTCGCGGCTGTTGCTCAAGAACTGGCACGAGAGCAGCATCGAGCGAGAGCTTTAGCGAAACAGCCCCTGGGTCTTGCGGGCCGCCATCATGCTGCCCAGTTCTTCCGGAATCCTGGAATCCGGGAACGGATTTGAAACACGCATCATGGAACTGACCGGCGACTATCTTATCGCAGCACCGCGCGCGGTCGTTTGGCAAGCGCTCAACGAGCCCGAGCTGCTGCGCGACTGCGTGCCCGGCTGCGGCGAGGTCGCACGGGTCTCCCCGACGCGGTTCGAAGGGCAGGTGAGCGCCCAGATCGGCCCACTGAAGATGCGCTTCGGCGGCCGGGTCGAGCTTGAGGATATGGACCCGCCCTATGGGCATACCCTGGTGCTGGAGGCCGGTGGCGGCGGGGCGGGCATCGTCAAGGCGCGCGCGCATATCCGCATGGCAGATGTCGATGGCATGACCCGGCTGACCTATGTCGCACAGCTCACCACCGACGGTGCCATCGGCCAGTTGGCACCCGCCTTGTTGCAGGCGGAAGTCTCGGCGCTTGCCCAGAACTTCTTCATCCGCCTTGGCCACGCTCTGGCGGCGCTCAGGGTCAAGGATGCTGCCGATGGCCGGTTCGCAGGCCCGCAGGCCACGGCCTCGCCGCGATTGGTCGTGGTGGACCCGGTGCTGGTGGATGCGGCCCTGGCGGATTCGGTCCTAGTCGGGACGACGCTGGCCGCCATGGCCGGGAAGTCGGCGGTGCCCGAGGATGAGTCGCTGCCGGCGGCAACCTCGCCGGGCTATGACGGGCCGGCCCTGGCGCCGACGGTATGGATTCCGGCACTGGTCGGGCTGGTCGGGCTGTTGCTTTTCGTGGCGACGCGCTGATGGTGCTTCGATGACCGGACTCGGCCAAGCCTATCGCGAGACGCGCTATATCGTGCTCCTGGAGGGGCGGGAGATCACCGTGCATATCGGCGAGGCCGTGGCGGAGATGCCGCTGCTGCTGCCGGGTTACGGCGCCATCGTGACCGGCTGGAACCCGGGCAGCCAGCATCGCCCTGTCGAGGAGAACCGCACCGCCAATGCCGAATTGTCGGCCTGGATTGCCCGCCAGGGGCTGATGGCGTTGCCGTCACGCACCGAGACTGCCGATCCCGCCTGGGTCGAGGAAGGCTTCCTGATCCTCGGCATCACCGAGGCCGATGCCATCGACCTTGCCTGGCGTTTCGGCCAGAACGCGTTGGTCTGGCTCGCGACAGCCGAGCCCGCCCGGCTGGTCGCGACCTCGCTCTGGCGCGATACGGATTAACGGGCAGGGTGCCCAGCCGGGCGGTGCGGGGCCAGGTTACCAAATCGCCAGCTTACCAGATCGATGGCAGGGGTATGCCCGCGACCAGGGTCGGGTGGTAGGGCGTGCATTGCACCTGCCACTGCTCGAAGCTGCCGTCATCGGCGGGCAGGGTTTTGGCAGCCTGCTTTTGGTAATTGTCGACGCAGACCTGCTTGGCCAGCACGGCGTCGATCTTCGGGTCGCTGTTCTGGAACGGCTTGGCGGTAGCTGCCGGCACCGGGGTCGAGCCGGCGACGGTGAAGGGCTGCTGCTGCGTCGGCGGCATCAGCCCGCAGGCCGCGAGGCCGGTGGCCAGGCCGATGACGAGAGCGGAGCGGATGAGGCCCGGGCGGAAGAGAAGGTGCTTCGTCATCCGCCCGGCGGCCATCTAGAGCGCTCCCTGGCGGCTGGAGATGACGACGTTGGGGTCGTCGAGCCGGATCATCAGATAATCGAGATCGTCGGCGCCCAGCGCCTCGAACTGGGTCAGGATGCGCTCGATGATCAGCCGGCGATAGCGTTCGCGGTCGAGTTCGCCACCATCCATCGGCGTCTCCTCCACGACCTTGAGCGCCACGCGGAAGGCCGGGAGGTAGCTTTCCGGCAGGCCGGAGCGCTGGTAGATCGACTGCAATCCCAAATGCCCCGAATCATGGATCAGGATGCGGGCATTGTGGATCGGCACATTGGTCAGCACCGACATCGCCGCCTCGAAGATGCCGATGTCGCCGACGCATATGGCGCGCAGGATCAGCGACGGGGTCAGGCGATTGACGCTGTGCAGGTGCTGCACCAGCTCCAACCCTTCCTGGGCCGGGAAGTGGGGGTCGCGCAGATCGACCGTCGCCTGCTCGCGGGCGCGCAGGATCAGCTGGTTGACCGCCGCCTCCGACAGATCCGAACGCTGGGCGAGATAGGCCCTCAGCCGCTCGATGGTGAAGGCGACCAGCCGTTCGGCCACGGTAACCGGCAGGTTGGCGCGCTGCTTCATCGCCTCGGTGACGCGATGGTCCATGCCGAACTTGTCGGCCGCCGCCTCGATCTGGCTGTCGTTGAGACGGGCGCCGGGATTGACCATCAGCCGCGACACGGCGACGCTGTTGTCGGTATGGATCAGCGCCTCGGCGACGTCGCTCGACACTTCGGAGCGCTGTGCCACCGCGACCTGCTTCGCAGCCGTGCCGGATTGCACGACCTGGATCAGATCCTCATCGGTCAGCACGGAGGAGAACTGCAGCACGGGCAATGCCACCGATTCGACGTCGGAGGCCAGTGCCAAGGCTATGTCATGGGGTAGAAGGTCGCTGTCCTTCAGCGTCTCGGCCACGACCTGGCGGACCTTGACCGCAGCACCCTGCAGCATGCCGCGCATCACGCTTTCGACCGCGGTGCGTTCGGCCTGGCTGAGCGAGCGCTCGCTCAAATGTTCACTGAGGCGGCCGGCACTCCTTTCGGAGATCGGCGATTTGGCGGCGAGCAGATCCGCGACGTCTTGCTCGGACAGCGTATTACTCATCTGCGCCCATCCCGTCCCCACTCTAGCCGCATCGATGAATGCAAAAGGTTATTATTGGTATACGTAGAAAAAAGCCAATGCTGGCATAAGCCGTCATGCCGGATCGATGCAAAGTGAAAGCAGTATGACGTTCGAGTGTTACTTTCCTCTAAACGCTTTAGGCTGCTCGGCACCACCTGGGCGGGTGATGCCGATGCCCAACGCCGGGTGCAGTGATCAAGTATCCAGGAAGCTGCGCAACTTGCGCGAGCGGCTCGGATGCTTCAGCTTGCGCAGCGCCTTCGCCTCGATCTGGCGGATGCGCTCGCGGGTCACCGAGAATTGCTGGCCGACTTCTTCCAGCGTGTGGTCCGTGTTCATGCCGATGCCGAAGCGCATGCGCAACACACGCTCCTCACGGGCGGTCAGGCTGGCGAGCACGCGGGTCGTGGTCTCGCGCAGATTGGCCTGGATCGCGGCATCGACCGGCAGGACGGCGTTCTTGTCCTCGATGAAATCGCCGAGATGGCTGTCTTCCTCGTCGCCGATCGGCGTCTCGAGGCTGATCGGCTCCTTGGCGATCTTGAGGACCTTGCGCACCTTCTCCAGCGGCATCATCAGCTTTTCGGCCAACTCTTCCGGCGTCGGCTCGCGGCCGATCTCGTGCAGCATCTGGCGCGAGGTGCGCACCAGCTTGTTGATCGTCTCGATCATATGCACGGGGATGCGGATGGTGCGCGCCTGATCGGCGATCGAGCGGGTGATCGCCTGGCGGATCCACCAGGTGGCATAGGTGGAGAACTTGTAGCCGCGGCGATATTCGAACTTATCCACCGCCTTCATCAGGCCGATATTGCCTTCCTGGATGAGGTCGAGGAATTGCAGGCCGCGATTGGTGTACTTCTTGGCGATCGAGATGACCAGGCGCAGATTGGCCTCGACCATCTCCTTCTTGGCGCGTGACGCCTCGCGTTCGCCCTTCTGCACCGTGGCGACGACGCGGCGGTATTCCGAGATCGGCAGGCCGGTCTGGGCGCCGAGCTCGGAGATCTGCTGGCGCATGCCGCTGACGTCGTCGGCGTGCTTGGTGACGAAATTCTGCCAGCCCTTGCCCGACAGCGTCTTCAGCTTGTCGACCCAGCCCGGGGTCAGTTCGTTGCCGAAATAATGGTTGAGGAAGTCCTGGCGCTTGACGCCGCAGCTTTCGGCCAGGCGCAGGAGCTTGCCCTCATGGGACATGAGCTGGCGGTTGATGTCGTAGAGCTGCTGGACGAGCTGCTCGATGCGGGCGTTGTTGAGGCGCACGCCCTCCATCGCCTCGACCATCTCCTCGCGCATCTTGGCATAGCGCTTCTCGGAGGCCTTCGGCATCTCCTCGCCGCCGCGTGCCATATCGATGCGCTGGTCGTGCAGCTTGGACAGCTTCTTGTAGAGGTCGGCGATGTTGTCGAAGGCAGCCAGCACCTGGGGCTTCAGCTGCGCTTCCATGGCCGAGAGCGAGATCGCGGCTTCCTCGCCTTCGCCCTCGCCCTCGCCGTCGATCTCCGGCTCGGCTTCCTCGGCTTCGGCTTCTTCCGGGATCTCGTTGCCGTCTTCGCCATTCTCGAAGGCGCTGTTGCCGTAGGTGGCGTCCAGATCGATGATGTCGCGCAGCAGGACCTTGTTGTCGTTGAGCGCGTCGCGCCAGCCGATGATCGCCTGCATGGTCAGCGGGCTCTCGCAGATGCCGGAGATCATCATCTCGCGGCCGGCCTCGATGCGCTTAGCGATGGCGATCTCGCCCTCGCGCGACAGAAGCTCGACCGAACCCATCTCGCGCAGATACATGCGCACGGGGTCGTCGGTACGGCCGATGTCGTCATCGTCGAGATTGCCGTTGAGGCGGGCCTCGCCGTCGGATTCCTCGGCGCCTTCTTCCGTCTCCTCGGACTCGACGACGTTGATGCCCATCTCGGAGAGCATCGTCATCGTGTCTTCGATTTGTTCGGAGGACACCTGATCCTGTGGCAGGGCGGCATTCAGCTCGTCATAGGTGACGTAGCCGCGCTCCTTGCCGCGGGCGATCATTTTCTTGACCGCCGCGATGGAGGAATCGACTACCAGACCTTCTGCCGCTTCGTCCCGGTTCTCGCCTACTTCGGCCGTGTTCGCCGCTTTTGTCGCCATATCCACCCAGTTCCTGAAATCCTCGGCCTCGGCACCCGCGCCCTGATGGACAGACGCATAATCGGCCGATACCGTTTCACCACTCTTAACGCTAGCCGTCACCATTATATGGTGACAAAACATATGTACCGGGCGCGCATCACCTAGTCGTCGAAGCTCGCCTGCGCCCTTTTTTCCTCTTCAGCTTCCCACACCATCGTTTCGATGTGAGCTTGGGCTTCCTCGCTGCCATGCTCGCTGAAATCCTGCACGGATCTCTCGAACTCGGCTGCCCTGTCTAGATGCCGCATCTCGCCCAAAGCCTGCAGCCATCCTCGCTTGACCATCTCCCGATCCGGGTCGCGGCCGGCGAAGCCGACAGCCATCGAGACGTCCGGAGCGAACAGGCCGTCTACGACTGCACTAAATCCCTGGAGTGAAAGGTTATGTCTGAGGGAAGCGGCGTCAAGGGTATCAGCACCACTATGGATGTTTAGAATTGCATGTCGCAACTTGTCAAGATCGGGGGCCTTGATCTCTGCGGCTGCCAAATCCTCGATGATCTCGTCCAGGATTTCCGGATGGTCGAGCAGCAGGCGCAGCAGCACCTCCTGCCGCCGCTGCTGGGCGCGTGCCACCGGGTCCGGCCGGTCGAGCTCCAGGTAGGAAGGCTGATGCGGCCGCCAGCCCTGCTTGACCGGCCCGAAGCGTCCCTTTGATTGGTAGGGGCGGGGACCGCCGCTCCCTTGCGGCCGCGGCGCCTCGCGCTGCTCACGCCGCCAGGCGAAGAAGCGGTCGAGCACATAGCTCTCATATTCCTTGCGGATGTCGGCATCGCCGATCGTGCGCACCGTCTCCAGCAGCGCGGCCTTCAAGCCCGCCTTCTGTTCGGGCGTCTGCGTCTCGGGCCGGGATGCCAGCGTCGATTGCCAGACGCGATCGGCCAAGGGCTTGGCACCGTCGAGCAGCTCCTGCATCGCCTGCGCCCCGAATTTGGCGATCAGCGTGTCCGGATCTTCGCCGCCGGTAAGCGTGGCGAAGCTCAAAGAACGGCCGGGCTTCAGCAAGGGCAGGGCGCGGGCCAGCGCCCGGTCGGCCGCGCGCTGACCGGCGGCGTCGCCGTCGAAGCATAGGATCGGCTCCGGCGCCAGGCGCCACAGGATGTCGAGCTGTTCTTCGGTCAAGGCCGTGCCGAGCGGCGCCACGGCACCGGTGAAGCCCGCGCGATGCAGGGCGATCACGTCCATATAGCCTTCGGTGACGGTAATCCGCGCCCCCTTGGCGGCGCCGGCGCGCGCCCAGGAGAGGCCATAGAGCGTGCGGCCCTTGTGGAAGACCGGCGATTCCGGCGAATTGAGGTATTTCGGCTTGGTGTCGTCGAGCACACGGCCGCCGAAGGCGATCACCTTGCCGGCGCGGTCGAGGATCGGGAACATCACCCGGTTGCGGAAATAGTCGAAGCTGTCGCGGCCATCCTCCGGCCGGCGGGTCAGGCCCGCCTCCTCAACCAGATGGTCGGGGAAGTCGTGCGCCAGATGCTGCTTCAGCAGCGCATTGCCCTGTGGCGCATAGCCCAGACGGAACCGCCGGCAGGCCTCAAGGTCGAGGCCGCGGCCCTCCAGATAGCGCCGGGCCGCTTCGCCGCCATGGCTGCGCAGCTGGGCCTCGAAGAATTTGGCCGCCGCTTCCAGCACCTCGTGCAGGGTCTTCTGCTGCTCGACCCGGGCGCGCTCCTCGGGCGTGGCGCGCGGCACCTCGATGCCGGCTTCGGCGGCCAGGCGTTCGACCGCTTCCATGAAGCCCAGACTGTCCGAGCGCATGACGAAGCCGATGACGTCGCCATGGGCACCGCAGCCGAAGCAGTGGAAGAAGCCCTTGTCCTCATTGACCGTGAAGGAAGGCGATTTCTCATTGTGGAACGGGCACAGCCCGCTCCATTCCCGGCCCTTCTTGACCAGCCGCACCTTGCGCTGCACGACTCCGGGCAGCGGCACGCGCTGGCGCAATTCGTCGAGGAAGGCCGGCGACAAGGCCATGGGCGATTCTTTGAAACGGAGGCTGCTTCGAAACTAGCCCGTTAGCGCTTCCTTCACCAGCCCGCTCGCCTTCTGGAAATCCATCTGGCCGGCATGGCGCTCCTTCAGCGCGGCCATGGTGCGGCCCATGTCCTTGATGCCGGCAGCGCCGATCTCCTTGATGACCGCCTGGATCGCGGTCTTCGCTTCCGCCTCGTCCATCTGCTTCGGCAAAAAGCGTTCGATGACCGCAATCTCCTCCGATTCCTGGTCGGCCAATTCCTGCCGGCCGCCCTGGAGATAGAGCGCGATCGAGTCGCGGCGTTGCTTGATCATGCCCTGCATCATCGAGAGCACGCTGGCATCGTCGATCCCGTCCTGGTTGCCCGAGGCGCGCGCCTCGATGTCGCGGTCCTTCAGCTTTGCCAGCACCATGCGCAGGGTCGACACCGCGCGCTGGTCGCGATCCTTCATGGCAGTCTTGAGGGCGTCGTTCAGTTCCTGGCGCATGGCTTTAGCCTCTTGGAATTCCTGGGCATTACGAGTGAAGCGGGGTTTCTGCCCTACTGGGAATTTCAGAACAAGTATCCTGAATCCTTCGAGGACCTTAAGCGATTCCTCGCCCGCCTGTATTTAGGGAATATCGAGCCTTGCGCGAGGGGCGTATCAGACAGACGAGTCCTTGGCCCAAGGATTCCTTGACGCGAAGCCCTCAAGCAAACTACTCCAAGGTTTCACCGGGGAAGCAAACCCCTGTGAGCTTGTTCTCCCGGAAATTTTCGGCCTTCGTGGTCGGCTGGTCCCTTTGGGTCCGCCATCCCGCCCCATCCGACGGATTTGGATGGGCGGCATTGGCGCGGGCGCAAGGGCCAAAGCCATGCGCGGGGGCCCGAAACGAGCCCGTGCCTTTCATCTTTCGCGCCCAGGAGCGAGCAGCCCATGTCTCACCCTTCCGACGCGTCCTCGTCCCAGGCGGCCAAGAACGTGCCGCCGCGCCCACCGGGGACCACCGCCGTGCTGGTCCTGGCCGATGGCACCATCTTCTGGGGCAAGGGCATCGGCGCCACGGGCGCCGTGGTCGGCGAGGTCTGCTTCAACACCTCGATCACCGGCTATCAGGAGATCCTGAGCGACCCCTCCTATGCCGGGCAGATCATCACCTTCACCTTCCCGCATATCGGCAATGTCGGCACCAATGCCGAAGATGTCGAGACCGGCAAGCCGGCTGCGCGCGGCCTGGTCATCGCCGCCGACATCACCCAGCCGGCCAATTGGCGCGCATCGCGTCATCTCGATGCCTGGCTGAAGGATAACGGCCTGGTCGGGATCGCGGGTCTCGATACCCGCCGCATCACCCGTCGCATCCGCGATCTGGGCGCGCCCAACGGCGTTGTCGCCCATGATCCGGCAGGCAATTTCGACCTCGACGCGCTGCTGGCCCAGGCACAGGGCTGGCCGGGGCTGGAAGGCATGGATCTCGCCCTTGAGGTCACCACGGGCCAGACCGCGGTCGCGGCCGAGACGACCTGGACGCTGGGTACCGGCTATGGCCACCAGAACGCGCCGAGGCGCCATGTCGTCGCCGTCGATTACGGCGCCAAGCGCAATATCCTGCGCCTGCTGGCCACCGCCGGCTGCAAGGTGACGGTGGTGCCGGCCAAGACCAGCGCCGCGGACATCATGGCGCTCAAGCCCGATGGCGTATTCCTGTCGAACGGTCCGGGCGATCCGGCGGCGACCGGCGAATATGCCGTGCCGGTCATCCAGTCGATCATCGCCACCGGCACGCCGGTGTTCGGCATCTGCCTCGGCCACCAGATGATCGGGCTGGCGCTGGGCGGCAGCACATCCAAGATGGATCTCGGCCATCGCGGCGCCAATCATCCGGTCAAGGATCTGGAGACCGGCAAGGTCGAGATCACCAGCCAGAACCACGGCTTCCACGTGGTGCCGGAATCGTTGCCGGCCAATGCGAAGCCCACCCATGTCTCGCTGTTCGACGGCACCAACCAGGGGCTGAAGATGACCGACAAGCCGGTCTTCTCGGTGCAGTTCCACCCGGAGGCTTCGCCCGGTCCGCAAGACAGCCACTATTTGTTCGAGCGCTTCATGCGCCTCATCGACGAGAGGGCGACGCATGCCTAAGCGCACCGACATCAAATCGATCCTCATCATCGGCGCCGGCCCGATCATCATCGGCCAGGCCTGCGAGTTCGACTATTCCGGCGCCCAGGCCTGCAAGGCGTTGCGCAAGGAAGGCTACCGGATCATCCTGGTCAATTCGAACCCGGCGACGATCATGACCGATCCGGACCTGGCGGATGCGACTTATATCGAGCCGATCACCCCGGCCATGGTCGCCAAGGTGATCGAGGCCGAGCGTCCCGACGCGCTGTTGCCGACCATGGGCGGCCAGACCGCGCTCAACACCGCCCTCGCACTCGCCAAGGACGGCACGCTCGCCAAGTTCGGCGTGCAGCTGATCGGCGCCAATGAGGAGGCGATCGCCAAGGCCGAAGACCGGCTGCTGTTCCGCGACGCCATGGACAAGATCGGCCTGTCCAGCCCCAAATCGCGCGTCGTGCGCACCATGGAGCAGGCGGCCGAGGCGCTGCCGCATGTGGGGCTGCCGGCGATCATCCGCCCGTCCTTCACCCTGGGCGGCACCGGCGGCGGCATCGCCTACAACACCGAGGAATACGAGGACATCGTGCGCGGCGGCCTGCGCGCCTCGCCCACGTCCGAGGTGCTGGTCGAGGAATCGGTGCTGGGCTGGAAGGAGTATGAGATGGAGGTCGTCCGCGACAAGGCGGACAACTGCATCATCATCTGCTCGATCGAGAATGTCGATCCGATGGGCGTGCACACCGGCGACAGCATCACCGTGGCGCCGGCGCTGACCTTGACCGACAAGGAATACCAGATCATGCGCAACGCCTCGATCGCGGTGCTGCGCGAGATCGGGGTCGAGACCGGCGGCTCGAACGTGCAGTTCGCGGTGAACCCCGATGACGGCCGCCTGGTCGTGATCGAGATGAACCCGCGCGTCAGCCGCTCTTCCGCTTTGGCGTCGAAGGCGACCGGGTTTCCGATCGCCAAGGTCGCGGCCTTGCTGGCGGTGGGCTACACGCTGGACGAGCTGCGCAACGAAATCACGCGGGTGACGCCGGCCTCCTTCGAGCCGACGATCGATTACGTGGTGACCAAGATCCCGCGCTTCGCGTTCGAGAAATTCCCGCAGGCCGATCCGCATCTCACCACGCAGATGAAGTCGGTGGGCGAGGCGATGGCGATCGGCCGCAGCTTCGCTGAGAGCGTGCAGAAGGCATTGCGTTCGCTGGAGACCGGCCTGACCGGCTTCAACGAGATGGCGATCGAGGGTGCGGATGCCGACAGCGAGTCCGATCGCAAGGATGCGCTGCGCGCGGCTCTGGCCAAACCCACCCCCGACCGGCTGCTGGTGATCGCGCAGGCCTTCCGCCATGGCATGTCGGTGGAGGAGGTGCATGCAGCCTGCCGTTACGAACCCTGGTTCCTGCGCCAGATCGCCGATATCGTCGCGATCGAGGCGCGCATCCGGGCCGAAGGGCTGCCTTCCGACGCCTATCGCCTGCATGCGCTTAAGAAGCAAGGCTTCAGCGACATGCGTCTGGCCGAGCTCACCGGCACGACCGAAGCGCAGGTGGCGGCGCTCCGCGACAAGCTTGCGGTCCATCCGGCCTATAAGCGCATCGATACCTGTGCGGCCGAGTTCCGCTCGCTCACGCCCTACATGTATTCGAGCTATGAGGGCGACGGGCTCTCGCCGGCCGAGGACGAGGCCGAGCCCAGCGACCGCCGCAAGGTCATCATCCTGGGCGGCGGTCCCAACCGCATCGGCCAAGGCATCGAATTCGACTATTGCTGCGTCCATGCCGCCTATAGCCTTCGCGAGGCCGGCATCGAGACCATCATGGTCAATTGCAATCCGGAAACGGTTTCGACCGACTACGACACTTCCGACCGGCTCTATTTCGAGCCCCTGACCACCGAGGATGTCATCGAGCTGGTGCGGGTCGAGCAGTCCAAGGGCACGCTTCTGGGCATCATCGTGCAGTTCGGCGGCCAGACGCCGCTGAAGCTCGCCGCCGCTCTCGAAGAAGCGCGGATCCCGATCCTCGGCACTTCGCCGGACGCGATCGACTTGGCCGAAGACCGCAAGCGCTTCCAGGTGTTCCTGGGCGAGCTGGGCCTGAAGCAGCCGGCCAATGGGACCGCCTTCTCGCTGGAGGAGGCCGAGGCCGTGGCGCAGGAGCTGGGCTTCCCGCTGGTCATCCGCCCCTCATACGTGCTGGGCGGCCGTGCGATGGAGATCGTCCATGAGATGGGCGCGCTGCGCCGCTACATGGCGAATGCGGTCAAGGCGTCGGGCAAGAATCCGATCCTGCTCGACCGCTATCTCTCGGATGCGATCGAGGTCGATGTCGACGCGCTCTCCGACGGCCGGCAAGTCTATGTCGCCGGCATCATGGAGCATATCGAGGAGGCCGGCATCCATTCGGGCGACAGCGCCTGCTCCTTGCCGCCCTATTCGCTCGATCCGGCGATCATCGAGGAGATCGAGCGCCAGACCGAGGTGATGGCGCTGAAGCTGGGCGTGGTCGGGCTGATGAACGTCCAGTTCGCGATCAAGGATGGCGAGGTCTTCGTGCTGGAGGTCAATCCGCGTGCCAGCCGCACCGTGCCTTTCGTCGCCAAGGCGACCGGCGTGCCGATCGCCAAGATCGCGGCCCGGGTCATGGCCGGGGAGAGCCTCGCCAGCTTCGCGCCCAAGCGCCTTGACGGCGCCCATGTCGCGGTCAAGGAAGCGGTCTTCCCGTTCAACCGTTTCCCGGGCGTCGATCTGATCCTGGGCCCGGAAATGAAATCGACTGGCGAGGTCATGGGCCTCGACACCGATTTCGGCCGCGCCTTCGCCAAGTCGCAGCTGGGCGCCGGCTCGCAGCTGCCGCTCGAAGGCACGGTCTTCGTCTCGGTGCGCGACCGCGACAAGGGCGGCATCGTCGAGCCGTGCCGCAAGCTGGTCGAGATGGGCTTCAAGCTGGTCGCAACCTCAGGCACGGCGCGGTATCTGGAAGCCCAGGGCCTGCCGGTCACCGTGGTGCGCAAGGTGCTGGAGGGACGGCCGCACATCGTCGACATGATGGTGTCGGGCGGCATTCAGCTCGTGTTCAACACGACCGAGGGCACCCAGGCGGTTTCGGACAGCTTTTCTTTACGCCGTTCCGCGCTTACCCATGGCATTGCGTACTACACGACCATTGCCGGCGCGCGCGCTTCGGTGCAGGCTATCCAGGCGCTGAGGAGTGGCAGCCTTGCGGTTGCCTCGCTGCAATCCTATTTTAGCAGCCTGTCACATTCCGCCTAAAGCGCGGCGGGGCAGCGCCTTGGAAAAGGTGTTGGCCTGATCACGAAACCGTTGAATCTGGGTTGAGCGGCACTGCCAATGAACAAAGTACCGATGACCGAAACTGGATTCGGTCGGCTTCAGGAGGAATTGAAGCGTTTGAAGACGGTCGACCGTCCTGCGGTCATCCGTGCCATCGCGGAAGCCCGCGAGCACGGCGATCTGTCGGAGAATGCCGAATATCACGCGGCCCGTGAGCGCCAGTCCTTCATCGAGGGCCGGGTCATGGAGCTGGAGGACAAGATCGCCCGTGCCGACGTCATCGACGTCAGCAAGCTGGGTGGCAGTGTCGTCAAGTTCGGCGCGACCGTCGTGCTGGCCGATGAGGAAACGGATGAAGAGATCCGCTACCAGATCGTCGGCGAGGACGAGGCCGACATCAAGGCCGGCTTGCTCTCCGTGACCTCGCCGCTCGGCCGTGCGCTGATCGGCAAGCAGCTCAACGAGAGCGTCGAGGTGTCGACGCCGCGCGGCGCCAAATCCTACGAGATCACCGAGGTCCTGTTCCAGTAAGCCCCCAGGGCTGCTGGATTGCTTCGCTACGCTCGCGATGACGGCCGATAATTTCTCGTCATCGCGAGGAGCGTTGCGACGAGGCAATCCGGTTGATGCCGGGGTGCCAGCCATTCTCTGTGAGACGAGTGGTGGCCTGCTTGCCTTGGCCCTACGCGTCGACGGGGATCAGGTCGATGACGACGCCGGGCTCGTTCTTGCTGACCCGCTCGATCGAGGATGTCTTGACATGGGCGACGTTGGGGGCGGCGCGCAGGCGCTGGTGGAAACGTTGCCCGGCCTCGAAATTCGTGAACACGACCTTGAGCAGGAAGTCGACCTCGCCCTTCAGCATATGGGCCTGACGCACCTCCGGCCATTCGCGCAGCAAGGTCTCGAAGGCAAGCAGATCGGCTTCGTTCTGGCTGGTCAAGCCAACCTGGACGAATTCGGAGATGGTGAAGCCCAAGGCTTCGGCGTCGACCTCGGCGTGGTAGCCCTTGATGTAGCCGGCTTCCTCCAGCGCGCGCACCCGGCGCAGGCAGGGCGGCGCCGAGATGCCGGCGCGGGCCGCCAGCTCGACATTGGTCATGCGCCCATCATCCTGCAGGTCGCGCAGGATCTGCCGGTCGATCCGGTCGAGCTTGAAGCGGCGCATTCCTTCCCCTCATTTCGTCTTTCAGGTAATTATATTACAAGAAATCGCGATGCCGCAACCGCGAGGCGGGCGGTGGCATCCCGCCCCGGCTGCATGCCATCATGATCGACAGGAAGGACATGAGCGGTGCGAAGGGCGCAGGCGCCCCCGTCTGGATCCTGCATGATGGCAAGGTGGGGTTGCGCAACCAGGCCATGGGCGTGGCCGAGGCGGTGGGTCTGCCCTTCGAGGAGAAGCGCCTCGTCATCCGCTACCCCTGGAAGCTGCTGCCGCCGGCGCTGAATTTCTGCGCGCTCCATGCGCCCGGCCCCAAGGGCGACCTGCTGCAGCCACCCTGGCCCAGGCTGGTGATCGCCGCCGGCGGGCGCGGCTCGGCGCCGATGCTGGCGGTGCGCAAGGCCGCCGGCGGGCGGGGGCTTTGCGTCGCGGTGCAGGTACAGAATCCGCATTTGCCACCCGGCCGCTTCGATCTGATGGTGGTGCCGGCGCATGACCGGGTCGCCGGCGACAATGTCATCGTGACCCAAGGGGCGGTGCATCGCGTGACCCGCGCCGTGCTCGACAAGGCGGCCGTCCTCTGGGCACCACGGCTGGCGGCGCTGCCCCATCCGCGCATCGCGGTGCTGATCGGCGGCGACAATGGCCATTATCGGCTGGACCCGTCGCGCATGGCCGAGATCGCGGCGGACCTCGCGCGTCTCGCGCGTGCCGGCCATGGGTTGATGGTGACGCCGTCCCGGCGCACGGGCCCCGAGAACGAGGCGATCTTGCGCCGCCACCTCGAAGGTCTGCCGGCGGTCGTCTGGGACGGCAGCGGCGAGAACCCTTATTTCGGCTATCTGGGCTTGGCCGACCATGTCGTGGCGACCGCCGATTCGATCTCGATGATCACGGAGGCCGGCGCTACTGGCAAGCCGGTGCATGTCGTCGAGCTGCCGGGCGCCGGTCCGAAATTCCTCCGCTTCCACCAGGCGATCGCGCAGGCCGGCATCACCCGGCCCTTCGCCTTGACGGCGGATGACAATCTCGCGCAATGGGAATACCCGGTCGCCGACGATACGGCACGGGCCGGGGCTAAGATCAGAGAGATCATGGAGACACGCGGCTTATGGCCTGGTTGAACGAGCATCTGGCCATCGGTGGCGTCAAGATCGGTCCTGGGAGTCGCGGCGGCAGGGTCGCGCTGTTCGTGGCGGCCATGGTGCTGGCCGGGCTCGTCTTCACACTCTTTCCCGGTATCGACCTCTGGTTCAGCGGGCTGTTCTGGAAGCCGCCTGCCAGCTGGCCGGTCGGACAATGGCCGGTGTTCCAGGCGATCTTCCACGGGCTGCCGGTTGCGACCCGCATCCTGGCGGTGGCGCTGCTCGTGCTGCTGGCGCTGATCCTGCTCTACCATCGGAATTTCGGCGTCTTCGATCGCCAGCGCGTGATCTATCTGCTGGCCAATCTGGCGCTGGGGCCAGGGCTGCTCGCCAACACCATCCTCAAGGACCATTGGGGCCGGGCCAGACCCTCCCAGATCGATCTCCTGGGCGGCACCAGGCATTTCACCCCGGCGCTCATTCCCTCCGACCAATGCGCCAGCAACTGCTCCTTCGTCTCGGGCCACGGCTCGATGGCCTTCGCGCTCATCTCCTTTGCCTTCATCCTGGCACCGGGCCCGTGGCGCCGCCGCGCCGTCTGGCTGGCCTTGGGCTTCGGTGTGCTGACCGGTCTGGCGCGCATCGCCCAAGGCGCGCATTTCCTGTCGGATACGGTGTTCGCCGGGTTCTTCATGGTCGGTCTCGCCTGGCTGCTCCATCTCTGGATCGTCGAGCGGGACGGGCTGTCCGCCGACTGGGTCGCAAGGGCTGGCCGCGGGATCGGCAATGCGGTCGGCCAATTGACCGACCATGGCTTCCACCCGGCGCGGCGCACGGTGATCCTGCACGCCGCGACCTGGATCGCTTTCATCGTCTCGGTGCTGTGGATCGATCAGCCGGTCGCGTGGAGCTTCCACAATGATGGCGACCTGCCGCTGCGCTGGCTCGACTGGATCACGCGCTGGGGGCTGGGCGGACGCTGGCTGGTGCCAACGGGCATCATCACCATCGCCTGCCTGATCGTCGCCAATGCGCCGCGCATGGCCGACACCCGCGAGCGCTGGATCGCCTGGGCCCATGTGCCGGGCTATTTGTTCCTGTGCGTGGCGCTCTCCGGCATCGTCGCCGACATCGTCAAGGTGCTGGTCGGGCGCACCCGGCCGAAGATCCTGTTTCATGATGCCCAGTTCACCTGGGCCCCGTTCTCTGGGGGCGGCCTTGCCTGGCATGCCGACCATTGGTCGTTTCCATCCGGCCATTCGGCGACGGTCGCCTCGATGGCGATGGGGCTGGCCCTGCTCTGGCCGCGTCATGTCGTGGCGTACTGGATGCTGGCAGGGCTGGTGATCTACAGCCGCGTGGCGCTGACCCAGCACTATGTCAGCGACGTCATCGCGGGCACCTGGCTGGGCGTCGTGACCTCGCTCTATCTGGCCGGCGTGTTCCGCCGTTCGGGCCGGCCGCTCGCCGATGTCGTGGCCGGCGTCGCGGCGCCGACGGCGCCGGTCTCCTGGCGCTACCGCTTGCTGGGTGTCGGCTCGCCGTAGCCCTTGAAGTCCTTGAGGATGATGCCGGTCAGCTGGCGCGACTTGCCTTTGGCGATCGGCACGGTGATGTGCCCGACCTGCACATGGCTGGCGAAGCGTGAGGTCACGTCGGCCTGGGCGTCCAGCGGCCGGGCGGTCAGCCACAGATAGCTGCCGCCCGGCTTGTCGGGCAGGCTCTGCGTCATCTCGAAGCCGTTATTGACCGTGTGGCCGGGGTTCCAGATCTTCATGTCGAAGGGGTGCGGCGTCATGTAGTAGATGAGCCCGCACATCGTCTCGCGATCATCGCCCAAGAGCGGCAAGGCAGCTGCCTGCAACCGCAAGGTCGAGGCGGCTTGACCCAGGATCTGCCAACCGCGCAGCCGACTCAACGGGTCGAACTTGGCCGGTAGCGGATGGCCCCAGGCCTTGAGCGCCTGAGGACCGCCAAAGGCCACCACCGCGAGTGTCAGATGCAGCACGACCGAGCCCTGGACCAGCAGGTCGCGGCCACGCAGTTCCAGCCAGGCCACGACCAGGATGGTGGCGCTGACGTAAGTGGGCGCCGACCAGTTGGGCTCGGCACGCGACAGCGCGGATTCGACCAGCATGATGGCGAGTGTCGGCAGCGAGAAGCCTATCAGCATCAGCATCCGCCGGTCGGTCGCGACCGTACGCCAGCGCCAGACGATATAGGCGAGGGCGGCAAGGAAGATCGGCCCGAACACGCCGAATTGCGAGCCGAGGAAGGTGAGGAATTCCGTCGGATGGATCGCGAAGCCATGCAGATTGGCATTGGCGCCGGTGTGCTTGTAGCTGGCCATGCCATGGGCGATGTTCCAGGCGAGATTGGGCGCATAGATCGCCAGGGCCAGCACCGTGGCGGCAAGGAAACCCTTGATGTGGCGCCGTTCGTCCTTGATGCCCAAAAGGAAGATCAGGCCCGAGAGCAGCCAGAAGCCCATGGCGTATTTCGACAGCAGGCCCAGACCCGCGGCCACGCCGACGAAGCTCCACCAGAACACGGTCTGCCGGGTCGAGAGCCCGTCCTCGCGCACACGCACGAAGCCGTAGAGCGCCAGTGCCCAGAACAGGAGCAGCGGCACGTCGGTCGAGATGATCGCCGAGGAGATCGACACCGCCGGCAATGTCGCGAAGGCGATCGCCGACCAGCCGCCGACACGGCCTGAGAACAGCCGGCTGCCGATGGCATAGACCACCATGCTGGTGACGAGATATGTCACCGGCGAGCCCAGCCGTGCCTGCACATCGCCTTCGCCGAACAGCGTGGTGGTCAGCCAGATCATCCAGGCGACCATCGGCGGCTTCGAGTAATAGCCCCAGGCCGGGTGCTGCGCCCAGATCCAATACTGCGCCTCGTCCGGGTAGAGGTCGAAGGGCTTGCCGGCGAGCCAGGCAATGCGGATGACGGTCACAGCCATGACGATCATCAATGTGATGCGGAAGGTCTCGCTGGCGCCGGAGCCCGAGGGCACGGCGGGAGCGCCGACTCCCGGGCGCGATGATCTCATGCTGGATGATTTCTGCCGGGGTGTTTTTGGGTGGGGCTGGGCCATTTGGGGCGGACGGTAATCGAGTCTGAGCCGAGGGCAAGCGATTTATCGCCGCATGCCTCGTCATTAAGCATCCGGGCGTGCTATGAGGGCCTATATTCCGCAACAGGAACGGGTATCGTCGTAGAGTTTCATGGCCGTCAGAATCGAGACCTTCTCCAACCTCAAGGGTGGCAACAGCTTCTTCAAGGCCGCTACCCATCCCCACGTGGCAGCCCAGGCCCTGGCGCTCCGGCATCGGCTGGAAGCGGCGACCAGCGTCGCGATCTATGATCCGATGGGTTTCGCCGAGGGCTTTGGCGCGGTATTCGACCTGTCGCGCGTGCGTCTGACCGGTTGTTACGTCCAGGCGGCCGAGGCGGTGGGCACGGTGATCCTGGAGCATACGGCGCTGCCGGTGACCGAGCTGCCGGACGCCGCCGCCGACCTCGTCTTCATCGCCGCCTTCGATGCCGAGCGCATGGCCGGCCATATCGCCGGCCTGCTGCCCATTGGGGCGACCGTCGTCACGCTGGATGCGATGCGCCTGCCGCGGGAACTGGTCAGCAACCAGCGCAACTATCTCGACCCGCTCAATTTCGCGACCAATTTCGCCTTCTTCCGCGACAGGGACGGCCACCATACGCGGGTGACCACGGCGAATTACTGGTCGGAATACGGTTCGCCCCAGCCGCAGCTGGCGCTGACCCTGTTCGGCGCCGAGGGCAATATCCTGGCGCAGTGGCAGGATAAGCTTGGTCCCGCCGGCGCCGGCATCGTGCTCGACAGCCAGGAGATTCGGCAGCGCTTCGATCTGGAGCCGTTCGAGGGGCAGCTGTTCATCCATGTCGCCGGCGGCGCCGGCCATGATGTGGTGAAATATGCGCTCGACACCTGGTCGGATTTCGATTCCAGCCTATCCTGCACTCATGACGCCAATGCCTGGCCGGCGGATTTCTATGCCGGGCTGCCGGCGCCGCGCGAGGATGAGGAGGTCATCCTCTGGGTGCAGAACAGCCTGACCGTGCCGATTCCCGAAGGGGTCGTCTCGATCAACCTGATGGGCGACAAGAATATCGTGCCCTTCCCACATGCGGTGGCGCCGTTTGCCACCATGGCGCTCAATGTTACCGAGCTGCTGCCGAATGCGCGTTGGCCGCAGCAGATCGAGATCGCGACCGGCCGTCATGTTGTGCGGCCGCGCTACGAGGTGCGCCGGGGCAACCGCCTGCGCATCGCCCACCCCAATGTCGAGCGCACTGACCTCAAGCCCAACCCCGCGATCGCCGAGCTGGCGCCCATCATGGGCAAGGGTTTCCTGCTGCCGGCGCCGGTGCTGCCGCCCGACCAATGGCGCAGCATCGTGCTGCCGACGCCAATGGCGACGACGCAGAAGGTGCTGCCGCTGGCCGCCCTCGTCTTCGATCCGGACGGCCGGGAGATCGGTCGCCATGCCTTTGGCCGGCTGCAACGCAGCGACTCCGTCGCGCTCGACATGGCCGAGATCGCCGACCTGTCCAATGTCGCCTGGGGCCATGTCGAACTGCTCTATGATTTCGCGGCCGGCATCGAGGTCGATGGCTGGCTGCACGGGCTGTTCCGCTACGAGCACAAGGACGGCCACACGGCCGAGACCAGCTTCGGCGCGCATATCTTCAACACGGTGATGACCTGGCGCGACGAGCCACAATCCTATGCCGGCCGGCCGCCGGGGCTCTCGACCCGGCTGTTCCTGCGCCTGGGCGCCGGAATAAACGGGACGGATGGGCCGTTGGACACGCTATGCCACCTGATCTATCCCGCCTCCAAGCCCTGGGTCGGACATTCCTCGACCGATCTCATGCTGTCGGATGGCGAGGGCAGGGAGGTGGCGCACCGGCTGGTCGAGATTCCCTGTGGCGGCTCGCTATTCTGGCGGTACCACGAGATGTTCACGGCGGAGGAGCGGCGGCGCGCCGGCACCGGCGCCTATGTCATGATCCGCGACAAGACCTGTCGGCTGTTCGGGTATCACGGGCTTTCGGATGGCGGCCAGCGCTTCAGCCTGGACCATATGTTCGGGTATTGATACCTAAATGCACCTACTTATAGATTTTACCGCCACCTGCCCTTGCTTTCGCCATAGTTAGTTTCGATAATGGTACAAAGCATCCTCAGTATTCTTCCGGTTTGAAGCCATGGCCGCGACGCACGAAACCAAAGTCCTGATCATCGGGGCGGGACCCGCTGGGTATACCGCCGCGATCTATGCCGCGCGGGCCAACCTCAAGCCGATCCTGGTCGAAGGGCTGCAGCCGGGCGGGCAGCTCACCATCACCACCGATGTCGAGAACTATCCCGGATTCGCCGACCCGATCCAGGGACCGTGGCTGATGGAACAGATGCGCGCCCAGGCAGTGCATGTCGGCACGCAGGTGATCTCCGATCTGATCGCCGAGGTCGATTTCTCGCGCCGGCCGTTCCGTGCCGTCGCCGATGGCGGCGACATCTTCATCGCCGACGCGGTGGTGATCGCGACCGGCGCCCAGGCGCGCTGGCTGGACCTGCCCAGCGAGACCGCGTTCCGCGGCTTCGGCGTCTCGGCCTGCGCCACATGCGACGGCTTCTTCTACCGTGGGAAGGAAGTCGCGGTGATCGGCGGCGGCAATACCGCGGTCGAGGAGGCGCTGTATCTCACCAACCATGCGTCCAAAGTGACGCTGATCCATCGCCGCGACCGGCTGCGGGCCGAGCGTATCCTGCAAGATCGCCTATTCCGCCATCCGAAGATTGAGGTAATCTGGAACAGCGTCGTCGAGGAGGTGCAGGGCACGGAGAATCCGCGCAGCATCAACGCATTGCTCCTGCGCGACACGCAATCGGGGGCTCGGCGTGCCTTGCCCGTGCAAGGCATGTTCGTGGCCATCGGCCACACGCCGGTGACGGATCTGTTCCGCGGCCAGGTCGACCTGGATGCGGATGGCTACATCGTGACCAAGCCCGACAGCACGCAGACCAATGTGCCGGGCGTGTACGCGGCAGGGGATGTGAAGGACAAGGTGTTTCGCCAGGCGGTCACGGCCGCAGGCATGGGGTGCATGGCGGCGCTGGAGGCCGAAAGGTTCATCGCCGCTGAGGAGATGGGAGCGGCCGCTGAGGCTGCCCAGTGATAGTATGGATGCGGCGCCGGCTATCGTGGCCGACGTCTTGAAGTTGGTTATTTGAACCGAAGGGCACCCGCCGGGGTTGTGGGCAAATGGGGGTTTTGCCCATGATACAATTGGTTGGTCGCTCGCATTTGGCAGGGGACAGGGATGGATTGGGATAAGCTGAGGGTCTTCCACGCAGTCGCAGAGGCGGGCAGCTTCACCCATGCCGGCGATTCCCTCAATTTGAGCCAGTCGGCAGTCAGCCGTCAGATCAGCGGGCTGGAGGAAAGCCTCCAGGTGCCGTTGTTCCACCGCCATGCGCGCGGCCTGATCCTGACCGAGCAGGGCGAGCTGCTCTATCGCACGGCGCGCGACGTCTTCGCCAAGCTGTCGATGACCGAGGCGATGCTGTCGGAAAGCAAGGACCGGCCGAAGGGTCCGCTCAAGGTCACCAGCACGGTGGCCTTCGGCTCGGCCTGGCTGACGCAGCGCATCCGCGAGTTCCTGGAGCTCTATCCGGAGATCACCCTCAGCTTGGTCGTCGACGATGGCGAGCTCGACCTGTCGATGCGCGAGGCCGACGTCGCGATTCGCATGTCGCCGCCGCGCCAGCCCGATCTGGTGCAGCGCCATCTGCTGACGGTCAAGAATTGGGCCTATGCCTCGGCCGACTACATCAAGCGCCACGGCATGCCGCAGCGGCCGGAGGATCTGGACGACCATCACATCATTATTTATGGCGATGATGTGCGGCCGCCTTCGCCCTCGGTGAACTGGCTGCTCGATACCGGTGCGCGTCCAGGGGTGGAGCGTTCCGCCATCCTCAAGGTCAACAACATCTACGGCATCTACCGTGCCGTGCAGAGCGGGCTCGGTATCGGTTCGATCCCGAACTACATGGTGCAGGAGACGAGCGAGCTGGTGCGGGTGTTGCCGGAGCTGGCGGGTCCGACCATCGACGCCTATTTCGTCTATCCGGAAGAACTGCGGCCGTCGAAGCGCATCGCCGTGTTCCGCGACTTCCTGATCCGCAAGGTCGCGGAGGCCAAGCTGTCCTAGATCGAGATGGCTTCGGGATGATGCCGAAGCCGTTTCCCTGATCCATGGGGTGCTCATCGAGCGCGAATCGGGAAAACCGGTTCGCGCTCGATGTATGAGTCGCACCCCATTCCCATAATAGGAATCTGTCAGACAATCATACGTTCAAGCCGCCGAACTGTTCGGAGCTGATATCCATGCCGACCGGTGTGGCGGTATGCCGCAGACCCTGGAACTTGTGCGCTGCACTCAACGCAATTCATTGATTTATATCGGATTTGTGTATTTTGTCGGACATTGTTCCCGGGAGATCATTGTGCAGTGCGATGCATCCCGCGCATTGGTGAATTGCCCAATTGTGCGTGGCGATCGGAGCGCAAATGGGTGACTATCTTCTCACGGAACACGGGGCGCCAACGATGGCGACCCAAGTTCCGAAGAGTTTCGCCGGAGTTTCCGGCAGCGAGTTCCCGGGCCTTCCCCGGGAAAGGGTCTTCGGATCCTACGTCTCCCAGACGTGAAGCCTCCCTGTTGACTTACCCCGGGCCGCAAGGTTCCGGGGTTTTTTTTGGCCGATACGAACCTTGTGCCCGGTGTTGTTTGGCCGGCAGACGGATTCCGGCCACGACCAGGGGCAATGGCCGGCTATTCCCCGCCGATGGCCAGCCGGAGATGGGAGACGCGCGGGAAGGAGATGCGCACGGTGTTGCGGCCGGCATGCTTGGCATCATAGAGTGCCTTGTCCGCCGCCTTGACCAGCATGTCCTCATTGTCGCCCGGCATCGGCCTGCGGGCGGCGACACCGACGCTGAGCGTCGCCTTGCCGCTGGGTGCGCCCAGATGCTCGATGTTGCTGGCCTCCATATCGGCGCGGATGCGTTCGGCAATCTGGCGGGCGCTGGCAATGGTGGTCTCCGGCAGCAGCACGGCGAATTCCTCGCCGCCATAGCGCGCACCCAAATCGCCCGGACGGCTCAGGTTGGCATTGATGCAGCGGGCGACGGTCTTCAGTACGGTATCGCCGCTGCGATGGCCGTAGCGGTCATTGTAGAGCTTGAAGCAATCGGCATCGAGCAGCAGCAGGACCAGCGGCGTCTCGTTGCGCATGGCACGCTGCCATTCCTGGGTCAGGCGCTCCTCGAATTTGCCGCGGTTGGCGAGTTGGGTCAGGCTGTCGGTGGCGGCCATCTTCGCCATCTGCTCGTAGCTGTCGCGCAGTTGGGATTCCGCGGCCAGGCGCCGGTGCAACTCGCGCCGGAACAGGAAGCCCAACAGCAGGGCCACGAGGCAGGAGACGATCTGGATGCCGGCAATGATGAGCGCCTTGGGCCACCAATCGGCATAGATGTCGCGGACCGAGATGTTGACGCTGACGATCAGCGGCAGTCCGGCCATACGGCGGAAGACGTAGAGGCGTTTGACGCTGTCGACCATGCCGGGGGCGACGAACTCGCCGCTGCCGGCGCGGCTCATCGAGGCGAAGATCGCCGATTTGCTGATGTCGAGATCGGCACCGGCCGGGATTGCCGGTTGCCGCGCCAGCATGTAGCCATCGGCACGCAGCAGATTCACCGAGCTGGCCGGGCCGAGGTTGAGCCGGCTGAACAGGTCGTCGAAATAGGCCAGCCGCAGGGCACCGACGGCGATGCCGTCGAAGCTGCCATCGGGCGTGGACAGGCGCCGGCTGAAAGCGATGGACGGCTCGCCTGCCCGGACCCGGTTATGGAAGGGACGGCTGACGAATAGTCCGGCATCGGGCCTGGCTGCCTGCGCGATGAAAAAGTCCCGGTCGGCCAAGTTGATGCGCCGCGGCACCGGCGCCGGGGATTCGGCGATGTCGCCATGCTTGTCGAGGATCAGCAGCGAGCCCAGGAACTTGGCGCCGGCAGCGCTGTCGAACAGCGCGGCCTTGCGGATGTCGGGCGCCACCTTGTCCAAGCCGCGCATATTGTAGATGCGCGCCGCGCCCTGCAGCGACAGGTCGTAGAGCTCGATGTTGCGGGCGATGTCGTGCTCAAGCGCCGTGACCAGATTGGTCGAGGATTGCTCTGCCCGCTGCCAGGTGTCGCGCCGCGTCTCGATCAGGGCGATGAAGCCTACGATCAGCATGGTCAACGCCAGCCCAATGCATAGGAAGGTCAGCCGACGCAGCACGGCGTTCGGGGCGTGGGACGGTGCTGGCTGCGTTGGAGTCCGCGGCATGGTGACCTCGTATTCGCCGGATAGGGTCTCAGGCGATCCTCGTTATCCGGTGCCATCAGGCGGTCCCGCTCCTTAACAACTCCGCAAGGAGGGTACAGCGAGGTCATCAAACCGTCAGAAAACCCGGTCCGGCAGCGCAGCGAGGCGGTGGTCAAACCGTCATACCGATGCGGCATCATGCGCGCCCTCAAGCTAGCTGAACCGGGAGAAGGCCCATGAGCTTTCGCACCTTTAGCACTGGCATTGGCGTCGGTTCGCGGCGCAGCCACGTTCCGCCGGCAGGCGGGGCCAAGCTTAAGACCCAATCCGCTCATTTCGTCGATCCGAAATATCCTTTCCAGCCCTTGCCGACGCCGAACGGGCCGGCACCCTATCGCTACGATCTGTCGCAGCTGTTGCAGGCCGAGGACATCAAGAAGATCACCGATACCGGGGTCATGGTCTGCCACACGGTCGGCGACACCGGCGATTATCGCGGCCGGCAACAGGATTTCGTCGCCGATATGATGGTAGCCGATGCCGACGCCCTGGCGGCCGACAAGAAGCCGGCCTTCTTCTATCATCTGGGCGACGTCGTCTATTTCGCCGGCGACATCGATAAATACGGCGAGAATTTCTACGAGACCTATAAGGACTACCCGGCCTTCATCGTCGCCATTCCCGGCAACCATGATTGCCAGCCGGACGACCCGCAGGACGGGCCGGTTGACCCGCACAAGGTGCCGCTGGACGGCTGGGTGCAGAACTTCATGTCGCGTGACCCCAATCAGATCGGCTCGCTCAAGACCACGTCGACCCGTACCCAGCTCGACCTGCCCAATGTCTATTGGGCCTTCACCACGCCGCTGGCGACCTTCGTCGGCCTGTTCTCCAATGTCGGCGAAATCGAGGGCGAGATCCATCAGGACCAGATCGACTGGTTCGTGGGCGAGCTGAAGGCGGCGGATCCGGATCTGGCGCTGATCGTCGCCGTCCATCACCCGCCCTATTCGGGCGATACCGAGCATACCGGCAGCACGGCGGTGCATAAGGTGCTGACCGATGCCTTCGCCGCGGCGGGCCGCGTGCCGCATCTGGTACTGTCCGGCCATGTCCACAACTATCAGCGCTTCACCGTCGAGGAGACGGGGCCGGACGGTTCGGTCGAGCTGCCCTATATCGTCGCCGGTGCCGGCGGCTATACGCGGCTCGGCAAGCTGCAGAAGGTCCAGGGCAGGTATCCGACCGCACCGCTCGACGTCGAGGACGGGGTGCGGCTGGAGGCCTATGACCACGATAATTTCGGCTTCCTGCGCCTGGAGATCACGAAGAAGACGATCACCGGCACCTATCTCGCGGCCCCCTATCAGGTGGGCAGAGCGCCGGACGCGCAGGAGATCGACGGCTTCGAGGTCGACCTCGCCGCGCGCAAGGTGAAGACGCTGTCGTGAGGGCGGCCGCACGGGCGCCAGCATGCTGGCATCGTCAATGAAAGAGCAGCGACCGTTCGGCGATCTCGCGGCGGTTGCGCTCGATGAATTCGATGAAGGCCTGCAGCGGCCGGGGCATCTGGCGGCGCGAGGGATATGACAGGAAGAGCCCGGTGCGCTTGCCGGCCCAGGAGTCCAGCAGCCTGACCGCGCTGCCATTGGCGAGGTAGGGCCGTAGCATCGGTTCCGGCAGATAGCCGATGCCGACGCCGGCCAGCATCATGCGCAGCACCAGATGCATGTCGTTGACGATCAGCCGGCCATTGACGGCGATCTCGGCATAGGTCCCGTCCGGATGGCTGAGCCCCCAATGCTGGAGCGTGTGGTCGTAGGCCCAGCGCAGCCGGAGGCAGTCATGCTGATGCAGATCGGCCGGGGTCTGCGGCACGCCATGGCGTTCGAGATAGGCCGGCGTCGCCACCGGATAAATCGGGATATCGCGCAGGATCGGCAGCGCGATCATGTCCTTCTCGATCATGTTCTCGATGCGGATGCCAGCATCGAAGCGGCCGCTGACGATGTCGAGATTGGTGTCGTCCGCCGCCAGTTCGACCGAAATGCCGGGATATTCGGCGAGGAAGCTCGGGATCAGCGGCGCGATCAGCGTGTTGGCGGCCGGGCGCATGGCGATGAGGCGCAGCGTGCCGGTCGGCGTGTCGCGGAAGGCATTGACGCCCTCGAGCGCGAGATCGACCTGGTTGAGGACCGCCTGCATGTCGCCGAGCAGCCTTTCGCCCGCCTCCGTCAGCGCCACGCTGCGCGTCGTGCGGTTGAGCAGGCGAACGCCCAGGCGTTCCTCCAGCGTCCGCACGGTCTGGCTCACCGTCGGCAAGGCGATCCCTAGGCGCTGGGCCGCCTTGGTGAAGCTGCCTTCTTCGGCGACGGCGACGAAGGTCGAGAGCTCGGCGAATTCGGTTCCGCGCATTATTAGCCTCACCCTAATAGTCCATTAAAATTATACATTCTTATTGCGGGGCAGGGAAACGGTCATCTTTTCGGTCATGGGGGAGACCCTACCGATCCGAAGGAAGACCGCATGTCCGCCAGCATCACCGCCGAGACCGAAGCCCGCCGCGACGGTCAGCAGGGGACGTCCGAAGCCCAGGGCAAATCACGCTCCAAGCGCAGGCTGATCATGATGGGGCTGGGCGGCGTCATCGCCGCCGCCGCCATCGTCTATGGCGCGCATTACTGGAGCGTCGGGCGCTTCCAGGTCTCGACCGACGATGCCTATGTCCAGGCCGATTCCACGATCATCGCGCCCAAGGTGCCGGGCTATCTGGCCAAGGTGCTGGTCACCGACAACCAGCGGGTCAGGGCCGGCCAGCCGCTGGCCATCATCG
>DATJJW010000048.1:0-7993 GCA_035491935.1 Allostellaceae bacterium | reverse complement strand
GAGCCCGGGCCGACGCCGAACCACATGATCATGATCGGGAAGAAGATGATCTTGGGCGTGGGGCCGAGGTAGTAGAGATAGGGCTCGTAGGCGCGGCCGAGGAAGCGGTTGCCACCCAGCGCCAACCCGACGCCCAGACCGCCGAGCGTGCCGATGATGAGGCCGGCCGCGATCTCCAGCGCGGTGACCTGCAGGTTGCTCCAGAAATCCGGGTCCCCCAGCGTCTCGATCAGCGCCGAGCCTATGGCGCCCAGCCCCGGCACGACATCGGCATAGAGCAGCCCCGAGGCCGAGAGCGCCTGCCAGCCACCGAGCAGCACGGCGATGATCGCCAGCCGCAGCAGGTTGACCGGCAGCGACAGGCCCGCGCCCCCTATCCGGTCGGCTCTCACCTCCTGGGCTGCAGCCATCGCTCGATCCTTTCCAGGAGTACGAAGAAGATGATGCTGACCAGCACGACGAAGCAGATCGCGGCATAGGTGCCGGGCATGTCGTAGCGTTCCGACAGCGTGTTGATCAGCGGCCCCAGCCCGCCGAGATTGATCAGGAACTCGACACCGACGATGCTGATCATGGCGAAGATCAGCCCCAAACGAAGACCAGTGAAGATCGCCGGCAAGGCCGCCGGGAACAGCAGGCGCCAGAATTGCTGCCACGGCGTCATGCGGTAGGAGCGGCCGAGATTGAGCAGCACCGGCTTGATGGCGCTCAAGCCTTCGAGCGTCTTCAGGATGACCGGCGCCAGCCCATTCAGGAACGCCATGACGATGATGGTCCAGGAATTGCGGCCGCAAATCACCAGGAACAGCGGATAAGCCAGCACCACCGGGGCGGCGGCATAGGCGGCGATCCAGGTCTCGGTCGCCTGGCGCAGCACGGCGAAGCGATGGAGGGCCACGCCCAGCGGCACGCCGACGACCGTCAGCAGGGCGCCGGCCGCGACCGTTTCGCCCATGGTGATGAAGAAGCGGCCGACGACGTCCTCCTGGGTGATGACGCGGCCGAAGGACATGGCGATTTCGGAAGGCGGCGGGATCACGAAGCGGCTGATGACGCTGAGGCGGATCAGCAGCTCGGTCAGGAGAATGATGCCCAGCAGCGTGCCCAGCCCCAACGCCGCTGCGACCAGGGGCTTGGATTTGGGCTTGCCGTCGGTTTCGGTCATGGCTCAGCGGACCCTGGCGCGGGCTTCGGCCTCGACCAGGCCCTTGCTCGCCTCTTCGCGCAGATCGCTCCAGATCTCCGCGACGTAATGGCCGAAGGCGTCGCTGCCGACGATATCGGAGGTGCGCGGCCGCGGCAGGTCGATGTCGATCACCCGCTTGATGCGGCCCGGCCGGTAGGTCATGACGACGATGCGGTCGGAAAGCTGTACGGCCTCGGTGATGTTGTGGGTGATCAGCACCACCGTCTGCTTCAGATCCTGTTGGATCTGGGTCACCTTGTCGCCGAGCAGCAGCCGGGTCTGCTCGTCCAGCGAGGCGAAGGGCTCGTCCATCAGCAGCAGTTTCGGTTCCTGCGCCAGCGTGCGGGCGATGGCGACGCGCTGGCGCATGCCGCCGGACAGCTCCGCCGGCATGTGCTTCTCGAAGCCGCCTAAGCCCACCAGCTCGACGAAATGCTGCGCCCGGTCCAGCCGCTCTGCCTTCGGCATGCCGCGCAGCTCCAGCGGGAAGGCGACATTGCCCAGCACGTTTCGCCAGGGCAGGGTCGAATCCTCCTGGAAGACGATGCCGATCGCCTCATGCGGCTCGGTCACGGTCTCGCCATCGACGCGGATCGTGCCCTCGCTCGCTGGCAGCAGCCCGCCGATCATGTTGAACAGGGTCGACTTGCCGCAGCCGGAGGGGCCGATGATGGTGACGAACTCGCCGGCGGCTACATCGAAGGACAGGGTCTCGACGGCGGTGAGCTGGCCGCTGGCGAGTTGGAAGCGCCGGGCGACGCCGGCGACCGAAAGCATCGGCCGCAGGCTCGCCGTGTGGGGGGGCGGAGAGGTCGTCCTGTCTTCGCTGGACATGGTCATGCCGGTTGATCCGCCATCCAAGTGCTCACCTCTTGGAATATCCCGGTATGACCTGCGCATCAATGAGGTAGCGGCCTCCGGCCTCCACAACCTTGGCGCCCTTCTCGATTTCGGCCTGCAATTCCGCGACCGAGCGTACCGGTGTGCTGGTCTCGAAACCGAAGGACCGCGCGATGCCCGAGATGTCCGGCGGCGGATCA
Organism: Allostellaceae bacterium; assembly: GCA_035491935.1. Classification (GTDB taxonomy): domain Bacteria; phylum Pseudomonadota; class Alphaproteobacteria; order ATCC43930; family CGMCC-115725; genus DATJJW01. The sequence continues at coordinate 5,767 of DATJJW010000048.1, read as the reverse complement.
TCGATGCGCTGGCCGATCCATTTATTCTCGACCGGCCGGCCGCGCATCTTCGCCATCGTCTCCTGATGCACCTCGTCGTTGAAGTAGGAGCGGTTGTTGACCACGACGATCAGCATCGGGATGTTCATGCGCGAGGCGGTCCAGAGCGCATTGTTGCCCATCAGGAAATCGCCGTCGCCCAGCGTGCTGATGACCATGCGGTCGCTGCCCTTGAGTGCCAGCGCGGCGCCGATGGTGTGGCCTGGGCCGGTGCCGACGGCGCCGCCCAGATCCTTGCCGAGATAGTCGAGCGGCGTGCGCGAGCGGCAGGCCGAACGCGGCCAGCCGAAGGACATGCGCGGGAATGTGACGGGGCGGGTGCGCGCGAAGGCCGAAAGGGTGAAGCCCACCTGCTCGGCATTGAAGGGTGCGCCCGGTTCGGGGCCCAACGGCGCCTTCGAGGCCCAATGCTCGGCTTCTGCGACCAGGGGTGCCGGCTTCGACCAGGACTGGCCTTCAAGCGCCTCCAGCAGCTGGGTGACCAGCCGGTCGGGATCGGCCAGGATCGAGAGATCGACGGCGGCCAGCGCCTGGTGGTCCTGGGCCCAGCCATTGGCCAGGTAGCCGTCGAGCGAGCAGTTCACCACAGTGGCCGGGACCGGCACCTGCGCCTGGTACTTGCCCGAGCGGCCGCCGAGAAAGCCGCCGAGATCGTACCAGTCGAAGCTGACGAGGAGGTCGGATTTAGCGATGAGCGCGCCCTCCGCCGGTGCCGCACCCTCGCCGGTGGGCGCCAAGGGATGCAGCGGATGCTCGGTCGGGAAGCAGGAGGCGTTCTGCACCGAGGTCATCACCGTGGCGCCCAAGAGCTCGGCCAGCTTCACGCGGCGGTCCCAATCGCCCTGGTCGCGCGACATGCGGCCGAACAGCAGGATCGGCGCCTTGGCCCCCTTCAGCAACGCGATCAGCCTGGCCAGCACGTCCGCCGTGGCCGCCGGCGGCTCCGGCGCCTGGAAGCGGGAGACGTCCGGCACCAGCACCTCGCGGTCGAGCTGCGTCTCCTGCATCTCGGATTCGAGGCAGACATAGACGGGGCCTTGCGGGCTGGTGCGGGTGATCTGGTTGGCCCGCAGCACGGCTTCGACCGCGCCCTCGGCCGAGACCGGATGGTCGTCCCATTTGACGTAATTGCGGATCATCGAGGCCTGGTCGCGGGTCGTGTGCACCCAGTCGATCCAGGGCCGGCGTTTCGGCGCGTCGAGCGGACCGTTGGCGCCCAGGATCAGCATCGGCCGGCGATCGCACCAGGCGCTGAAGATGGTCATGGTCGCGTGCATCAGGCCGACATTGGAATGCAAGCCCACGGCGATCGGTTCGTGGGCGACGCGGCTGAAGCCGTCGGCGATCGAGACGGCATGTTCCTCATGCAGGCAGACCACCATCTCGGGATCCTTGTTGCCCAGATGGTTGACCAGGCTGTCGTGAAGCCCGCGATAGCTGGAGCCCGGCACCAACGCGATATAGCGATATCCCAGCGCCCGGACCGTTTCGGCGACGACATCGCTGCCCCATTTGGCGTTACCCCCCGTGGCGTTGGGCGCCGGTTTCTCGTTCGACATGAAATCCTTCCCCTTAGGATACGCTTAGAGCGTCGTTTTTTATCCGAACCGTCTTTTCCGTCATCACGGGTCAAGCCCAGTGATGACGGAAAAGACGGGGAATCATCGATCCATAGTTCTCAGTGTCCGGAAACAGCCGGCGCCAGGCGGATGTGGATGTTCTTCTCCAGGGTGAAGGAGAGGAGCTCGCCCAGGCATTCCTCCCGGCCGATGCCCGACTGCTTGACGCCGCCGAAGGGCGCGCCCAGGAAATGCTGGCTGGTGTGGTTGACCCAGACGTAGCCCGCCTGCACCTCGTTCGCCATGCGGTGCGCGGTGGTGAGGTCGTTGGTGAAGATCGAGCAGGTCAGGCCGTATTCGACGCTGTTGACCTCTTCCAGCATCCGGGATTGGTCGCTCCAGCGGATGACGCTCTGGACCGGCCCGAAGATTTCCTCGGATGCGATACGCATCGACTGCTTGACGTCGGTGAACACGGTCGGCTCGATGAAGAAGCCCTTGGCCAGGTTCGCGTCCTGCGGCCGGCCGCCGCCATAGGCGACCGTGGCCCCTTCGGATTTGCCACTCTCGATGTAGCTCAGGATCTTGTCGTACTGCGTTTGGGAGACGATGGCGCCCATGGTCGTCGCCATGTCGGTGGGCACACCCGGCTTGAAGCGGGATATGTGCTTGCCCATGCGCTCGACGACCGCATCATGGATCTTCTCGTGCAGGAAGGCCCGGCTCATCGAGCCGCAGGACTGGCCGCACCAGGTGTAGTTCATGCCGGCGACCGCCGCGGCGGCGACCGCATCGGGGTCGGCATCGGCAAAGGCGATCAGCGCGTTCTTGCCACCCAATTCCAACAGGACCGGCTTCAACGTGTCGGCGGCCGATTTCATGATCGCCCGGCCGGTCGGCACGCTGCCAACCAGGGTCACCATGGCGATGCCCCTGTGCGACGACAGCGCGGCGCCACATTCACGCCCCCCGGTCAGGATGTTGACGACGCCTGGCGGGAAGAGTGGGCCGATCAGCTCCGCCAGACGCAGGCCCGAAAGCGGCGCCTGTTCCGGCGGCTTCATGATCACGGCGTTGCCGGCGGCCAGGGGCGCGGCCATCTTGCCGGCGACGAACATGAAGGGGTGGTTGAATGCCACGATGCGGGCGACGACGCCCAGGGGCTCGCGTACGGTGAAGTCGACGGCATCCGGCCCCATGGGGATGGAATTGCCCTTCGCCTCGGTCACGAGCCCGGCGAAGAATTCGAGCTGGCGGGCGGCGACGGCGGCGTCCGAGAGCATTTCGGCGATCGGGTTGCCGCCATCGGCGGAATCCAGCATCGCCAATTCCTTGCCATGCTCGCGGATGACTTGCGCGGCGGCATTCATGATCTTGGCGCGTTCGAGCGGTGGCGTCCGGCGCCAGGTCTCGAAACCTGCCTTGGCGGATGCTACCGCGCGGTCGACATCGGCGGCCATGGCATGCGGGGCCGGGCCGATCGCCTCACCCGTGGCCGGATTGGATGTCACGATCTCGCCGCCGTCGACGGGCTTGTGCCACTGGCCGCCGTAATAGAGCGCGTGGTGGCCGGGCAGGACGAGATCGATGGGATTCGTCGACATGGAATGCCTCCCTATTCCGGGATGATTTGCCTCCCGCGTGTCCCACAAGGTCGGACCCGCCCGCAATTTATGAGCCGGGCGGCCAGACATTTCCAATACTTTGGATGCCTTCCCGCCAGACATTCCAGATATGGTGGTTGGCGGGACGTCAGCGCGTGGGCGGCGCCTTCCAGGCGTGGGAGCCGGAGGATATCTCCTCGCGCACCAATTCGCGGATCAGGCCGCAGACCACCGCTTCCGCGCGGGTCCGCGGCCTGGATGTCGGCGTGCCCAGATACATCGAGCGGGTGATTGCCGGGACGAAAGGGCGGGCGGTCAGCGTGCCCTTGGCAAGGAACCGCTTGATCTGGCCGTAGGGCAGGACGGTGTTGCCGACGCCCAGCTCGACCAGCTCGCACATGACCGCCGATGAGTTCTGCACCTCGACGCCGACGGATAGCGAGATGCCCGCCTCCTCGGCACGCAGCTCGATCAATTGGCGCAGCGCGTGGCGCTGGCTCGACAGGATCAGGCTGCGCCCGGCCAGCTCCGCGATCGGCAACGGTTCCTGATTACTCTCGCCGATGCGCTCGACAAGATACAGCTCCTCGACGTTCAGCTCTTCCATATGCAGGCCGGTCGGGCTGCCGGCGCGATGGGTGACGCAGAGGTCGATATGGGTCCGATGCAGCGCATCGATCAGTGTGGCGCCCATGCCCTCGATCAGCTTCAGCACGACGCCGGGATAGCGTTCCTTGCAGCGTTGCACCAGCTTGCCGGCCAGCATGGCGCTGGCGGACGGCGTGGTGCCGACCACGACGCGGCCCTGGACCGCGCCCTCGGCATCGCGCACCCGGGCGGCGGCCAGCTTGGTGCGGGCCAGGATCGCCTCGGCCTCTTCCAGCAGGACGCGGCCGGCCTCGGTCGGCTCGACGCCGCGGGTGTGCCGGTGCAGCAACACCGTGCCCAATTCCTCTTCCAGCTTGCGGATCTGCAGCCCCAGCGCCGGCTGGGCGATACGCAGCGCCTGGGCGGCGCGTGTGATGCTGCCGGTCTCGCATACCGCGACGAAGTATCGGAGTTGCCGAAGGTCCATGATCCACGCTGTTCGCATCGAAACAGCTGTCCTGCAAGACAATTTCGAGGGGATGTGGTGCGAGGGTAAGGCGTACCTTGAATCGGCCGGGCTTCGTCTCGACTTTGCGTCGGACTGGAGCCCGATCCGTTCAGATCGGCACGACCTGAACGGTGGATCGGTCTCTGAATTTTGAAGCAGATTCCGATGATTTCAGGGCATAGCGACCTGAAACATCGAAATCTGGCGCCGAACGGACGGGGGAGCAAGCATGGGCCTCGTTTACGACCACGCGGGACAGGTCGTCCGACGGATATATGATTGGCGGATCGATGGCCCGGCCATCTGCGATCCGGACCAGCAGTTCCCGGCGGGCAAGCGCTTCGCCACCCAGTGGCGGGAATTGCGTGACGAGGCTCTATCGCTGATGCCGTCGCTCGAGACGGTGCCACGCTTCCACGAGATCATGCATGAACAGACGCCGATCTCCGCCAATGACGGCAAGGATTGGCGCCTCTGCATCCTGAAGGCCTATGGCGTCGAGGTGGCGCCGAACATGGCGCGCTGCCCGGTCTTTGCCGGTTTGGTGCGCGATATCCCCGACGTGCTGTCGGCCTCGTACTCCTTCATGGCGCCGGGTAAGCATATCCCGGCTCATCGCGGCCCCTTCCGGGGCGTGCTGCGCTATTATCTGGTCCTGTCCATGCCGCTCCTTCCCGATGGCCGGCCAGGGGCGGTGCTCAGGGTCGCGGGCCAGGATTATCGCCTGACCGACGGCCAGGACATGGTCTGGGACGACACCTTCCCTCATGAGGTCTGGAACGAGAGCGACGAGGTCCGGGTCGTGCTGCTGCTCGATGTCCGCCGCCACGACCTGCCGCTCGACATGCTGCTGTTCACCAAGCTGCTGGTGGCCTTTGCCGGCGCCAATGTAAGACTGCGTGGCGTTCCCGCCTGAACTGCCTCTAATGTCGGGCAGATGCTACTATGAGGAGGGCGCCATGATCGGCCGGGCGGAGATCGAAGCAGCCGAAGCGCTGATCCGGCCGCATATCCGCCGGACACCGATTCTGGCCTGTGACGGCGCCGATTTCGGCCTCACGCCGCAGCCGCTCACCCTCAAGCTCGAACTGATGCAGCATGCCGGCTCGTTCAAGACGCGCGGCGCCTTCACCAATCTCCTGACGCATAGGGTTCCGGCGGCGGGCGTGGTGGCGGCATCGGGCGGCAATCACGGCGCGGCGGTAGCCTTTGCGGCGATGAAGCGGGGCGTGACGGCGCGCATCTTCGTGCCCTCGATCTCGTCGCCCGCCAAGATCCAGCGCATCCGTGACTATGGCGCCGAGCTGGTGGTCGGCGGCGAACGCTATGCCGATGCGCTGGTTGCGAGCGAAGCCTATGCCGCGCAATCCGGCGCGCTGCCGATCCACGCCTTCGACCAGCCGGAGACGCTGGCCGGCCAGGGCACGATCGGGCTGGAGCTGGATGGCCAGACGGCCGGGTTGGACACC
>DATJJW010000047.1:0-4633 GCA_035491935.1 Allostellaceae bacterium | reverse complement strand
CATTGGTCAGCGATAAAGGCAGTGATGAGCGGAAGGCTGTTCTCTCCCTCGTCATGGCCGGGCTTGACCCGGCCCTCTTCGTGGATCACCGGGTCAAGCCCGGCCATGACGAAAAAAATGGTTCGACCCTTGATCCTTTGGCGACCTGGCGGAGCAACCTAATCCTTGCCGATATCCATAGCCGCCAGCAGCTCGGCGGCGGTGCGCAGCGCCGCACCGGTGGCGACGGCCATCTGGGGCAGCAGCATCCATTCCAGTGTCCAGGCCATGCCGGAGCGTTCGTTCTCATGCACCAGCGACTGATGCATGCCGGCGACCAAGGTCGCGTTGAAGCGGGCGAGCGTCACCAGAGTCTCGGCCGGCACGGGATTGGATTTGTCCGGCATGGCCGAGGATTTGCCGCCGGTGGCCAGCTTGACCTCCGCCACCTCGTTCTGTGCCATCAAGGCGACATCGATGCCGATCTTGCCGAGGGATCCCGCCACCAGCGAGAGCCAGGAGGCGAAATCGGCGATACCATCGCGTTCGACATGACGGGCGCGGGAGGCGCGCGGCAGGTCCAATATATCGGCCAGGCGGTCGACGACGCCTCCCGCCTTGTCGCCCAGCTCCGCCCGGTTGCCGACGGCGCCGCCGAACTGCACGGTGAAGGCGCGGGGGGTGAGCTCCGCCAGCCGCTCGCGATGGCGCACCAGTGGGTCGTGCCAACCGGCGAGCTTGTGCGCCACGCTGATCGGCCGCGCCCGCTGCATGCGGGTATGGCCCATCAGTACGCGCTCGCCCATGCGGGCATTCAGCGCCTCGATCTGGCCGATGACACCCGCCAGGCGGTGGTCGAGGATCGTGGCCACTTTTTTCAGGCGCATGAACAGGCTGCTGTCGATGACGTCCTGGCTGGTCGCGCCCTTATGCACGGATCTCGCATGCGGCTCGCCGATGGCGGCGCGGATCTGCGCCACCAGATTTGGGATGACCACGCCGTCTTGGCTCACGCCCAGCGCCAGATCCGGGATGTCGGCGCGGAACCGGGAAAGCCCTGCGCGGATGGCGTTGGCGGCCTCGGCCGAAATCACCCCCTCCGCTCCCTCCGCCTCTGCCAGCGCCGCCTCGAAGGCCAGCATGGCATCGAGATCGGCCTCGGCGGTGAAGAAGCGGGCGACCTCGTCATCGCCCAGGAGACGGCTGAGGTAGGGATGCTCGAAGAGGGCGACGGTCATGGGCGGCCTTGTCTATAAAAGCCCGTCATGGCCGGGCTTGGCCCGGCCATGACGGTGTGGAGTAAACCGTATCACCCGCGCGGATGATATGATGCCTTAGACGTCGAAGAACACGGTCTCGTTCTCGCCCTGCAGCCGGATGTCGAAGCGGTAGAGCGGGGTGGTCGAGCTCTGGTCGCGCCAGGCAACCAGCGTGCCGCGGCGATCCTCCGGCACCAGGTTCAGTACCGGATCCCTGGCATTGGCCTCGGCCTCGTCGGCGAAGTAAATGCGCGTGAAGAGATGCGAGAGCAGGCCGCGCATCAGCACCACCACCGCGACATGCGGCGCCTGGCCGTCGGCCGAGCCCGGCTTCACCGTGTCGAAGACGAAGGTGTCGCCCGGGTTGGTGCCGGTGCCCTGGCGGCCGAAGCCATTGAAGCCCGGCGTGTTGTACTTGCCGTTCGGATCGGCCTGCCAGATCTCGACCAGCGCGTCGGGCACGGTGTTGCCCTCGCCGTCGATCACCTGGCCGACGATACGGATGCGCTGGGCGGCCGGATCGGTGACCAGCTCGCCATCGACCAGCTGGTTGTCCTGATAGCCATATTGCTTGGCGACGAGGCCGTAGGCGAAGAAGGGGCCGACGGTTTGGGAGGGGGTTTCTCTGGTCATCGGCTTACTTCTGCTCGAAAGGGGTCTGGGCGCGGCCGCGCAGCACGAAGTTGAAGATGTAGCCCAGCGCATAGGACGGCTCGGTCACATCGATCGAGAATTCCGAGATCAGCCGCTCGCGCGCGCCGGCTGGAATGCCGTGATAGATCGGGTCGAGCGCCAGCAGCGGGTCGCCCGGGAAATACATCTGCGTCACCAGGCGCGAGGCCAGCGTGGGTCCGAACAGCGAGAAATGGATATGGTTCGGCCGCCAGGCATTGTGGTGGTTGCCCCAGGGATAGGCGCCGGGCTTGATCGTCTTAAAGCGGTAGGTGCCGGTCTCGTCGGTGACGCAGCGGCCGCCGCCGAAGAAGTTCGGGTCGAGCGGCGCGTCATGCTGGTCGACCTTGTGGATGTAGCGGCCGCAGGCATTGGCCTGCCAGATCTCGATCAGCGTGTTCGGCACCGGGCGGCCATCCTCGTCCAGCACCTTGCCGGTGACGATGATGCGCTCGCCGATCGGCTCGCCATTGATCCGGCCGTTCATGGTCAGGTCGGCATCGGGTCCCGTGACCTGCTCATGGCCGTAGACCGGCACGGTCAGCTCCGAGATCGTCTGCTTCATCGGGATGAGCGGCTTGGTCGGCGCGCGCAGGATGGTCGAGCGGTAGCCTTCATGCAGCAGCGGCGGATGCGAGCTCCAGTCGCGGCCGATCCTGGTTTGATTCTGTGCGGTCATTGGCCTGATTCCATCTCTTGATAGGTTTTCTTGGCGACTGAGAAGGCGTGGTTCGCGGTCGGGATGCCGCCATAGATCGCAACATGCATCAGTGCCTCGGCGATATCGTCCTTGCTGGCGCCGGTGCGCACCGTCGCCTTGATGTGTCCGCTCATCTCCTCGAAGTGGTGGAGGGCGGCCAGCAAGGCAATGGTGACGATCGAGCGCTCACGCCGGGTGAAGCCCGGCCGCGACCAGAGCCCGCACCAGGCGGTCTCGGTGATGAAATGCTGGAAGTAGCTGTCGAAGGGCGTCTTGTTCGCCTCGGCCCGGTCGACCCAGGCCTCGCCCAGCACCGAGCGGCGCGTCGCCATGCCCTGGGCGTGCTTGCCGTCTTCGGCCGGCGTGCGGATGTCGATCTGGGTCATGAACTGGCGGATCAGCGGTGCGAAGTCCTGCGGCTGCTCGATCGCCGGCAAATGGCCGGCGGCCTTCACCACCTCGAAGCGAGCATTGGGGATGAGCTCGGCCATGGACTTGGTCAGCTCCGGCGGTACCGAGAGGTCGCCATCGCCGGCGATGCACAGCGTCGGCACCTTGACCTTCCTGGCGGTCTCGGTGAAGTCGCCGTCGCGCAGTGCCTCGCACGTCGCGATATAGCCCGCCTGATCCGAGCGCAGCAGCATGCGGCGGTAGATCCGGTGCGCCGCCGAGCGTTCCGACTTGAAGTTGGCCAAGAACCAGCGGTCGAGGATCGTCTCGACGATGGAGGCGATGCCGCCGGCCTTGATCGCGTCGATGCGGCCGTTCCAGGCTTCCGCCGTGCCGATCTTGTGCGCGGTGTTGCTGAGGATCATGCCGCGCACCAGGTCGGGACGCATCTCCGACAGCGCCAGCGAGATCATGCCGCCGACCGAGATGCCGCAGATGACCGCCTGTTTGACGCCCAGATGGTCGAGGATGCCGGCGAGGTCGCGGGCGTGATCCTCGATCTTGTAGGGGGTGGTGCCGACTTCGGACAGGCCATGGCCGCGCTTGTCGTAGCGTACGACTCCGAAGGAGCCGTCGAGGCGCTCGACGACATCGTCCCACATGCGCAGATCGGTCCCCAACGAATTGATGAATACGATGACCGGCCGGCCGGGTGGCAGCACGGCCTCGACATTCAGGACGATGTCGCCGACGGGTATGAAACGCATGAGGCCTCTCGCTTTATGTCTCGGTTCGGGCGGGTTTTGAGTTATCCCATGCGGATGGCTCGTGAAAAGTGATATTACATTCTCGATCCATATCGAAATCGATATGAAGGAGACTTCAGGAACAGTCTCCAGTCCGCCCCATGTTGGAACATCGCATCAAGCTGCGTCATCTTTCCTGCTTCCTGGAGGTGGCGTCGCGCCAGAGCTTCGGCGGTGCCGCCCGGCATCTGCATCTCAGCCAGCCGGCCGTGTCCAAGGCGATTGCCGAATTGGAGGCGATCCTGGAGACGGCGCTGTTCGAGCGTTCGCGCCGTGGCGTGTTCCTGACGCCGGAGGGCGATGCCTTCCGCTCCTATGCCGGATCGACGCTGGCGGCGCTGCGCCAGGGCATCGATACGCTGGCGGCCGGGGTCGGGCAGGGCAGCGGCGTCATTTCGGTGGGCGTGCTGCCGACGGTTGCCGGCAAGCTGCTGCCGCTGGCGGTGCAGGAGGCGAAGGCTGCTGGGTTGGATGCGACTCTGCGCCTGCTCACCGGCCCCAATGAATACCTGCTGGAGCGGCTGCGCGAGGGCGAACTCGACATCGTCGTCGGGCGCCTGGGTGCGCCTGCGGCGATGCAGGGGCTATCCTTCGAGCATCTCTATTCGGAATCGGTGGTGTTCGTGGCGCGGCCGGGCCATCCACTGACCCTTGGCGGGCGTGCGGTGACACTGCCGGATCTGGTGCCCTTCACGGTATTGCTGCCGGGGGCGGGGGCGGTCATCAGACCGGCGGTGGAGGAGATGCTGGTGGCGTATGGGGGCTTGCGGCTGCCCGATGCGATCGAAACCGTGTCGCCGACATTCGGACGGCGTTATGTCCGTACG
>DATJJW010000046.1:0-10249 GCA_035491935.1 Allostellaceae bacterium | reverse complement strand
TGGCGCTTCCAGCTTCACCTGCTCGACCGGCGTGCCCTGGCCTTTGGCCAGGTCTTGCAACCTGCCGCGCAGCTCGGGAAACCGGGCGATCAGCTGTACCATGCCGACCGGTGGCCACGCGGCCGGATCGAAGCCCAAGGGGCCGGAGACGTCATGGACCATGCCGTCCCGCAGCATGCCGATACGGCCGGAATTGTAGCGAACAAGCTTCATGATGGCGTTCCTGTGGTGGTCATTCTTCGGATCGAATGGGATCAGGCGGCGGCAGCGGCCCGGGCCGGTACGGCACCGCGGATGCAATCGATGAGCGCGCGGATATCGCTGGGCCAGGCGTCGCCGCGCCAGGCGACATGCCCATCGGGGCGGACGAGGATCAGGGCCCGCTCATAGGCTCGGGCGACCGCCGGTTCGTCGAGGCTGGTGACCGTCACCGGGATGTGGAGCTCTTCTGCCAGATTGCGGAAGGGCGCCGCGTCGGGCGCATCGGCGCCCAGGCGCAGCAGGGCGAAGCCCCGGCCGAACAGGTCGAGGGTCGAGCGGCCATCGGCGAGCCAGACATGGGGCGCGCGGCTGCCGGGCCGAGCGGTCGGCCGGTAATTCATGGGATCATCCGGGGTCGGCTCCGTGCCGTCCGGCCAGCAGATGGGTGAAGCCTCGTAGCGGTAGCCCAGATGCATGCCGAGCGTGAACCATTCGTGGCGCATCGCTTCGGAGAATTCACGGCCGACCCGCTGCCGTGTGGCCGCTCCTTCGGCGGTGTCTTCGAGCAGTGCCTTATTGGCGCCCGGCGACTTCATGCGGCCGAGGTTGCGGCTGGCTTCACGCACATTGCGCCAGCCGATCGGCAGGCGTTCCGCCTCGTAGGATGCGAGCAGATGCGGACCGCCCCAGCCCTCCAGCATGGCGGTAAGCTTCCAGGACAGGTCGACCGCATCGCCGATGCCGGTGTTCATGCCGAAGCCGCCGGTCGGCGACATCATGTGTGCGGAATCGCCGGCAAGGAAGCAGCGACCGCCGCCATAGGTGTTGGCGACCAGTTCGCGCCGGACCCAAGGCATGACGCTCAGGATCTCGTAGTCGAAATCGAAGCCGGCGGCACGGCGGATGGCGGCACGAATATCCGCTTCCTCGAGCATTTCCTTGCGTTCGTCGCTGCCGATGATCGACATGCGCCATTGATCGCGGCCGTTGATGGCGACGATGGTGCTCCAGGTGCCGTCGGGGCCGAGGAAGATGTGGCGATAGGCCTTGCCCTTGTCGTGCTTGGAGACGAGATCCGGGCAGCGGAAGATGACGTTGGTCGTATAGGTCACGATCGGCCGGCCGGTCATCTCGATGCCGAGGCCGCTGCGCACCTTGCTGGCGGCACCATCGCAGCCGATGAGATAGCGGGCGCGGATCTCGGCCTGCGTGCCGCTCTCGACATCTTCCAGCTCGGCCACGACACAATCGGCTTCCTCGCGAAAGCCCACGAGCCGGGTCCGATAGCGGAGCTGGACGCCCGGCCGCGCTTCCGCAAAGGCGCGCAGGATTGGGTCGAACATGTTCTGCGGGCAGCGCTCGCGCTTCTGCGGGCTGGACGGCGGCGGCTTGTCGTCGCCCATCGAGGGGAAGGGCTCGCGGCCCAGCTCCCAACCATTGAGTGCGGTCAGATAGACGTTATCCTGTGGATAGTCGCGTGGGTAGGGCGAAGCCTCGACATTCTTGACGATGCCCCAGCGGCGGCAGAACTCCATGGTGCGGATGCCGACCATGTCCATGCGCGGCTGGATGATGGTGCCGTCCGATTGCTCGACGATCATGCATTCCACGCCACGCCAGCCGAGATCGCCCGCGAGCGCCAGGCCGACCGGGCCGGCGCCGACGATAAGGACGGGCAGTATTCCGTTGATCTTCTCCACGTGACCTCTCCCTTGGCCGTCTCGCCGCTCCTGAGGCGGCGGCAGCAATGACGTCTTATGACTTGCGGAACCCGCTATGCCTCGGCGTCGATGCGGTACCAGTCGAGCATGCGCAGCAGCGGCTCGTCGGAAACGCGCAGCAGCAACGCTTCCTTGTCCGCGACATGGGTGTGCTCGTACCAGCTCGGCACGGCGATCATGTCGCCCACCGACCACCGGAACTGCCGGCCCTCCACCGTCGAGGTGCCGGTGCCCTCGATGACCGTGAAAACCTTGTTGGCGGTGTCGCGCAGGCAATGCCATTCCCGGCGCGGCTTCATGGCCACCACGGTCCGGTCGAAGCTGACCAGGCGGGGCGGACCCAGTTCGAGGGTGCGGATGCCGGAGGCCACTTCCGGCGCCTGGAGTAGCCGGGGCTTGTATTCGGCGATCGGGAAACGCATCGGCGAATGCTCGTTCACCGCCGTCGCCGTCTGCAGCGTGTCCGGATGGACCTCGAAGAACATCGGGCCCAGATGCTGGACGAGTGGCGCGTCGAGGAAGTCGATCCAATAGCCTTCCCGGTCGCTCTCGTTGAGATGCCCGTGATAGCTGCCATTAGGCGTCAGCAAGATGTCGCCCGCCATCATCGGGATCTTATGGCCATCGACGATGGTGTAGAGGTTGGGGGCGCCTTCGACGACCAGCCGCATAGCATTGGGCGTATGTCTGTGGCTGCGCGCGAATTCGCCGCCCTTCACCATCTGATAGGCGCCGACCAGAGTGCGCACCGTGGCGTAGTCATTGTCCGGGATGGGGTTGGCCATGATCAGGTTGCGGCGCTCGGCATGCTCGGTCGCCACCAGCCGGCCGGCGACGTGCAGCGCGCTGCGGGCATCGCGGTAGCGCCAATGCGCGGGCACGAAGACCTGCTTGGGCTTGGGGTAAAGCGACGGCGTGGGCTTGGCCCAGCCGTTCTTCATCTGGACTTCGTCGAGCAGGCCGTAAAGCGCCGGCAGGTCCTTGGCGGCCTCGAAATCGACATCGGATTTGGCGGTTGCGAGCATCATCGGTCCTCGGCCCTTCGCGCCGTGATCTGTAGTGTCGGGAATGTACGGATCACCATGGCGGCTATTTCCTGGCCGCCTTGTCGTCGAGCGCCCATTCGCCGTCGCGTTCGCGGAAAAGCACGCCTTCCTCGCGCAACGCATCGAGTTCCAGAGCGATCTCGCGGCCGTCATCGGTGCCGAGCGCGCTCATCAGCTCGCCGAAGTAGTGCGGGCGCTGGGCCAGCAGCTCCCGCACGCTGGCCGCGGTCGCCTTCGGGCTCTCGGCGAATTTCGGCGCGAAAGCGCGACGATCCATGATCGTCTCCTCCCTGCCGTAAGGCGCGGTGAGGTCGAAGCCCAGCTTCGCGACGTTGCCGTAATCGCCGACGGTCGGGTCCATGTAGAAGGGCTGGAAGCCCTCGGCCACGACCAGGTCGCGATCGCTGCGGAAACGCGCCGACAGCGCCCATTCGATCTGCTCGTTGGAGAAGACGTCGACGTCGTCGTCGACGACATAGACATGCTTCAGCCGCGGGATGGAGAAGAGCAGGGAGATCACCTGGCGCGCCTGGCCCGGCGTGCCGCGCTTCAGCGAGACGCGGGCGTGCTGCCGGCCATTGGCGGCGGGCACGGCGGAGACGGCGACCGGCTCGATATTGGCCGCACGCAAAAGCCTGGTCATGTTCAGCTCGGCATTGAGGCCGCCGAGATTGCCGGATTCCGTCCAGCTGAGATGCCGGCCGCTATGGCGCACGGTCTGGTGCAGCATGTCCTTGCGCGTGGTGATCGCGGTGACATGGAACACCGGGTCCATATGGACCGGGCCGTAATAGCCATAGAACTCGCCATAGGGGCCTTCCTTCTCGACATAGCCCTTTTCATCGAAATAGCCCTCGATGATCATCTCGGCATCGGCCGGCGCCAGGATGCCATTGGTGATGCCGCGCACCATCGGCACCGGCTCGCCGCGCAGTGTTGCGACCAGCCCGTATTCGTCGACCGGCAGGCGCAGGCCCGCCGCCAGGTAGTCGAGCGGATGCGAGCCGATGACGAAGCTGACCGGCAAGGTCTCGCCACGCGCGACGCAGGCGCGATAGATCCGCTGCAGGTCGGAAGGCTGCGAGAGGTTGGAGCGCATGGTGGTGCGGCTGCGGAACATCAGGCGCCGGCAGCCGACATTCGACTTGCCGTTGGCCGGATCGACGCAATAGTCGATGGCCGAGGAGATATAGGGGGCGCCGTCATATTCGTGCTGCAGATGGAAGGGCAGGCTCAGCAGGTCGATCTGGTCGCCGGTCTTGATGACCTGATGCACCGGTGCCTCGGCCGAGGAGACCTCGACGATCTTTTGCGGGTTGGCCATGCGCCGGGCGTATTCGTCGATCAGCTGGGTCTCGTCGACGCCGAAGGCGGCCGCCAGACGACGGCGGCTGCCGGAGACGGCGCCGACGATCTCGAACTTCTCCTTGCCCACCTGGCGGAACAGCGAGGCCTTGGGCGTCTCGTCGATCTTGGCGCTCAAATTCCGCAGCGAGACCGGCTCGTCATGAATGGCCACTTCGCCCATGTCGATCAGCTTCTCGATGAAGCGGCGCAGGCGGAATTTGTCGAAATCCATCTTGTGTTCGGACATCGGATGCTCTCCTCGTCGGGACGCCTCAAGCGGCCGACCTTCAGTGTTTCAGCCGCTTCATCTCGCTCGACGAGTTGACGGTGGCGTGCAGGTTCTGTGCGAAGTCGACGGCGCCGCGCGTGCCCATATGCGGGGCGGAGCGAAGGTATTCCTTGACGCCCAAGAGCGCCGGGCGCGGGGCGGCCAGCATGGCCTTGGTGAGATCGTCCAGCGCGGCATCGAGGTCGGCGGCGGGCACCACCTCGCTCACCAGGCCATAGTCTTGCGCCCGCGCCGCGCTGATCTCGCGGGTGGAATACACCAGATAGGCCAGCTCCTTGCGCGACAGCCGGTCGACCAGCGCCGACAGGACCATGGTCGGCAGGATGTTGTGCGCCATCTCCGGCACGCTGAACGTCGCGTCGTCGGCGGCGATGGTGACGTCGCACAGCGCCGCGATGGCGCAGCCGAAGCCGTGGGCGCGGCCGCTGACCACGCCCACCACCGGGATCGGGCAGTCGCGGAAGGCGTCGTAGCAACGGAAGATCACCTCGGTATTGCGCCGGCGCACCAGCGCTTCCGGCAGCTCGGCGACCTTCTTGCCCATGGACATGCGGCCGGCGCAGAAATCCTTGCCGGCGCCACGCAGCACCGCCAGCTCCGCATGGTCGGCGGCCTCCGCCAGATGCTGCGCCAGCTCGGCGGCCATCGGGTCGGTCACGGCGTTGCCGTGCTCGGGATTGTCGATCACCAGCTCGATGATCCGGCCGTTCTGTCGGCGGGTGATGCCCGTCATCGAAGTCCTCCCCTCACGATTCTGCTTTCTGGTTGCGGCGCGCCACCTGGATCGTCTGCCAGACCCGTTCCGGCGTTGCCGGCATCTCGACGTGGGTGACGCCGAATTCGGCCAGCGCGTCGACGATGGCGTTGATGACCACGCCCAGGGCCGGCGTCGTGCCGCCTTCGCCGCCGGCGCGCACGCCCAAGGGATTGCTGGGCGAGGGCACTTCGCTGATCTCGGTGACGAAGGACGGCAGGTCCGAAGCGCGCGGGATGGCGTAATCCATGAACGAGCCGGACAGCATCTGGCCGCTTTCGGGCTCGTAGAAGCAGCGTTCCATCAGCGCCTGGCCGACGCCCTGGGCGATGCCGCCATGGGCCTGGCCATGCAGGATCAAGGGGTTGATCGCCCGCCCGACATCGTCGACGGCGACATAGTCGACCAGTTCGACCACGCCGGTATCGGCGTCGACCTCGACCTCGCAGACATGGCTGCCGAAGGGATAACCGGCCACCTGCACCGTCTCGTCGCCGATGCCGACCAGCGGCCCCCGCAGCCCTTCGGAAAGCGTGGTGCGCTCGTTCGCGGCGCGGGCGATGTCGAAGATGTCGAGGCTCGTGCCGTCGGGTGCGGTGAAGCGGCCATCGGCGAAACTCACGGCATCCGGGGCGTTCAACTGCAGCATCTCGGCGACGATCTGCTTGCCCCGACCGACCAGTTGCTCCGCGGCCTTGCCGATGACGATGCCGGCGAGCCGCATCGACCGGCCGGATTGCGAGCCGCCGCCGGCCGCCACGACATCGGTGTCGCCCGTGACGATGCTGACCTGGGAGAAGGGCACGGCGAACCATTGGGTGATGAGCTGCGCGAAGCTGGTCTCATGCCCCTGGCCGCTCGACAGCGTACCGATCACGACCTGGATCCGGCCGTGGGGGAAGATGGTCACCTCCGCCCGCTCGCGCGGCATGCCGGAGGTGATCTCGATATAATTGGCGAGGCCGATGCCACGATGGCGGCCGCGGGCCCGAGCCGCCATGCGCCGGGCGGGAAAGCCGCGCCAATCGGCCAGCTCCAAGGCCCGCTCCATGACCTGGGCGTAGGCGCCGTTGTCATAGGTCAGGCCCAGCGCGTTGGCGTAGGGCAGTTGATCCGGACGGATCAAATTCCTGCGGCGCAGCTCGACCCGGTCGCAGCCTAATTCACGCGCGGCCAGGTCGATCAGCCGCTCGACCACGAACATGGCTTCCGGACGCCCGGCGCTGCGATAGGAATTGGTCGGCGGCGTATTGCTGTTGAGGGCGCGGGCGCGGACGCTGGCCGTTTTGATGTCGTAGACGCTGGTCATCAGCCCCGAACCCTTGGTCAGGGGCACGAAGGAGACGGTGTGGGCGCCGACATTGCTGAGATTGGAGCTGCGCAGCGCCAGGAAACGGCCGGATTCGTCCAGCGCCAGCGCCGCCTCGACATAGAGGTCGCGGCCCTGGTAGTCGCTCAAGAAAGCTTCCTGCCGCTCGCAATTCCATTTCACCGGCCGGCCGACGCGCTTCGAGGCCCAGGCGACCAGGGCGAATTCGGGATAGAAGGCGTTGCGCGTGCCGAAATTGCCGCCGACTTCCTTGGCGACGACGCGGACCATCGTCTCGTCGATGCCAAGGATGTCCGCCAATTCGCGTTTCTGGCGGACGACATTGCCGCTGCCGGCATGCAGCGTGTAGCGGCCGGTCAGGGTATCGTAATGGCCGACCGCGGCGCGCGGCTCCAAGGGCACGCCGGTCAGGCGCTGGATCCAGGTCTTGAGCTGCACCGTGTGGGCGGCTTCGGCGAATTTGGCGTCCGTGGCCGCCTGGTCGCCCAAGAGCGCGTCAAGAGCGACGTTGCCGGGCGCATCGTCCCAGACCTTGGGCGCGTCGGGCTCGGCCGCTGCCACCGTATCCGTGACCGAGGGCAGGGGATCGTAGTCGACCATGACCGCGTCGGCGGCGTCCTTGGCGATCGCCAGCGTCTCCGCGATCACGATAGCCACGGCCTCGCCGACGAAACGGGCGCGGTCGGTGGGGAGCGGCAGATGCGGCGAGATGTATTTGGCCGAACCGTCGGTATTGGTCAGCTTGACGTCCGCGTGATGGCCGAGCACCGGCCGGTGCGGCAGGGATTTTAGCCCGTCCGCCGCCGTATCCTCGCCGGTGAAGATGGCGAGGACGCCCTCGATCGCCACGGCGTCTGCGATATCGATCGAGACGATCCGGGCATGGGCATGCGGCGAGCGGATGAAATAGGCATGGGCCTGGCCGGCCAAGTTGACATCGTTGCTGTAGCAGCCCCGGCCGGACAGCAGCCGGGCATCCTCCTTGCGGCGTACCGGCTGGCCGATGCCGTCGTGAAGCGGCGCATGCATGGTCAGCCGATCGCCCGGCTGGCCCGTTGACGCCGGATCTCTTCCTGGCGCGCTTCGGCGGGCTTGACCCACATCATCGCCAGCATCGACAGCATGGCGAAGAACATCGGCACCGCGACGCAGGAGAAGATCATTTCGATCGACCAGTGATTGGCGACCATGATGCCGCCCAGGAGCGGCCCGACGATCGAGAGCAGGCGGGCGACGCCGAAGGCCCAGCTCGATCCGGTGGCGCGGATGCGGGTGGGATAGAGTGTCGCCGACAGGGCGCCCAAATTCATCTGCGCGCCGATGACGGCAAATCCCGCCAGGAAGATCGTCCCGACCAATGCAAAGAGCGAGGCGCCGACCAGGCTCATCGAGCCGATGACGATGCCGCCCATGGCGAAGATCCCCGCCAGCACCTTGTAGTAGCCGAAACGGTCGGCCAACACGCCGATGATGGCGATGCCGATGACCCCGCCGAATTGCAGCGCGGTGGCGGCACGCAGCGCCTGTGCCGTCGGCAGGCCGGTGCTGAGCACCAAGGTCGGCAGCCAGTTGTTCATGAGGTTGAGGACGATCAGGTTCATGAACAGGCAGATCCACAGCAGGATCGTGCCCAAGGCCCGGTTCTCGGTGAACAATTCGCGCAGGTTGGCGAAAGTATTGCCCGTACCGCCGCCATGGTCGTGGCCCGAGCCCACCATGTAGAACTGCGTATCGGGCGCGTATGTCAGCGTCGGATTGATCTTGGCCAGAATTGCGGCGATGCGCGCCGAATCCTGGCGCAAGGCCAGGAAGCGGATCGATTCCGGCATCCAGAAGAACAGGACTACGCCCAGGATCAGCGGCAGGATCGAGCCCAGATAAAACATTGCCTGCCAGCCGAATTCCGGGATCACATGGGCCGAGACGAAACCGCCGGCGGCGGCGCCGACGCCATAACCGCAGGTCATGATGGTGACCATCTTCGCCCGGTGGCGCTGGGGCGCGTATTCGTTGCACAGCACGACCACGAGCGGGATGACCGCCCCCAGCACCAGGCCGATGCCGAAGCGCAGCACCATGAGTTCCTTGATGCTGGTGGCCTGCGCATGCAGGAACGAGAAGACGGCAAAGCTGAGCACCGTGAACAGCAGCACCCGGGCGCGGCCGAAACGATCGCCGAACGGGCCGATCAGCAGGCTGCCGAGGCCGACGCCGAACACGCCGACGCTGAACACCGGGCCGAGCGCGCCACCGTTGATATGCCAGGCGGATTTGAGGGCAGGGGCCACGAAACCGATCATCTGGTTGTCGAAGCCGTCGAGCATCAGCGTCAGCGCGCCCAGGATGACGATACGCAGCTGCAGCCAGCTTATCTTCTGTTGGTCGATGATCTCGACGATGTTCACCGAGGCGCCCATTTCGCTTCCCTGCTTCATTGTTGGATCTGCAAATCTATTTGCAGAACGAATTATTATGCGCAGAGCAAATTATAAAAATCTGAGCGGATGGTTGTCAATGGCTCATCACCGAACCGGAATTGCGCAGCCCGGCACGATGGCGCCAGGAAGATGCGCGTGGCCGCGGGAGAAGTCAGAAAAGCTCTGAACACGTCGAACGGGGCCCGGAGAGGGGATGCGTCGTCGCGGCACGCATCCTCGTCCGAAAGCGCGCGAAGAAGCACCTGGTCTTCAAACCGTGCCGGCTGGATTATCGGCCCGTGCTTTGACGGCCGCCAGCTTGACACGGCGAAAAGGCGAAAGCTATTATGCGAATAAATTATTCGCTTTGCAAATAAGTCTAACGAATAAGCGTGAGGGAGGTGCCAGGTGGGCACATTGGAAGAATTGGTGCTGTCCTACCGGGTTTTGGCTGCGAAGGGTGTGGTCGATGCCTATGGCCATGTCAGCATGCGGTCCGCAGATAACCCCGGGCATTATTTTATCTCGCGCTCCTTGGCGCCCGAACTGGTCACCGATTCCGATATCATGGAGCTGGATCTCGATAGCAAGCCGGCCGATCCGGCCGATACGAGGCCGATGTATCTGGAACGCTTCATCCATGGCGAGATCTACAAGGCGCGCCCCGATGTCATGGCCGTCGTCCACAGCCACTCGCCTTCCGTCATCCCGTTCGGCGTCACTACAGTGCCGTTGCGGCCGCTGTTCAACACTGCGGCCTTCGTCGGTTATGGCATCCCCGTCTTCGATACGCGTAAGGTCCAGGGCAGTGGCGATGTCCTGATCAAGACACCGAGCCTCGGCGAAGCCATGGCCAAGACATTGTCGAAACATCCAGGCGTATTGATGCGCGGCCACGGCTCGACCGTCGTCGGACCCAGCCTGGGCGAGACCATCATCCGTAGCATCTATCTGGAGCTGTCCGCCAAGCTGCAGGCCCAGACGATGCAGATCGCCGGGCCTGGCGGCGAGATCGTCTATTACGACGATGTCGAGGTCGAGGAAGTTGTCAGCCGGCAATCCTCCGCCCAAACCTGGAAGCGGAGTTGGGAGTTACTGCTCAATCAGGGGCGTGAACTGCTGGCGAAATCGCGCTCGTCTTCCG
>DATJJW010000045.1:0-11307 GCA_035491935.1 Allostellaceae bacterium | reverse complement strand
TGTGGATGCAGCTCGACATCCGCCATGACCAAGCCGCCGCCGAGGCCGAGGCCCACGGCATCGATGTGGTGATGAACCGCTGCCCGGCCATCGAAATCCCGCGCCTGTTCGGCGGCCCCAGACATTGAATTCGACAAGCACCAGGGAATTGGCCAAAAAGAAAGGCGCCCCTCACAAAGGGCGCCTTTCTCGACAAGACGGCACGGGACTCGATTGGTCGGGCATGCCGGATTTGAACCGACGACCCCCAGTCCCCCAGACTGATGCGCTACCAGACTGCGCTAATGCCCGAAAGGTCCCGTACCGGGCGCGACTATAGGAAAGCTGGGCACCGGAAGGCAACCGCTGTTTCATCCCGGGCCCAGGGCCTGCGGCGCATGGCACACTTGCCAGGGCCGGACGGACGACCCAATCTGCGCCATGCCTCACCCGCAAATCCCCGCATGCTCATGATTTCCCGCGTCTCGCCCTTCTGGCGTTCCACCCTGGTCGTCCTGGCGGCGCTGATCGCGATCAACGCCTGGGATCTTCTGACCGCCATCGGACTCGTCTCCCTGGTGCCGAACGCCGCGCATGACGAGCTGCTGCTCTATCTCGTGGTCAAGGGCAGCTTCGCATTGGCGCTCTGCCTGGCCTTCAGCCAGTTCGGCCTCTGGCGCCGCTTCGGTTTCACCGGGGGTCTCAACCCCTATCTCTGGCCGGTGCTGATGCCGATCTGGATCGCGGCGCTCGCCTCCTCCGGCGAGGGGCTGGGCGTCCATGACGCCGCCGAGGTCGCCGGCTGGGTGCTGCTCGCCGGCATCATCGGCTTCGGCGAGGAGGCGATCTTCCGCGGCGTCATCATCGATGCGCTGCTGGGCAGCCCGCCGGAAGGCTCAACCCGCACGATCGGCGCCACCCGGCGCGCAATGCTGGTCTCCGGCCTGCTGTTCGGGCTGATGCATCTCTCCGGCCTCGCCATCAAGGGAATCGACCCCCAGGTGATCTACGGCCAGAGCCTGTTCGCCGGCGGCATCGGCGTGGTGCTCGCCTGGGTCCGGCTGCGTGGGGCCTCGATCTGGCCGGGAATCCTCGCCCATGCCGTGCTCGACGCCTGCGGCCTCATCGCCGGCGGCGGCGTCGAAAAGGCTTTGGAAGCGCCGGTCACGAACTATGTCTATCTTTGGGCCATGGGCGGCCTCAGCATCGCCTGGGGGCTGCTGCTGGCCTGGCGCTGGCCGATGACGAAAGGCGCCGGCCCGCACTGACTCGGGCGGCGTCGCAATCCGGCGACGTCAGGCGCTGCCGTTGCTCTTGCTGCTCCGGGGCAGCAGAGCGCGCAAATCCTCGAGATCGCGCAACACCGCCTCCAGTACCTGGCGGGTCGCGGCCGGCAGGCGCTTGGGCTTGGGCTCGGGCGCTTCCCAGGCGGGATCGATGCCCGGCTGGCCGGCACCTTCCTCTTCCGTCTCCGGGGCCTCGGCGAAGCCGTAGAACAGCGACTCCGCTTCCGCCTCCTCCTCCAGGTCGAAGGGCAGGGCCGGCTCGACGGCATCGCCCTTGCGGCCGCTCTTCAGCGCGCCTTCGCGCAGCAGGCGCTGCACGCCGCGAATGGTATAGCCTTCATGATAGAGCAGCCGGCTGACACGCTTCAGCAGATCGACATCCTCCGGCCGGTAATAGCGCCGGCCGCCGCCGCGCTTCAGCGGCTTGATCTGCGGGAATTTGCTCTCCCAGAAGCGCAGCACATGCTGCGGCACCGCCAGCTCGTCGGAAACCTCACTGATCGTACGGAAGGCGGCTGCGGACTTCATGGCGGTTCGGGACCAGGTCAGGATTTCTTCGCCGCCGCCTTCCGCGACTTAGCGAGTTCGGCGTTGATGTGATCCTTGAGGACATGGGAGGCGCGGAACACCAGGACCTGGCGCGGCTCGATCGGCACCTCGTCCCCGGTCTTGGGATTGCGGCCGATACGCTGGCCCTTTTGCCGCACGCCGAAGCTGCCGAAGGAAGAGATCTTCACCGTCTCGCCCCGA
Source organism: Allostellaceae bacterium (assembly GCA_035491935.1). Classification (GTDB taxonomy): domain Bacteria; phylum Pseudomonadota; class Alphaproteobacteria; order ATCC43930; family CGMCC-115725; genus DATJJW01. The sequence goes on along the minus strand of DATJJW010000045.1, from coordinate 9,292 downwards.
GCCAACGCATCGGAAATCTCGTCCAGCACCGTCTCGACCAGTGCCGCCGATTCATTCCGTGACAAACCGACCTCTTGATAGACGGCCTCGCTCAACTGCGCGCGCGTGACGGTTTCCTCAGCCATCACTCGACCTCCCGAAGCTTTTCCCCCGAGAGCTACGGTATCCGCGCGCGGCGGTTCCGTCAAAGACATATGCTTGGCATTAAAGGAAAATCTGTAGCGTCCAGGGCTTTAGACGCCGTTTTGCTACCAACGCAGTAGCGCAGCGCCCCAAGTGATGCCACCACCCAACGCTTCGAGCAGCACCAGATCGCCCTTGGCGATGCGGCCATCATGCACGGCCTCGGCCAAGGCCAGCGGCACGGAGGCCGCCGAGGTGTTGGCATGCCGGTCGACCGTGACCACGACCTTGTCGGATCCCAGCGACAGCTTCTTGCCGACGCCGTCGATGATGCGCAGATTGGCCTGGTGCGGCACCAGCCAGTCGATGTCCGAAGGCGTCAGGCGATGATGGGCCAGTGCCTCGTCGACGACCTCGGCCAGGCGCTGCACCGCATGGCGGAAGACCTCGCGGCCCTCCATATGGACGAAACCCGCCTTGCCCGTGCTCGACGGGCCGCCGGTCGTGTAGAGCAGGTCGTATTGCGCGCCGTCGCTGTGCAGATGGGTCGAGAGCACCCCGCTTTGCGAGGCGCCCGGCTCGACATGCTCCGCACCCAGCACCAGGGCGCCGGCACCGTCGCCGAACAACACGCAGGTCTGGCGATCCTCCCAATCGAGGATGCGCGAGAAGGTCTCGGCGCCGATGACCAACACCTTCTTCGCCTGGCCCGCCTTGATGAAATTATCGGCCGTCGCCAGCGCGAACAGGAAGCCGGAACATACTGCCTGGATGTCGAAGGCCATACCGCCCTTCATGCCGAGCGCATGCTGCACGCGGGTGGCAGTCGCCGGGAAGGTGTTGTCGGGCGTCGCCGTCGCCAGCACGATGAGATCGATATCCTCGCCCTTGAGCCCGGCATGGGCGAGTGCCGCCTTGGCCGCCTTGAGCGCCAGATCCGAAGTCAGCTCGCCATCTGCCGCGATATGGCGCTGACGAATGCCGGTGCGCTGGACAATCCACTCGTCGCTGGTATCGACACGGGTCGCCAGCTCGGCATTGGTCAGGATGTTCTCGGGCAGATAGCCGCCGCAACCCAGGATGATCGAGCGGATCGGTCGCTGTTGGCTGCTCATCAGGCGCTTTCCGCTGCGGTGGCTGGGGGCGTGATCGAACCCAGCGCCGCCATCTCTTCGCGGATACGCTCGAGGAAACCATTGATCTTGAGGTCGACGCCGACGCCGATGGCGTTGGCGAAGCCCAACGCATCCGAACCGCCATGGCTCTTGATGACGATGCCGTTCAGGCCCAGCAGCATGGCGCCGTTGTAGCGGCGCGGGTCGAGCCGTTCGCGCAGCCTGTTCAGCCCGCGGCGTGCGAAGAGGTAGCCGATCTTGGTGAAGATCGAGCTGCGGAAGGCGCTGCGCAGATATTCGCTGTAGAGCTTTGCCGTGCCTTCGATCGCCTTCAGGGCGATATTGCCGCTGAAACCGTCGGTCACGACGACGTCGACGGTGCCAAGCGCGATGTCGTTCCCTTCGACGAAACCGTGGAAATGGATGCCGGGGATGCCGGCCCTGAGACGGGCCGCCGCCTCGCGCACGGAGTCGATGCCCTTCATCTCTTCCGAACCGACATTGAGCAATCCCACCTTCGGCCGGGTCACGCCCAGCACGGCGCGGGCGAAGGCATCGCCCAGCAGCGCGAACTGCACCAGATTATCGGCATCGCATTCGACATTGGCGCCAAGGTCGAGCAGCACGGATTCCGAGCGCTGCGTCGGCAGGAATGTCGCGATCGCCGGGCGGTCGATGCCCGGCATGGTCTTCAGCACCATCTTGGCGATGGCCATCAGCGCGCCGGTATTGCCGGCGGAGACGATGCAGTCGGCATTGCCGGAAGCAACATCCTCGATGGCGAGCCGCATCGAGGAGCGGCGCATGGTGCGCAGCACCGCCGACGGCTTGGCATCGCCGGTCACCACATCTTCGGCATGGATGACCGTCGCCGCCGCCTTCAGCTTCGGCAGGGTATCGAGAATCGGATCGATGCGGTCCTGGAGACCGAAGATGCGAAAACGGATCTGCGGAAACCGGATGAGCGCAATCGACGCCCCTTTGAGCACCATATCGGGAGCGTGATCGCCCCCCATGGCGTCGAGCGCGATGACCAGCTCTCGGCTCAAAGGCAACCCGTATCCAGCCGCGTCTTAGACAGCCTTGGCCGCGACGACTTCACGGCCGTCATACTGGCCGCAGGAGCCGCAAACGTGATGCGGGCGCTTCAGCTCACCGCAATTCGAGCATTCGGCATAGGCCACCGGCGACAGCGCGTGATGCGAACGGCGCATATTGCGGCGAGACTTCGAGGTTTTCTTCTTAGGAACAGCCATAATTGTGAACTCATGTGGATAGGTGCACGTGTGCCACCCGCGAAAGCGGGGTTTTTATAGAAAAACACTGCTTCCCGCAACCGCTACGGCAGTCGGGGACGCATGCCTCAGGAACAAGGCTCCCAGAAATCGAAGGGATGATGACGACTCAGTGTTTCTTAAGATCCTTGAGCACGGCGAAGGGATGATCCCCATCCGAGCCCTGCTTGTCCATCTCTTCCTCGCCCTCGAGGACGATGCCGTCCGGCAGCGCTTCGGTCATTGCATCCCCCGGCAGCTCGACGCCCTTGGCGCGCGGAAAGGGATCCAGCGCCACCGAAAGCTGCTGCGCCACCGCTTCGCCGATATCGATGCTGTCGCCGTCCAGCGGCTCGACGATCTCGTCGTCGGGGTTCTCCAGCGCCAACTGGTCGGCAGCCGCATCGTCGATGCCGGGGCGGAAGATCAGCGAAAAGCTCTCCTCGACCGTGCCGGGCAACGGCGCCAGCGTCACGACGCAATTCTGCACGACATCGGCCGATAGCACCGCCTCCAGCCGGATGTCCTCGCGGCCGATGCGCTTCAGCCGTACGCGCGCCTCGAGGCGGTCGAGCGTCTCAAGGCCGAAGCGTATGGCGAGTGCGGCGCATTCCGCCTCGCTCGCCTCGATCGCGAAATCCTTCGGCGCGGATTCAATGCGTGCGACGGGCACAGGCCGGCTGAATTCCGGCGCCGCATAGATCTCGGCCCTGTCTTCCCGGTCCTCAGACATCTTCTTCGACATTCCCAACTACGGCCTCACGCGAGCGCGAGTCATAACACAGCGCATGAGACGATTGACAGGTTCTGCCCAAGCGGGCACCTATGCAGGCCATGACCCATCCGTCGATCCAGCGTCCCGCACTTCATCGCCCGCAAATGGGCTGGCTTCGCCTGTCCTGCACACTGCTGCTGATGGGCGGTGCGCTCAGCGCCTGCGCCTCGAAGCTCGAGGTTCGCGGCAACGAGCCGGATCCACAGGCGGTGGCGCAGATCCAGCCGGGCAAGTCGACCAAGGCGCAGGTGACCCAGCTGCTGGGCTCGCCGACCAATGTCAGCACCTTCAACCCAGACATCTGGTACTACATCAGTTCGCGCGACAAGCGCGTGTCCTTCCTCGATCCGACGTTGCTCGACCAGAAGATCTATGTCGTCGAATTCGACGATCGCGGTCTGGTGAAGGACGTCCAGCAGGATATGAACACCAACCAGCAGGTCGCCATGAACCCGCGCACCACCCCGGCGCCGGGCAAGGAACTGACTATCTGGGAACAGCTGATCGGTAATTTCGGCCGCTTCTCCAACAGCAGCACGCCTGCCGGTGCCGGCAACGCGGGCACGATCAGCGGCCCGGGCGGTCTCTAACCGCCCCGAGCCTCCGGCTCTTAACGCCTAATACCGTTTTTGCGGCTGGATCAGACCCGGCGCTTCTCGCCGATGCCCAGGATCAGCACTTGGGCCACCTTGTCACTACCCGTGACATTGGCGATGACCGGCATCAGCTTCCGCTTGATCTCTGTCGTCAGCACATTGACGTTCAGCGGATGCGATTCCCAGAGATCGCTCAGCGCGACCAGGATCTGATCCTGGATCTTGGGCTCGTAGGGCGAGACCATGGATTCGGTGATGCCGGGCTTGAGCTCCAGCGCCAATGCGATACTGACCTCCAGATCGACCTTGTTGTCCTGGCCGATGACCGAGAAAGCGATCGGCGTCAGGCGCAGATAGTCCGGCCCGATGCTGGGCTGGGCCGCACGCGCCTTGGCCGCGAGGAGGATGCCGCAGGCCATAAGCACCATCATCACCACCAGAAACAGGCGATGAGGGTTGCGTCGCGTTGCGGCTAAGGTCGGCTGACTCATCCAGGGTCACTCACAGGCGGCTGGGAGGTGGGGCGAGAAGATGCGTCGAACGACGCGATAAAAGCCCAAACTCACCATGAAATCGTTAACAGTGTTGCCACCCCGGCCGGTCCAGTGGAATTACCGCCCCTTTTTCGTCGAGCACCCTGACTCCCCTGCCCGTCTCGATGCGGCCGATCTCGGCAACCGCGACGCCCAAGCTATGGGCGAGACGCCGGATGGGTTCGGCCTGTTCCGGCGATGCCGCGAAGAGCAGCTCGTAATCGTCGCCGCCGGTCAGTACGGTTGCCAGTTGCCCTGGATCACGGGCCAGCACCGCCATGGCCGCCTCCGACAGCGGCACCTTCGCCGCGTCCAGTACGGCTCCGACACCCGAAGCCGCGGTGATATGGCCAAGATCGGCGACCAGCCCGTCGGAGACGTCGATCATGGCTGCGGCATGCGCCCCCAGCGCCTGGCCCAGCACGCAGCGCGGCCTTGGCAGGCGATAGCGATCGGCGAGCCAGCCCCAGGCGGCGGCATCGAGGTCCGGTAGCCGGCCGGTCGCGGCCAGCAGACCCAAGGCGCCATCGCCGATGGTTCCGGAAACGAAGACGAGGTCGCCTGGCTTGGCGCCGGCGCGGCGGACGGCGCGGCCCCGCATGACATAGCCGATCGCGGTCAATGTCAGCGAGATCGGCCCCGGTGTCGAAACCGAATCCCCACCCAGCAGCGTCATGCCGAAAGCCTGCTGGTCGATGGCGAGGCCTTGGGCAAATCGCTCGACCCAGTCATCGCCGCAGCGTGACGGCAGGCCCAGTGTCAGGAGATAGCCGAGGGGTTTCGCCGCCATGGATGCCAGGTCGGAGAGATTGACGCGCATCAGCTTGCGCGCGACCAGGTCCGGCGGATCGTCAGGCAGGAAATGCACGCCCTCGATCATGGCATCGACCGTGGTGACGAGTTCGGAGCCGGCAGGCGGATCGATCAGCGCCGCGTCGTCGGTCAGGCCGAGGGCGCCCGGCGAGGTCGCGAGCGGCGCCAGCAGCGTCTGGATGCGACCGACTTCGCCGAGCCTCGCCCCGTTTGCCGCGCGCGGACCGGCGCTGGACATGCCCCTAGCGGTCGCGGCTCATCTCGCCGCCACGTGCGAGATGGGCCAGGCGGTCCAGTACGCCATTGACCATGCCCGGCTCCTTGCCGGCGAAGAAGGCATGGGCGATGTCGAGATACTCGGTGATGACGACTCGGGCCGGCACATCGATACGCGAGGCGAGTTCATAGGCACCCAGGCGCAGAATGGCGCGCAGCACCATTTCCAGCCGCTCGATCGGCCAATCGGCCGCCAGCACCTTGGCGATCTGTGCATCCAGCTCCGGCAGCTGGGCATAGGTGCCGCTGACCAGTTCCGCGAACAGCGTCTCGTCGGCCGAGACCAGCTCGTCACCATCGGCATCGAACGGGTTCAGCCGGTATTTGCCGAATTCGGCGACGACATTGCGCGGATTGCCGTCGGTCATCTCGATCTGGTAGATCGCCTGCACCGCGGCCAGCCGAGCAGCGCTGCGCGCGCCACCGGCCTTGACCGCCCGGGCAGGCTTAGATTCAGGCTTGGCGTCTTCGCCCATCACGCAACCCCTTCCGAGAATCGCTTCCTGAGCGCGATCATGGCGAGGCAGGCATTGGCCGCCTCTCCGCCCTTGTTCTTCTTGTCGCGCTTGGCGCGCGCCCAAGCCTGCGCCTCGTTCTCGACGGTCAGGATGCCGAAGCCGATGGCCAACCCGTCATGCAGCGCCAGATCCTGCAGGCCCCGCGCGCTCTCGCCGCAGACATAATCATAATGGGTGGTCTCGCCGCGAATGACGCAGCCGAGGGCCAGATAGCCGTCGTAACGCGGCGGCGGCGCATATTCGGCCGGGATGTTGAGGCCGGCGGCAAGGGCGATCGCTGCCGGAATCTCGAAGGCCCCCGGCACCTCGATGCGCTCGAACTGGACGCCCGCCTTCTCCAGCGCCTCAATGGCGCCGGCCGCCAGCTCTTCCGAGATGGCACGGTAATACGGGGCTTCGACGATCAGGATACGCACGGCTTCGCTCATCACTTCCTTCATTGGGCTGCTATTTCCGGCCGCTGCGGGACCGGACGGTAAATCAGTTTTAGCCCCTGCCGGCAATGGGGATCGGTCGGTAACCCACGACCTTGAGCCCATGGCCCTCCAGCCCGACGATACTACGCTTGGAGTTGGACAGCAGCACCATTTCGCGCACGCCCTGGTCATGGACCATCTGCGCGCCGGTACCATAATCGCGCAGCTCGTCGCCGAGGCCGGGCATCTCGCCCAGGCGCGCGCGGATCTCGTCCGACAGCGCCGTGTTGGTGAATTGCCGGATCATCACGATCAGGCCGCGGCCCTCACGGCCGATCTCCTCCATCGCGGCCTGCAGCACGCGGCCGCGACCGGCCAGGCCGCAGCCGAGCACATCGTCCAGGATGCGCTGGCTGTGGATGCGGGTCAGCACCGGCTTGCCATCGGCGACATCGCCCTTCACCAGCACCAGATGCTCGGCGCCGTTGATGGTATTGACATAGGTCACCAGCCGGAACCGGCCACCATGCATGCTGTCGATCTCGGTCTCGAGCTGGCGGCGCACCAGTTTCTCGGTGCGACGGCGATAGTTGATGAGGTCGGCGATGGTCGCGATCTTGAGCCCATGGCGCTGGGCGAAGGCGATCAGCTCCGGACGCCTGGCCATGGTACCGTCGTCGCTCATGATCTCGCAGATGACGCCGGACGGGTTGAGACCGGCAAGGCGCGAGATGTCGACCGCCGCCTCGGTATGGCCGGAACGCACCAGCACGCCGCCTTCGCGCGCGGCCAGCGGGAAGACATGGCCCGGCGTCACCAGATCCTGGCCGCCCTTGGTCGGGTCGATGGCGACCGCGATGGTACGCGCGCGGTCGGGCGCCGAGATGCCGGTGGTGACGCCCTCGCGTGCCTCGATCGACACGGTGAAGGCAGTCTGCAGGCGCGAGGCGTTGTGCTGCGGCATCAAGGGCAGCTTCAGCTCCTCGACGCGCTGCGGCGTCAGCGCCAGGCAGATCAGGCCGCGCGCATGCTTGGCCATGAAGTTGATCGCATCCGGCGTCGCCATCTGCGCCGGGATGACGATGTCGCCCTCGTTCTCGCGATCCTCGTCATCGACCAGGATGAACATGCGGCCGTTGCGCGCATCCTCGATGACTTCTTCGATCGAGGCCGTGACGCCGGCAAATTCTTCGGCCTGCTGCGTGGTGCTCATGGTTGTTCCTTGCCCAGCAGGCGGCCCACATAGCGCGCCAGCATGTCGATTTCCAGATTGACCGCCGATCCGGCGGCAAGAGCGCCCAAAGTCGTGGCGTCCTGGGTATGCGGGATGATGTTGACGCCGAAGACCCGTCCCCCCGTCTCAAGGCCTTCGACCTCGTTTACGGTCAGCGACACGCCGTTGATCGCGATCGAGCCCTTGCGGGCGATGAAAGGGGCGAGTACCGCCGGCGCCTCGATGCGGAAGCGTTCGGATTCATTCTCGGGCTGGCGCGAGACGACGTGGCCGACGCCGTCGACATGGCCGGAGACGATGTGGCCGCCCAGCTCGTCGCCGACCTTCAGCGCACGCTCCAGATTGATGCGCGTGCTGGCCTGCCAACCGCCCAGCGTGGTCAGTGACAGCGTCTCAGCCGAGACCTGCACGGTGAAGCTGTCCCGGTCCTTGGCGATCACCGTCAGGCATACCCCGTCGCAGGCGATGGAGGCGCCGATGTCGATCGTGCCGGTATCGTAATGCGTCTCGATGACATAGCGCGGGTCGCCCTGGGCCTCGATGGCGCGGATGCGGCCGATATCGGTGATGATGCCGGTAAACATGGCTCCCCGTCTCAACGGATGCGGCTGAGGCGTTCTAGCAGATCGTCGCCGCAGCGTACCACGCCAACCCGCTCGAAACGGTGCTGCTGTGCCAGCAGGGTCAGGCCTAGCGGCTGGATCGCCCGCAAGCCGTCGCCGCCGATGATGCCGGGGCTACGGAACCAGGCGAGGCGGTCGGCAAGATCGGCCTGCAGCAGCGAGGCCGCGAGGTTGGAGCCGCCCTCGCACAGGATGCGGGTGAGGCCCATCACGCCCAGCTGCTTCATCATCTCCACCAGGTTCGGCCGGCCGCTGGCATCGGCATGGACGGGCATGATTTCGACGCCGCAGGACTGGAAGGCCTCGACCCGCGCCTTGTCGGCATGGGGCAGCACGACGACGATGGTACGGATATCCTTGGCGGTGCGAGCCAGACGCGAGGTCAGCGACAAGCGCAGCCGGCCATCGACCACGATACGCACCGGCTGCGCCTGTTCCGCCAGGCCGGCCAAGCGCACGGTGAGCAGCGGATCGTCGGCGAGCGCCGTGCCGCTGCCGATCATCACCGCATCATGGCTGTGGCGCAGCAGATGGCCGGCGGCGCGCGCCTCGGGTCCGGTGATCCACTGGCTCTGGCCGGACGATGTCGCGATATGGCCGTCGAGCGAGGTTGCGAGCTTCAGGGTCACCATCGGCCGGCCCTGGCACATGCGCATCAGGAAGCCCTGGTTGAGCTCCGCCGCCTCCTCGGCGCAGACGCCCAACGTCACCTCGATGCCGGCCTCTTCCATCATGAGCAGCCCGCGGCCGGCGACGCGCGGGTCCGGATCCTGGATCGCGACGACGGCCCGGCGGATGCCGGCCTCGATCATGGCCGTGGCGCAGGGCGGCGTCTTGCCGTAATGCGCGCACGGCTCCAGCGAGACATAGGCGGTGGCGCCTCGGGCCGCATCGCCGGCGCGGTGCAGCGCCTCGGTCTCGGCATGGGGCCGCCCACCAGCCTGGGTCCAGCCGCGCCCGACGACATGGCCGTCGCGCACCAGCACGCACCCGACC
>DATJJW010000044.1:0-5189 GCA_035491935.1 Allostellaceae bacterium | reverse complement strand
GCTGCTCAAGGACGTCACCTACGCCGCCGACGCCTATGATGCGATGGAGGGCGCGGACTGCCTCTTGATCATCACGGAATGGAACGAGTTCCGTCAGCTCGACTGGCACTATGCCGCCAAGAAGCTGAAGCACCGCGCCGTGGTCGACCTGCGCAACATCTACAAGCCGCAGCAGATGGCCGAACTCGGATTCACCTATTCCAGCATCGGCCGCCCACCGGTCGAGCCAAAGCAAGACTGACGCCGGCCTCTTTCAGCCGGCCACCCACCCATTACGGTTCGATGCATTCTGCCGGGTTGCCCTGGGCCGCCATGGTCTGGACGATCGCCCGGCAGACTTGGCTGGCCGTCGGCTGCGGCGCCTTGATGATCTCGCGCATCGTGCCGGCGCGGACATAGGGCGCGCTCATCTTCTGGTCGTCCAGCGCCGCCGTCAGTTCCTCGTCGACGCTCCCGGGACAGCTCTGCACCGGCTTGCATTGCGGGCAGGTTCGGACCAGCGCATTCGCCACCGACCGGAGCCGCGAGGCGCAATCGGCGTCGCTGTCCAAAGGTCCGTCGACGATGCGCAGATGCAGCGGTGCCTTGTTCAGCTCGGTCACGGCATAGGTGTGGCTACGGCCGAAGAAGAAGAGCGCCGTCACACCTGCAGCCAGAACCAGCACGACCGAGATGATCGCCGGCCGCAGCATCAACCATCCCCTCAAGGATGCGGCCTCATGCATCGGGGGTCATCGGCGTTTTCGGCAAGGATACGCATCGCCATCGGCTCCTCTCCCGCACGCACTGGAAAACCAGTTGGAGGACCAGGACGACGAGTATGACCTAATCGTCTTCGAGCGGCGAATCCCAATAGAGATAGTCGACCCAGGTCTCGTGCACGTCCTTGAACATGGATCGGGGCGTGCGGGCGGCCAATTCCTGGCGTGCGGGCCGGCGCGGCTCCTTGAGCAGGGTCATGCCCGCTTCGAGCGGCAGGCGGTTGGCCTTGCGCGAATTGCAGGGCGCGCAGGCCGCGACGACATTCTCCCATGAGGTCTTGCCGGCACGCGAGCGCGGAATGACATGGTCGAAGGTCAAATCCTCGGTCGGGAATTTATAGCCGCAATATTGGCAGGAGAAGCTGTCGCGCAGATAGATGTTGTAGCGCGTGAAGGCCGGGAAACCTTCCAGCTTCTTGTAGCGCTTCAGCGCCACCACGCTCGGCACCTTCATGGCATAGCTGGGCGAGCGGGCATGGATGTCGTAATTGGCGACGAGCTGCACCCGGTCGAGCATCAGCGCGGTCAGCGCGTCGCGCCAGGACCACAGCGACAGGGGATTATAGGAAAGCGGCCGGAAATCCGCGTTCAGCACCAGGGTCTGCAGGTTCAGCATGCGGTGCCTCCCCGCCTGAGCCGACCCCGGAAAACAAAACAGCCGGACTTGCGTCCGGCTGCCGTGAATAGCGTCTTGTCCTGAACCCCAAGCACAAGCTGACTGTGCCGCCCGAAGATCGCCAGGCGGCTCCCTCTATCATCTCTGCCATGGACCCGATTCAGGCGCATGCCACATCCTAACTCATTGAAGAACAGGAAGGCTCTGGGAACGCTCACTCGTTAGCATAGCTTTATGACATTTTACTGGCGCCGTCACGGGTATGACGGCCAAACACCCAGACTTTCTTGTCAATTCGTCCATTTGTTGCGTACAAACCGGCTTCCACGCACAAAAGCTTGAGAAGCTAGAGCACCTCGGCCAGTTTGTCCGCCGGCCGGCAGACCCGTACGCCCTTATCGGTGACGACGATCGGCCGCTCCATGAGAATCGGATGCGCGGCCATGGCGTCGAGCGCCTGATCCTCGGTCGCGTTCTCGAGGTTCAACTCGGTGAATTGCGTCTCCTTGCGACGGAGCAGGCCGGCGGCGGAATCGAACCCCGCCTTGCGGGCGAGATCCTTCAGCGTCTCGCGCGACGGCGGCGTCTCCAGATAATTGATGATCGTGGGCTCGATGCCCTTCTCGCGGATCGCCGCCAGCACGGTCCTGGCCGTGCCGCAACGCTGATTGAAATAGATCGTGACGCTCATCATCCGCCTCGGAATTGTCGTGAGGCCGGAAGATTGCGCATTGCCGCCGATGGTCGTCAACAAGCTCGCGCCTTTACCGTCCCCTCTTCCGTCACGGCCGGGCGCGACGAGATCAGATTTCCTCTCCCAGCCGCACCATCTCGCCGACATACCAGTCCATGATCTCTGCCCCGGTCATCATCACGACATCCTCGTGGCCGAGGATGTAGTCGTAGAGCTGTTCCAGATATTTGATTCGATGCGGCACGCCGGTGAGATAGGGATGGATCGAAATCGCCATGACCCGCGGGCTCGACGCCCCTTCCTGATAGAGCCGGTCGAACTGGTCGCGGCCGCGACGAAAGATCTCGTCGGAGGGCTGGCACTGCACGGCGCTCATCACGACGTCGTTGATCTCGACCGTATAGGGCACGGAGATGAGGCGCCGCCCCGAGCGGGTGCGCATCGGCACCGGCTGGTCGTCCAGCACCCAGTCGGCGACATATTCGATGCCGCATTCGGCGAGCAGGTCGGCGGTCTCCGGCGTCTCGGTCAGGCCCGGGCTCTCCCAGCCGCGCGGAGGCTTGCCGGTGAATTTGGCGATCGCCTCGACCGTGGCGCGGATGTCATGCGCCTGGTCCTCGACCTTGTGCATCGGCTTCTGGATGTAGCCATGGCCCATGAAGTCCCAGCCCAGGCGATGGGCCTCGGCGCAGATCTCGGGATAGAGCTCGCAGACCGTGCCGTTGAGTGCGAAAGTCGCCCGAATGCGTCGGGATGCCAGCGTATCGAAGAAGCGCCAGACGCCGACCCGCATGCCGTATTCGTGCCAGGACCAGTTGGGCAGGTCCGGCAGCATGGGCTGGCCCATGGGCGGCGGCAGCACGGTACGCGGCTGCGGCGCCTCCGGACTCCAATTCTCGACATTGACGATGGTCCAGACCGCGACGCGCCCCGCCCCGGGAAGACGCAGCGCCGGCCGGTCGCGGATCGAGCGATAGGGGATGCGCTGGCGGAAACCGCTGCTGCCGTCCTGAGGTGGTGCAAATCGCGTCGTCATGATCAGGCCTCCGCCTCTTGTTCGGCCATTGGCCGCGGGTTACGCCCCGGCCTGGCGCTGGTACGGCTCATGTCGAAGAGCAGCATGAGCAGGAAGGCAAGCGTGAGCTGCCCGGACATCTGCACGATCGCCGCCGTGCCCCAGCTGAACGCCACCTTGAGCGAGGCGAAGCAATAGCCGGAGACGGCGGCGGCCATGTAGTAGCAGGAGATATAGAAACCGGAGGCGCGGCCGACCATGCTGGAACGCACCGAACGCTGCATCAGCGAATAGCCATTGACGTAAAGGATGGCGCTGGCGGCCGTACCCTCGCCGAAGGCCAGCCATTCCTGGGCGGTGACCGTGGTCGCGACGTTGAAGATCGCATAGCCGACGCTGCCCAGCATGACGATCGCCGCCAGATGCAGCAGCTTCTGGCTGATACGGTCGGCGATATAGCCGAACGGGATCGCCATCAGCGCGCCGACGCCATACATGCTGGCCGCGGCCGCGGCATCGGCCGGCGAGAAATGCAGGGCCGAGCGCAGATAGGTCGGGAAGAGCCCGATGAAGCCGAAATTGGCGAGGCCCGATCCCAGCGAGACGACCGCCAGCACGATGGTGTTGCGGTTGAACAGCGTCGCCGGCAGATGCGTCTCGTCGACCGCCTCCCGCATGCCGGTCTGCCCCACCTGTTCCGAGAAGCGCCGGGAGACCAGGAACGCCATGATCGCCGCCGCCACGATGCCGAGCGCGGCATAGACATACATCGAGACGCGCCAATCGCCGTTCGACACCATGAGCGCGCTGCCCCAGCGCGGCCCGACGAAGGAGCCGAAGCCATAGGCGACATTGAGCGCGGCCAAGGCCAGCGTGCGGTTACGCAGGAAATAAGCGCCGGCGATGGTGAAGATCGCCGCGTTCTGCAGCGCCTCGCCGATGCCGGACACGACGCGATAGGCCGCCATGTCGTAGAAGCCGATCGAGAGACAGGTCAGCGCCGTGCAGACCGAGTAGATCACGATGCCAAGCACGGCGACGCTCTTGCGCGACAGCTTGTCGAACAGGAAACCACCGGGCAGGCCCGCAATGCCGAGGCCCAGGGTGAACAGCGTGGCAAGCAATCCTCCGGTCGCCAGCGGGAAATTATATTCCTTGGCGATCGCCGGCAGCAGCACCGGGAAGACGCTGCGATCCATGGCGTTCACGACATAGGTCAGGCAGACGAACAGCAAGGCAAGAAGAGCGAATTTGGTCGACAGGCGCGGCAGACTTTCCATCGGCGAACTCCCGGGAAACAGGATGGGCAGGAGGAGCGGAAGTCACGAGGCGCGCGGGGGGTGGCCGCCATTGGTTTGCTTGCCTCGCCAGGGTGCGGTTGTCCTGAAAGATGCGATCGCGTGAAAGGTGCGGCAGGAAGGAGGGTTTTTCTTGGGCCACCGAACTATTCGATAGTGCAAGCAGCTACCGGGTTATTCAAGCAACTCAGGTAAACGGCGTTCCTGCGCCTGATCGACATCACGCGGGCAAGCAGTCTCGCTACCCTGAGGCGTGGTTGCCCGGCGATGAAGCCATTTGCATTATCCTCGATGGAATGATTGGCCCACTTTCAGTGTCGTCACAGTAATGCTTATATGCTGTAGGTGAACAACCGGACACCCGGAGGAGTGGACAGCCATGGCCCCTGACGACAAGGTCCTGCAGCCCGGCGCGGGCACCAATCTCGACGCCTTCTGGATGCCGTTCACCGCCAACCGGCAGTTCCGGGCGCGGCCGAAGATGCTGGTCGCGGCCAAGGACATGCACTACACGACCGCCGATGGCCGCAGGCTCCTGGACGGTGCCGCCGGGCTCTGGTGCGTCAATGCCGGGCATAACCGTGACCCGATCTCGGCCGCGATGAAGGCACAGATCGACGCCATGGATTTCGCCCCGCCCTTCCAGATCGGCCATCCCAAGGCCTTCGAGGCTGCGGCCAAGGTGGCGGCGCTGGCGCCGGCCAATCTCAACCACGTCTTCTTCACCAATTCGGGCTCGGAATCGGTCGATACCGCGCTCAAGATCGCGCTGGCCTATCAGCGTATCCGTGGGCAGGGTACGCGC
>DATJJW010000043.1:0-2791 GCA_035491935.1 Allostellaceae bacterium | reverse complement strand
AACGACCGTCCGTATGGAGCGCATTACCCGCCGGGACGCTCGTTCGGACTAAGCCCCGCCACCCGATTGTTACCCCACAGGCTGTCATAGGACCAACCCGACAGATCCTCCACCACCTTGGCATGAAGCGCATCGGTCGGGCTGCGCGCGCCGCTGCGGAAATGTTCGATCTCGTCGAGCAGGATGGCGTGGGTATGCGGATCCAGCCGGAAACGCGCGGCGACAAACACGCCGAATGCCAGCACCACCAACGTTCCTACGCCTAGCACCGCGGCGATCGCGATGATCGTCTGCGGGCTCTGCGTCGTGGCCTTCGGCACGAAACCAGACGCCTCCATGACCTGGCCGACCAGGATCACCGCCAGTGCCTGGCTCAATTTGCGCACAAGAGTCATGACCCCCGCGAATGCGCCCTCACGACGGCGGCCGGTCACGATTTCGTCGACATCAGCCATGTAATTGTAGGTCGCCCAGGGAATATAATTGAGCGCCCCCCGCCCGAGGCCCACGAACACCACCGGCAGCCAGAACAGCGCCGAGGTCGCGGTATAACCGGCCCAGTACATGCCCAGAAAGATAACGACGCCGATCGCGAAGCTGCCGGCGGCAAGCCGGTAGGCGGCGGAGGGCGACATGCGCAATGCGAAGTTGATCGCCAGCGCTACCGCGATCAGCTGGACGACATAGGTCACGCCGACCAAATTGGCGACGATCGTGGTCGACCCGGCCAAGGCGAAGATCACGAAATAGGTGAAGGCCGCATTGTAGATGTCCTGGCTGATATAGCCGCCGAGATACATGCCGAGATGCAGTCGGAATGCGCGGATGCGCAGCGTCGAGAACAGGTTCATATAGAGCGCGGCGAACGCGGCCCCCAGCGACGGCCGCGCCGCGGCTTCCGCCTCCTCGAGCTCCGGCGGCCGCTGGCGCTCCCAGCTGAAGGCGTAGAGCAGGCCGGCCGCCGCCATGAACAGCGCCGAGAAGATGATGCCCATATAGAGAAAGGTCTGCGGCGAGTCGGGGCCGAGGTAATTGATCAGCTGGCCGGGGAGGAACGCCGCGGCGATCGCGGAACACTGCCCCAACAGGATACGCGCGCCGGCGAACTTGGCCTTGGTCCGATAATCGGTCGCCATCTCGCTGGCGAGAGTCTCGTACGGGATGATCTCCATCGCATAGACCATCTCGAACAACACGTAGGTGACGAGATAATACCAGAAGCCCTGCCCTGCGACCCACATGATCGCGAACGACGGGAGAAGCGGAATGGCCGCCAGGATGAAGAACCGCCGCCGGCCGAACGTCCTGCCCAGCCAGGTGCGGCCGAGATTATCCGACAAATGGCCGATCAGCGGGCTGGTGAAAGCATCGAGCAGGCGCGCCACACCGAAGATCATCGTCGCCTGCGCCGCCGACAGACCGCAGAAGCTCGTGTAGAAGATCAGGATCCAGGTACTGATCACCGCCATCGAGCCGGCGCCCAGGATGTCGTTCGACCCGTAGACGATCAGATTGTACCAGCGCACCGGCCGCATCGGCGCGGCCGGTATGGCGGGGTTCTTCACGGTCGGCTCGCTGGCCATCCTACCCCCTCCCAATGCTGTCGGGCGACAGTTCCGCCGCCCTTGGTGCCGACGCCCGTTCCATCAGATGTACGTGCGCAGGAATTCGCCCAGCGCAATCACCGCCAGGCTCTGACCATAAGGCATCGAGGTAAGCGCGATGTCCTTGTAGAATTGCTGCGTGTCGCCCATCGCGGTGCCGAAAGAGACCTGTTTTAGCTCGCCCGCCGCGTCGATATTGGCGAGCACGCCCTTCACCGCCTTGATCCCGACCGCCTCGTAATGGCGTGGCAGATAGCCCTTACGCACCCCCTTCAGAATGCCGTAAGCGAAACCCGCGGTGGCCGATGCCTCCAAATAGCTGGTCGGATCGACGATCAGCGTGTGCCACAGGCCGGTATCGGCATCCTGCGTCTCGGCCAATTTCTTGACCTGTGCCGCCAACGTGTCAGTCAGGAAGATGCGAAAGGCGTCGCCGGGCGGCAAATCGAGGATTTCGATGATCTCGGGAATCGCGATCGTCACCCAGCAATTGCCGCGCGCCCACAGCGCCTCCGCGAAATTGTGGCGGCCATTGAAATTCCAGCCGTGGAACCACAGCCCGGTCGTCTTGTCGTAGAGATATTTGATGTGGACGAGGAACTGGCGCTTGGCCTCCTCGATATAGCGCGGCCGGTCGAGCAACAGGCCGATCTTGGCCAAGGGCAGGACCGACATCATCAAGGTGTCGTCCCACAATTCGCCCGGATTCTCGTCATTGTAAACGAGGTGCTGGAACGCGCCCTCCTCGGTCTTCGGCAGTCCGTCGGGCGCCATCAGCCATTCCGCCCAGGTGTCGAGATACGAGACGTAGCGCGGATCAGCTTCGTATTCGTAGAGATAGGCCAGCGTCAGGAACGGGGCCATGGTGTTGATGTTCTTGGTCGGCGTGCCCTCGGCGAAGCGATCGTCGAACCACTGTTTGATGACCGCCAGCGCCTTCTTGTCGCCAGTCTGCTCGAACAGGCGCCACAGGCCGAACAGGCCGACGCCATGGGTCCATTCCCAACCGGCCCAGCCCTTGGTGTCGATGACCCGCCCATCCTCAAGGCGGAGCAAAAACTCGCCCGTCTCGTCCTTGATGTTGAGCAGGTTGTCGATCAGCTTATCGATCGCTGAGATAACGTCGCCATGCGGGACGTCATGGGTAACGGCGGCCAATCAATTTCTCCTGTTGATGAGGCGCGCGG
>DATJJW010000042.1:0-19925 GCA_035491935.1 Allostellaceae bacterium | reverse complement strand
GCACGCTACCGCTGTATTTCGGAAGAAGAGGTCGAGGAGGACGTTCTGACAAGCCATATCGTCGACTGGGCACGCTGAGGCTCCTGGCGGCGATGGGCCTTGAGGAGGTCAGGTGGCCGCGCGCGACGCGCGGCCTGCCCGGACGGATATCGGCGAAGGAGATGACCTTGCGCCGGGTGGCCGAGACGAATTCGGCCGAACCGGTAACTTACTTCAGCAGGTTCAGGATCGACTGGGCGACCTGGTTCTCGACTGAGAGGTCCTGAATACCGACGTTCTGGCGCAGGGACAGAGCCTGGGATTCGGCGGCCTCGAGGTTGAGGTCGGCCAGGGTCAGCTTGTCGCCGCCGCCCGAGAGCGTGGCACCGTAGCTTGCCGAGAAGGTCGAACGCGCCTGCAGGATCGACACGTTGGTGCCGAGCTGTGCGGTCAGCGCGTTATCCTGCTGGATCGCATCGCTGATGAAGTTGACGGCGTTGGCATAGGCCGCCTGGCCGCCGGGGGTCGATGCCAAGATCTGCGAGAAGCCGGCAAAGTTCTGGCCCACACTGCCGACCTGGCTGCTGACCAGCATGCCGAAGTTGAAGGCATTCGAGCCGACGGGCTGGAAGATGCCGGCCTGGGTGAACAGCGTGTTCGCGCCGCCGGTCGAAGCGACCAGATTGAAGCCGGTGATGACCAGCGCCGAGGCGGTACGCTCGGAGAACTGGGTGCGCAGGGTGATCGCGCTGCTCTCCAGCAGGTTCACGCCCTGGTATTGGGTATCCTTGACCAGCTGCAGGATCTGCGTGCCGAGGTTCTGCACCTGCGCCGTCGCCGAGGCGCGCTGCTGGACGCTCTCGCCCGAGACCGAGCTGATGATGCCCTTGATCTGGTTGAGCAGCGTGCCGATGGTGCTGGTCGCATTCATGGCCGCGGTCACGGTCTGGATCGACTGGTCGATCGTCGCCTTGCGGGTCTGGAAGTCGTTGGCACGCTGGTAGAGCGCCTGCGACTGGAAAAAGGCCAGGGCGTTGTCGGAAGCCGAGTTGACCTTCTTGCCCGTGTTCAGCTGCTCTGAAACGTTGTTGAAGGCGTTGTTGGTCTGCTGCAACGACAGGATTGTCGCCGATTCAGAGGTCGTAAGCGTAATACCGGACATGGGTATTTCTCCTTCGCTATGCCGGATGTGTTCCGTCCGCCGCTATAGGAGCAAGGCCAATGCCAAACAGTATTATCGTTCTATATCAATGGTTTGGTGGAACGTGACCCCAAGATGACATTCCCGCCGGGCGGCAGGAATTGCCGGGCTGTGCCGGTGGCAGGGAATATCTTGCCCTGCCAAGGCTGCCGCGATGTCACGAAATTTGCCGAGTTGACAGGAATTGGGCACGGGATTCGGCCGCATGGCGACCGGGCCAATCCCGTCCGGCAGGCCGATCAGGCCAGCAGAGCAGCTACGTTGCGGATGACCGTGTCGAACATATCGGCCGTCAGACGGCCGGTATTCGTGTTGTAGCGTGAGCAGTGATAGCTGTCGGCCAGGACGAGGCCGTTCTTCAACGTGTATTGCGCACCGTGGCGGAACGGGAAGGCTGCCTGGCGTTCACCCAGCGCCGCCAGCACCTGGGTATGGGCGATCTGGCCGAGCGCCAGGATGGCACGCAGGTTCCGGGCCTGGTCGATCTCGGCCTTGAGGAAGGGGCGGCAGGATTTGAGCTCGGCTGGCAGCGGCTTGTTCTCGGGCGGCACGCATCGTGCGGCGTTGGTCAGCCGCGCACGCGGCAGGGTCATGCCGTCATCGGGACGGGCCTGGTACTCGCCCTCGGCCAGACCATGGCGCAGCAGGCAGGCATAGAGCAGGTCGCCAGCATAGTCGCCGGTGAAGGGGCGGCCCGTGCGGTTGGCGCCGCGTAGGCCCGGCGCCAACCCTACGATCAGCAGCCGAGCCGCGGGATTGCCGAAGGAGGGTACCGGGGCGTTGTGCCAATCGGGATTGAGGCGCCGTGCCTGGTCACGGAATTCGGCCAGGCGCGGGCAGAACGGGCAGTCGCGCGAGGGTTCCGTCGCACCGACCGGAGCGGATGCCATGACCGTACTCATGAACGTACTGCGCCCTACTTATAATGAATCGGCGTATCGGGCATCCCGAGATCGTCGGGCTGGGGACGGCCATTGTCGCCGTGATGGCTGTGATGGTCGTCGCGATGGCCGGAATGCGAGCGCATGATTTGCGGGGCGATGTCGTTCAGCTCGACGAAATTATCGGCCTGGCGGCGCAACTCGTCGGCGACCATCGGCGGATGCGAACGGATGGTCGAGACCACCGTCACGCGCACGCCCTTGCGCTGCACGGCTTCCACCAGGCGGCGGAAATCGCCATCGCCCGAGAACAGCACGACATGGTCGAGATGCGGCGCCATTTCCATGACGTCGATCGCGAGCTCGATATCCATGTTGCCCTTGATCTTGCGCCGGCCGGCCGTATCGGTGAATTCCTTGGTCGGCTTGGTGACCATGGTATAGCCATTGTAATCGAGCCAATCGACCAATGGCCTGATGGGAGAATAATCCTGTTCTTCGATCAACGCCGTATAATAAAAGGCGCGGATGAGTTGGCCGTGTTCGCGAAAGACATCGAGCAATCTCTTATAGTCTATGTCGAAACCCAAAGCTTTTGCGGCTGCATAGAGATTTGACCCATCAATGAATAAGCCAATTTTTTCTTGGGGGTAAAAAGTCATTGATAAAACTCCGCTAACGCGGCTCCATTTGGATAAAGCAATAAGCGATAAATGGTCGGCAATATTCCGCCGCTGAGCGATCATAGGCGGGCCGGCGTGTCATGAATAGAGGCTGCGGCAAGGTGCCCCGATGATATTGATCGCCTTAGGGGCGAATTTACCAAGTGCAATCCACGGCACTCCGCGCCAGACGCTGGAGGCGGCGCTGGTCGCATTGGCGGCGTCGGGGGTGTGCGTTCTGGCGCGGTCCCGCTGGTACGAGACGGCGCCGGTGCCGGTCTCCGACCAGCCCTGGTATGTGAACGGCGTGGCCTCGGTCGCGACGGAGCTCTCGCCCATAGCCCTGCTGGCACTGCTGCATGATGTCGAATGCCGTTTCGGCCGCGTGCGGGGCGCCGTCAACGAGGCTCGCCTCGTCGATCTCGATATCGTCGATTACGAGGGCCGCGTCGAGGTGGGACCGCCGATCCTGCCGCATCCGCGCGCTCATGAACGCGGCTTCGTGCTGCTGCCACTGGCCGATGTCGCGCCTCGCTGGCACCATCCTGCGACCGGGCTTGGCGTCGCCGAATTGCTGGCGGCGCTACCGCCGGGGCAGGACATCCGCGTCCTCCCAGCCTGATCCGTTCAAGGCTCCCACCCCGAGGGTGAATTGGTCTCGTGTCCCGTACGACACGGCTGTGTCCGAATAGCCGGTCGGCCATGCGGCGATTCGCAAGGGCTGGCGTTGCTTCTATGCCATCCGGTTTGTATATTGGACGCTGAATCCGTTCTTGGAACTTGCATATAGGTTTTGCGACATGGCGCGTGTGACGGTTGAAGATTGCGTGACGCGGATCCCGAACCGCTTCGAGCTGGTACTGGTGGCGGCTCAGCGGGCGCGGGACGTCTCGTCCGGCGCCACGTTGACCCTCGATCGGGACAACGACAAGAACCCGGTGGTGGCGCTGCGCGAGATCGCGGAGGAGACGGTCGATATCGTCGCCCTGCAGAATGCGCTGGTGACCGGGCTGCAGAAGCAGCCGGAGATCGACGAGCCGGAAGAGGACAAGGACCTCGCCATCGGCGAAGCCTGGTCGCAGCAGGGTGTCGCCGTTTCCTCGGACGATGACGAGCTGGGCGATGGCATGAGCTTCGTCGACGAGGAAGGCGCTACGGACGAGGCGGACGAGGACGAATTGCCGTCCGATGCCGAACTGATGGGCGACGATGTGGCGGAGGACGATCTCTGAGGTGTGCGAAGACGGGCAACGCGATGGCGGTGGTCGTACATGGTGGCGTGGAACTGACGAACGCGCCGCCCCCGATCATGTCGTCCGTAGCCCGGCTCTCAGCTATATCCAGGTAGCGATGCGAACATTTCCGCGCCGCCCTTTCTCGGCGAGGGCGCGCCGATGATCCGCCAATTCGAACTCGTCGAACGGGTCCGCGCCTATGATCCCGGCGCCGACGAAGACGCCCTCAACAAGGCTTACGTCTTCTCGATGCAGGCCCATGGCTCGCAGAAGCGAGCCTCGGGCGACCCCTATTTCTCCCATCCCGTCGAAGTCGCCGGCATTCTCTCGCAGATGAAGCTGGATGCGGCCTCGATCGTGACCGGTCTGCTGCACGATACGGTCGAGGACACGGTCGCGACGCTGGAGGACATCACCAAGCTGTTCGGCCGCGACATCGCCTTCCTGGTCGACGGCGTGACGAAGCTGTCGCGGCTGGAGCTGCAGTCGGACCAGACCAAGCAGGCGGAAAATTTCCGCAAGCTGGTGCTCGCCATGTCGGAGGACATCCGCGTCCTGCTGGTCAAGCTGGCTGACCGGCTGCACAATATGCGCACGCTCCACTTCATCAAGAATCCGGAGAAGCGCCGGCGCATCGCGCGTGAGACCATGGAGATCTATGCGCCCTTGGCCGAGCGCATGGGCATGCACCAGATGAAGGACGAGCTGGAAGACCTGTCCTTCGCCGAGCTGCAGCCAGAGGCGCGCGACGGCATCCGGGCGCGGCTCTCCTTCCTGCGCGAGAAGGGCGGCGACATGGTCGACCGCGTCTCGAACGAGCTGACCCAGGTTCTGCGCAAGAACGGCCTGGCCGACGTCACGGTCACGGGGCGCGAGAAGGCGGCCTATTCGATCTGGTGCAAGATGCAGCGCAAGAACGTCGCGTTCGAGCAGCTGTCGGACATCATGGCGTTCCGCATCACGGTCGATACGCTGGAGCAGTGCTACCAGGCGCTGGGCATCATCCACAGCAACTATCCGCTCGTGCCCGGCCGCTTCAAGGACTACATCTCGACGCCGAAGCCGAATAATTATCAGTCGCTGCATACCGGCGTCATCTGGCCGGAGCGCCAGCGCATCGAGATCCAGATCCGAACCCGCGAGATGCATGAAGTGGCGGAGCTGGGCGTCGCCGCACACTGGTCCTACAAGGATGCCGGCGAGGGTGGCGCCCGGCGCGAGGGGCGGCAATACCGCTGGCTGCGCGAGCTGCTCGACATCCTGGAACACGCCTCCAACCCCGAGGAGTTCCTGGAGCACACCAAGCTGGAGATGTACCAGGATCAGGTGTTCTGCTTCACGCCCAAGGGCGATTTGATCGCCCTGCCGCGTGGCGCGACACCGGTCGACTTCGCCTATGCGGTGCACAGCCAGGTCGGCGATACCTGTGTCGGCGCCAAGATCAACGGCCGGATCATGCCGCTGCGCACGCAGCTCGCCAATGGCGACCAGGTCGAGATCGTGACCAGCAAGGCGCAGACGCCGTCGCCCGCCTGGGAACGTTTCGTCGTCACCGGCAAGGCGCGGGCGCGTATCCGCCGCTTCGTCCGCCAGCAGCAGCGCGTGCAATATGTTTCGCTGGGCAAGGAGATCCTGGCCAAGGCGTTCCGGCACGAGAATCTGGAATTCCAGGAGCGGTTCCTGGAGCCGGTGCTGAAGAATTTCCATTGCGCCGCGGTCGAGGATCTCTACGCCGCGGTGGGCGAGGGGCTGATCACCAAGGGCGAGGTGGTCAACGCGGCCTTTCCGAACCGCGACCGCCAATCGGCCAAGGTGGTGCCGCTCAACCGGGCGAAGCGCGGCGGCGGCGACCATGCGGTGCCGATCCGCGGTCTCATCCCGGGCATGGCGCTGCATTTCGCCCATTGCTGCCACCCGCTGCCTGGTGACCGTATCGTCGGCATCGTGACCACGGGCAAGGGCGTCACCATCCACACCATCGACTGCGATACGCTGGAGAGCTTCGCCGACACGCCGGAGCGCTGGGTCGACGTCGCCTGGGATACGCCGGAAAACGCTGCGGGGCTGCATGTCGGCCGCATCACGGTCATGCTCGGCAACGAGCCGGGCAGCCTCGGTAACCTCACCACCGCCATCGGCAAGAGCAGCGGCAACATCATCAATCTCAAATTCACCAACCGGTCGGCTGATTTCTTCGAGCTCCTCGTCGATATCGAGGTGAAGGACCTGAAGCACCTGTCCAACCTCATGGCCGCCCTCCGGGCGACGCCGATGGTCAATTCGGTCGAGCGCGCGCGCGGCTAGACTAGCGGAACAGCGATGGCCCACCCTGAAACGCTTCCCCAGAGTCAACGCTTGGGCCAGCGCCTGCGTCTCGGCGTCAACATCGATCACGTCGCGACCATTCGCAATGCTCGCGGGGGCCTGCATCCCGATCCCGTCCGTGCCGCCATGCTGGCGGTCGCCGCCGGTGCCGACGGCATCACCGCGCATTTGCGCGAGGACCGCCGGCACATCACCGACGGCGATATCGAGCGGCTGATGCGTTCGATCGCCCGGCCGCTCAATCTCGAAATGGCGGCGACGCCGGAGATGCTGGCGATCGCGCTCGCCCACAAGCCGCATGCGGCCTGCCTGGTACCGGAGCGCCGGGCCGAGGTGACGACCGAGGGCGGGTTGGACGTTGTCGGTAGTGGTGGGGGCGGCGGCGAGCACCTGGCCTCGGTGGTCGGGCGCCTGGTCGATGCCGGCATCCGCGTCTCGCTGTTCATCGATCCCGAGCCCCGGCAGCTGGATGCGGCCCTGGCGATCGGTGCGCCGGTCGTCGAGCTGCATACCGGCGCCTATTGCCATGCGGCACCGGGTGGTCCGCGCGCAGGGGAGCTTGCCCGGCTGCAGAAGGCGGCGGCCCATGCCGCGGCCATCGGCCTCGAGTGCCATGCCGGTCACGGCCTCGATTTCGACACCGTGAAGGATGTGGCGGCGATCCAGAGCATCGTCGAGCTGAACATCGGCCATTTCCTGATCGGCGAGGCGATCTTTACCGGGCTGGAAGAGGCGATCCGGCGGATGCGCGCGGCGATGGACGAGGGGCGTGGGGTCAAGGTGGGAGCAGGCCCATGATCATGATCGGTCTGGGCTCCGACCTCATCGATATCCGGCGTATCGAGAAGACGCTGGCGCGCTTCGGCGAAAAATTCATCCATCGCGTCTTCACCGATGTCGAACGCACCAAATCGGACCGGCGGGCGCAGCGCGCCGCCAGCTATGCCAAGCGCTATGCGGCCAAGGAGGCCTGCTCCAAGGCGCTCGGCACCGGCTTCAACAAGGGTGTGTTCTGGCGCGACATCGGCGTCGTCAACCTGCCCGGCGGCCGGCCGACCCTCGTGCTGACCGGCGGCGCCAAGGCGCGGCTGGAGGAATTGACGCCGTCGGGGATGGTGGCCGATATCCACCTGACGCTCACCGATGAGCCGCCGCTCGCCCAGGCCATGGTCATGATTTTCGCCGTACCGGCAGTGTCCGCTGCCGGTAATGCCGCGGTAGGGCCCGCTGCGACCAGGGATGCGACCCCGTAGCCGCTTGACGTATCCGGCGACCGCGCGCTTGATGCCGGCCACCCTCATTCGACCGATTCCAGGGATTCCATGACCACCCTCAACAAGAACAAACCGGCTGCCAAGGCCAAGAGAGACCAAGGCGGCTGGCTCGAGACGATCAAGACGATCGTCAGTGTCGTGCTGATCGTCCTGGTGATCCGGACCTTCCTGTTCGAGCCGTTCAACATTCCGTCCGGCTCGATGGTCCCGACATTGCTGGTCGGCGACTACATCTTCGTGTCGAAATACTCCTACGGCTACAGCAAGTACTCGTTCCCCTTCATCAATCCGCCGTTCTCGGGCCGGGTCTGGGGTTCCTTGCCGAAGCGTGGCGACGTCGCCGTGTTCCGTCTGCCGACCGACCCCTCGATCGACTATGTCAAGCGCATCGTGGGCCTGCCGGGGGATACGCTCCAGGTGAAACATGGCCTGCTCTACGTCAACGGCCAGCCGGTGAAGCGTACGCCGGGGCCGATCTTCCTCGACGACGAGTACGGTTCGCCCGAGCCCATCCGCCAGTTCTTCGAGACGCTGCCCGGCGGCAAGACCCATCCGATCCTGCAGAAATACGATGATGGCGAGCTGGACAATACCGCCATCTATACCGTGCCGCCCGGCCATGTCTTCGGCATGGGCGACAACCGCGACAATTCCGAGGATAGCCGCGTGCTGAGCGCGGTCGGCTATATCCCGGTGGAGAATCTGGTCGGCAAGGCCGAATTCCGCTTCTTCTCCTTCGATTCCAACACGCCCTGGTGGGAAATCTGGCGCTGGCCCTTCGCCATCCGCTGGTCGCGCCTGTTCACCCCGGTGGAATAGCCAGCCTTGGCTGCATCCGGCACCGATATCGCATCGCCCACGCTCCAAGACCTCGCAGGGGTGCTGGGCCACGCTTTCGGCCGGCCGGAGCTGTTGATCGAGGCGCTGACCCATCGCAGCGCCGTATCGGGCGGTCGCCATCATCGAGGTGGGGGACGCAAGGGCAATGATCCGGCCAATTACGGCTATGAGCGGCTGGAATTCCTGGGCGACCGGGTATTGGGCCTGGTCATCGCCGACATGCTGCTGGCCGCATACCCGCATGAATCCGAAGGCGACCTCGCGCGCCGTCACGCCCAGCTCGTGCGCAAGGAAGCGTTGGCCGATGTCGCCTTGGACCTTGGCATCGCCCCGCATATCCGCCTCACCGCCTCGGAGGAGGCGAGCCGCGGCAATGCCAATCTCCTGGCCGATGTCTGCGAGGCGCTGATCGCCGCACTCTATCTCGATGGCGGGCTTGAGGTGGCACGGCGCTTCGTCGCCCGGCATTGGCGAAGCCGCATGGATGCGGCGGCCGCCCCGCCCAAGGATGCCAAGACCGGCTTGCAGGAGTGGGCGCAGGGGCGCGGCCTGCCGCTGCCATCCTATGCGCTGGTTTCGGCCGAAGGGCCGCCCCACCAGCCGATCTTCACCGTGCGCGTCCAGGTCGCCGGTGCCGGCGATGCCACGGCATCCGGCACCTCGAAGCGCCTGGCCGAAAGCACTGCCGCCGCCGATCTCCTGCGGCGCCTGACTCAAGGGACGCGATGAACGAGGACACCCCACGCGACCAGACGACCCGCTGCGGCTATGTCGCCGTGCTGGGCGCGCCCAATGCCGGCAAGTCGACCCTGGTCAATCTGCTGGTCGGCTCCAAGGTTTCGATCGTCTCGCCCAAGGTGCAAACGACCCGCTCCAAGGTGCTGGGCATCCAGGTCAAGGACGGGGCGCAGATCCTCTATGTCGACACCCCCGGCATCTTCCGGCCGAAGCGCCGGCTCGACCGCGCCATGGTCGCGGCCGCCTGGGGCGGGGCGTCGGATGCCGACCTCGTCCTGCTGCTGGTCGATGCCCAGGCCGGCGTCAATGACGAGGTGCGCACCATCGTCGCCAGCCTCAAGGAGCGCGGCGGCCGGGCGGCCTTGGTGCTCAACAAGATCGATGCGGTGAAGCGCGAGAAGCTGCTGGGTCTCGCCGCAGAGCTGGATGGCCTGGGCGTCTTCGAGACGGTGTTCATGATCTCGGCGCTCAACGGCAGCGGCGTTGCCGACATCGAGCGCTGGATCATCGAGCGTCTGCCGCAGGGCCCCTGGCTCTATCCGGAAGACCAGCTCTCCGACATGCCGCAGCGGCTCCTGGCCTCCGAGATCACGCGTGAGCAGCTCTTCCTCCAGCTTCATGATGAGCTGCCCTATGCCGCGACGGTCGAGACCGAGACCTGGGAGGATCGGCCCGACGGCAGCGTGCGCATCAACCAGGCGATATATGTCCAGCGCGACGGCCAGAAGGCGATCGTGCTGGGCAAGGGCGGCCGGCAGGTGAAGCGTATCGGTGAAAAGGCACGCGCCGAGCTTACCCGGGTCTTCGAGCGCACGGTGCACCTGTTCCTCTTCGTCAAAGTGCGCGAGAATTGGGTCGAGAATCGCGAGCATTACGACGCGATCGGCCTCGACTTCGACAGCTGAAAGCCGTTCCAGTGGCCGTCTAGCGGCGATTTCCTGCACGCTGGTGCTCACGTACTGAGGTACGCTCCGCTCCCGGTGGCTCGAAAATCACACGCCATTCGACTCACTGGAACGACTTTCACTGAAAGGGCCCGCCCCATGGAATGGACCGACAGTGGCATCGTACTGGGCAGTCGCCCGCAGGGCGAGACCAGCCTGATCCTGTCGGTGCTGACCCGCGACCATGGTCGCGCCAAGGGGCTTGTGCGTGGCGGCGCCCGCTCGCGACAGCGTGGCCTCTACGAGCCGGGCAACCATGTGGCGGTGATCTGGCGCGCACGCCTGGCCGA
The DNA here is from genome assembly GCA_035491935.1 of Allostellaceae bacterium. Taxonomy (GTDB): domain Bacteria; phylum Pseudomonadota; class Alphaproteobacteria; order ATCC43930; family CGMCC-115725; genus DATJJW01. Next base: position 9,556 of record DATJJW010000042.1, on the reverse strand, counting down.
GCATCTGGGGCATTGGAGCCTGGAATCGTTGGCGGCGCTAACCGCGCAATTCCTCGACGATTCCGTGCGTTTGGCCTGTCTATCCGCCGCCGTGGCGTTGGCGGAATCGTGCCTGCCGGAGCACCAGCCCTATCCCGGCCTGCATGACGGGCTGATGCGGCTGACGCAGGCGCTGGCCGATGACGATGGCTGGGCACCGGCGCATCTTGGCTTTGAATGCCAGTTGCTCGCCGATCTGGGTTACGGGCTGGACCTTGCATCCTGCGCCGTCATGGGGACGACCGAGGAACTGGCCTTCGTCTCGCCGCGCACCGGCCGCGCCGTCTCGCGCGCCGCCGCGGGGGAGTACCAGGATCGGCTGCTGGTCCTGCCGCGCCTGCTGGGCGGGACGGGCCGCGCCGACAGCGATGCTCGCGGCGACCTGATGGACGGCTTGCGCCTTACCGGCCACTTCCTCGATCGCAACCTGTTCCAGCCGCATGCGCAAACGCTGCCGGCGGCACGCAGCCGCTATGTCGAGCGGCTGGAGCGGCTGCTGGCATCTGATCAGGGGTAAATGGCGATCAGCGGTGAATGGCGATGGCGTAGGTCACCAGGATCGCCGCGGCGGTGCAGATGATGGCGGCGGCAACTGCCAGGAGGATGGAGCGGCCTGGTCTGGTAGGGGCTGGGCGGGTCATGCGGAACACGCTACCGCCGGATATGGCGCCTGGCCATCGTCCATGTTGTCGCGGGACTTCGGAGCATATTTAAAATTTTAGGTATTTGGAGCCGATCGGCTTCGTCGCGCTAGACACCGTAACACCTCCCGCCGCACAGTGGCCGACGTCGATCAATCCGGGAGTGTCTTCCATGCCAGCGCGTTTTCGGCCGGGCGCCTTCGCGTATACCAAGGATGGACGGCGCTATACCGTCGAGGAGGTCGAGGACGGCATGGTCTATTGCGTCTCGGACGCCGGGGCGGAGACCGAGTTCGTCGAGGCCAACCTGTTTAATGAGGCCGAGTGGCTGGCGAAATCCGGCAACCGTACCGACAAGCTCTATGCCGCCATCCGGCAATCCAAAGCCTATCAGCCCCGGAAATTGAACCGTGGCGCGTCGGAGAAGCTGCTGGCCAAAGCCGAGCGGCTGATGCCGGGCATCCTCGACTACACCGCCTTCGTCTCGGCCGAGCGCGTGCTGGCCGAATTGGGCCAGGCCGCGGCCGCCTCCGAATTGTCGATCGTCAAATGCCGGGAAATCTTCGACGCGGCCCTGCCGGAGGCGCGTGCCGGGCTGCTGGCCAGCCTGATCGGCAACGCGCCGGAGGTGGTGCTGGGCGCGGTCGATCTTGGCGACAATCTGATGCGCGCCATGCTGGGCAAAGCGGAAGAGGCGGGCGGCATCTCGCTGGACAGCTTCCGCAGCCGTCCCCGCCGCTAGATGGCCACCAGAGCGGGCTTCTGACACAGCCTCGAAATGCCGCTTTGCTAGACTAGGCCCGCTTCCGATCGGCGCCGGGCGAGATCGCGAAGCGGCGCTGATAGGCGCGGCTGAATGCCGTCTCCGATTGGTATCCTACGGTCTCGCCGATCTCCGCCACCGATGCGGTCGAGGCGATCAGCCGATGGCGCGCCAACGTCAGGCGTAGTTCGGCCAGGAAGGCCAGCGGCGCCATGCCGGCGGCCTGGCGGAACATGCGCACCAGGCTCGCGCGCGAGGTTGCGGCCTCCGCCGCGAGATCGTCGAGGCTCCAGGGGTGGGCAGGATCGTCCAGCATGGCCGCCAGCACCCGTGCGGTCTGGCGCCGGGCCATCAGCGCCAACACGCCGCTGGCAGCACCGTTGCCTTCGAGATGCGACCGCAGCACCAGCATCATGAGCGCGCTGGCGAGGTCGGCGGCGATGGCGGCTGCACCCACGCGATCCGTCTCCAGTTCCGCCTGGATCAGCTCCACCAGCCGCTTCAGCCGCCCGGCATCGGGGCCGCCGGTGCCACTCAAGCGCACGACAGGGGGCAAGGCTGCCAGCACCATGTTGCGATGGGCCTGCTCGAAACGCAGCCGGCCGCAGATGAGGCCGGTATCGGGCTCGGCATCGAGGCTTTGGCGCAGCAGGATGTCGTCGTTCGCCCTTGTGTCGATGCGGGTCCGGTCCAATGTGCCGCCCCCAGTCTGGCTGGTGCCGAGCGAGCGGATGGTGTGCGGGCCGCCATGGGGCAGGACGACCGCATCGCCGGCTTCCAGCCGGATGCCGGTGTCCGGGCCGGCATCGAGCAGGCAGGTGCCCGATGTCACGATATGGAACGGCGCCCAGCCTTCCTCCTCCGGTGCGTGCGGCGAGGCCCATTGCGCACCGAAGCGGCATATCAGCTGCAATTCCGGCCGCACGCGCAGCAGGTTTGCCAGTTCGCCGATGATCCGGGGTTCCTCAAGCATGCTTCGTCCCGTTAGGCTTCTACCCGATCTGATCCGCGCGGCTAAGTATGCGAGCCGGCCGGGTAAGGGGCTCGGCCCTCCTTCCGCCTATCATTGGGGCATCGAACAGGAGGGAGTTCCGTCATGACCACGCTACTAGAGAACGATTATCACGATCGAGCCTCGACCATGAAGCCCAGCACAGCGAAACGACGTTTCGTACCGCCCATCGTCCCGGCCGGGTTCTTCGGTATCGTGCTGGGGCTGGCCGGGCTCGGCAATGGCTGGCGGGTGGCGCATCAGATCTGGCATCTGCCGGCGGTCGTCGGCGAGGTCTTCGAGGCGCTGGGCGCGGCGGTCTGGGCGGTGCTGGTCATCCTCCTGGCGTTGAAGTGGATCTTCGTGCGGGAGGAGGCGCTGGCCGAGGCGCACCATCCGGTGCAATCGCCCTTCATCGGCCTGGCCGGTGTGGCGACCATGCTGGTCGCCTTGGCGGCCCAGCCATATTCCTATGATCTGGCCTTCGCCCTATTCCTGGTCGGTGCTCTCTTCGCCGGATTCTTCGGGATCTGGGTCACCGGCATGTTCTGGCGCGGTGACCGTGATTCCGCGACCACGACGCCGGTGTTGTATCTGCCGACCGTCGGCGCGGGCTTCGTCGCGGCGACCACGGCTTCGGCCTTGGGCTTCCCCGATTGGGGCGCGCTCAGCTTCGGTGTCGCCGCCTTCTCCTGGGTCGCCATCGACTCCGTGCTGATGCAGCGCTTCTACAATGTCCCCTCCATGGCTCCCGCGCTGCGCCCGACGCTGGGCATCCAGCTGGCGCCGCCGGTCGTCGGGTTGACGGCCTATCTCGGCATCAACGGCGGCCACCCCGATCTCTTCGCCCATGCCCTGCTGGGCTACGGCATCCTGATGGCGGCGATCCTGCTGCGTAAGCTGCGCTGGATCATGGAGCAGCCTTTCGTCGCCGGGTATTGGGGCTTCACCTTCGGCGTCACCTCGATCACGACCGGCACCTTGCGCATGGTCGCGGGCGGCGGCCATGGGGCGGTGGCGACATTGGCGCCGCTGATCTTCATCGCCACCAACGTCACCATGGCGGTGATCATCCTGGCGACGCTCAGGCTGATCTTCCAGGGCCGGCTGGTGCCGGCTCCGCTGGCCTACAAGGTGTCGTGAAGCCTGGTTCCGGGGGCGAAAGCTCAGGCCTTTTCCATAAAACTCAGGCCTTTTCCAAAATTCCGTCTGCCAAGCCTGGCAACACGATGCTGCGCCACCCGGATCCCATGTTGTCGTAAGCAAAGCGATGCTTCGGATTTGCCAGGTCGAAGCCGCGATGTTCAAGCCGAAGGATGCAGCCGCCATCCTTCGGCAATATCGTCCAGTGAAGCTCGAAATCGTCGAAGGTATAGGCCAGCTTCTGGCCGGGCACGACGTCGATGATGCGGCAGGGGATCATGCCCCATCGTCCCATATCCATGGTGAATTGGTGGCCGAGCACGGGGGCGATATCGCCAGGTCCCCACCACCGGGCGATGCCCTCCGGTGTCGAGATGCGTTCCCAGACTTTGGCAGGGGAGGCGTTGATGGGCTGGTCGACCGTGATGCTTTCCAAACTCATTGCTCATCCTGTTCAAGCTGCTGCGCAAGCTGGGAGAGCCGCGCTTTCCAGTAGGTTGCGAAGGGTTCGAGCCAGTCGCGCAGTCCTGCCAGCGGTTCCGCATTGAGCGAATAGATCCGTTCCCGACCAGACTTGGCCTCGCGCACGAGATTGGCGTGGCGAAGGATCCCCAGATGCTCGGACACCGCCGAACGGCTGATCTCGAATTCTTCGGCGATCGCCCCCGCCGTACGTTCACGAACGAGCAAGAGGGAGATCACCTGGCGACGGACCGGATGGGCCAGCGCTGCAAAGACGGGCGCGGTGTTCATGGTGCAGTTATGTCGGAAAATTCCGACATGTCAACAATTCCCGACATATCCCGGCATATCCTCTGGCCGGGTTGACCCCAGACCCCGACTCATGGCGCTATCGCCGTTCCAGTTATCTTTAGGACCGGCATGTCCCAGACCCTCGACGGCGGCGATATCCGCGATACCGAACTCTATGATGCGCTGTCGGAGCGTTATCTTTCCTACGCGCTCTCGACCATCACGGCGCGCTCGCTGCCGGATGTGCGCGACGGGCTGAAGCCCGTGCATCGCCGGCTGCTCTGGGCGATGCGCCAATTGCGTCTCGACCCGGCCAACCAGCCGAAGAAATGCGCCCGCGTCGTCGGCGACGTCATGGGTAAGTATCACCCCCATGGCGACGCCTCGATCTATGACGCGCTGGTGCGTCTGGCGCAGGATTTCGCCCAGCGCTACCCGCTGATCGACGGCCAGGGCAATTTCGGCAATATCGACGGCGATAATGCCGCGGCGATGCGCTACACCGAAAGCCGCATGACCGCGGTGGCGCAGGCGTTGATGCAGGGCATCGACGACGACACGGTCGATTTCCGCGCCACTTACGACGGTGAGGGCGAGGAGCCGGTGGTCCTGCCGTCGCGCTTCCCCAATTTGCTCGCCAATGGCGCCAACGGCATCGCCGTGGGCATGGCGACCAGCATCCCGCCGCATAATGTCGGTGAGCTGTGTCAGGCCCTGCGTTTGCTGATCAAGAAGCCGGAGGCCAGCGTCGACGAGCTGGTGGCGTTGGTGCCGGGACCGGATTTCCCAACCGGCGGCGTACTGGTCGAGGGGGCGGACGCCATCCGTCAGGCCTATGCCACCGGCCGCGGCAGCTTCCGCCTGCGCGCACGCTGGACCAAGGAGCAGTTGCCGCTCGGCGCCTATCAAATCGTCGTGACCGAGATCCCGTATCTCGTGCCCAAGGCGCGGCTGATCGAGCGCATCGCCGAACTGCTGGAAGAGAAGAAGCTGCCGCTGCTCGCCGATGTGCGTGAGGAATCGGCCGAGACCATTCGCCTCGTCTTCGAGCCGAAGAGCCGGAATGTCGATGCCGACATGCTGATGGAATCGCTGTTCCGCGCGACCGACCTGGAAGTGCGTGCGCCGCTCAACATGAACGTGCTCGACAGCCATGGCGTGCCGCAGGTGATGGGCTTGGGCCAGGCGCTGCGGGCGTTCCTGGAGCACCGGCTGGAGGTGCTGGAGCGGCGCTCGCGGCATCGCCTGGGCGAGATCGACCGGCGCCTGCACATCCTCGAAGGCTTTGCGCTGGTCTACCTCAACCTCGATGAGGTGATCCGCATCATCCGTACGGCCGATAATCCCAAAACCGGGCTGATCGAGCGCTTCGCGCTCACCGAGGAACAGGCCGACGCCATCCTCAACCTTCGCCTGCGCGCGCTGCACAAGCTGGAGCAGATCGCCATCGAGAAGGAGATCCAGGAACTGCGCGACGAGAAGGCGGGGCTGGAAGCGCTGCTCGCCGATCCGGCCAAGCGCTGGAAGACCATTGATGCCGAGATGGTCGAGATCGGCAAGGAGTTCGGCGGTTCGACCGCGCTCGGCCGCCGGCGGACCGAGATCGGGGCCGCGGCCACCGTCATCGATGTGCCGGTGCATGCCTTCATCGAGCGCGAGCCGGTGACGGTGCTGTGCTCGGCCAAGGGTTGGGTGCGCGCGGTCAAGGGCCACAACATCGGCACCGCCGAGCAGCGCTACAAGGAAGGCGACGGGCCTGGCTTCACCATCGAGGCGGAGACGGTCGACAAGCTGTTGATGGTGACCAGCAACGGCCGCTTCTACACGCTGGGCGTCGACAAGCTGCCGGGCGGGCGCGGCCATGGCGAGCCCTTGCGCCTGATGATCGAGCTGGCGAACGATGCCGAGCCGGTGGCCTTCATCCGCCACCAGCCGGGCGGCAAGCTGGTGCTGATCTCCAGCGATGGCCGCGGCTTCATCGTCTCCCAGGACGAGGCGCTGGCCCAGACGCGCACCGGCAAGCAGATCATGAACCCGGCCGAGGGCAAGAGCGTGAAGTTCTGCTTGGCCCTTAATGCCGACTCCCTGGCGCTGGTCGGCGAGAACCGCAAGCTGGCGATCATGCCGGTCGCCGATATCCCGGAGATGGCGCGCGGCCGCGGCGTCATGCTGCAGAAATACAAGGATGGCGGCTTGGCCGACGCCAAGCTGATCAATGCGGCCGACGGGCTGACCTGGATGGCGGGCACCCGCCAGCGTACCGAGCCGGACCTCACCCCCTGGAAGACCGGCCGCGGCACCTCGGGCCGCATGGTCCCGACCGGCTTCCCCCGGCCGACGAAGTTCGGGTGAGGTGATGAAAACACTTACCCTCATGCGCCACGCCAAGGCCGAACTTGGCGGGCCGGGAATTGCCGATCATGACCGCAAGCTGCGGCTGCGCGGGATAAGGTCGGCGGCGGCGGTCGGCCAGGCGAGCCGGGACGATATCCCCGATCTGGTGCTGTGTTCGACCTCGGCACGTACACGCGAGACGCTGGATGGGCTGATCGAGGCCTGGGGCCGCGCGCCGGCGATCGACTATGATCGGATGCTCTATCTGGTGCCGGGAAACAATCTGCTGCACCGCATCGCCAAGGTGTCGGACGAGGTCGGATCGGTCTGGATCATCGGTCACAACCCGGGCATCCATCATCTGGCCAAGCAGCTCATGGGCGCGGATACGCGCTTTCCCGACCTTGCCCAGCGCTTCCAGACCGCCTCGCGGGCGATCTTCGCGCTGGATGAAGGCAGCTGGGCCGATTTCGGCACCAGGCCCTGCCGGATGGTCGAGCTGGCGCCGGCGCCGAAAGACTGAGATCAGGCCTGCTTCACCGGCCTTCCGGCCTCGGACGGCAGGAAGAAGATGAAGAAATTGGCGAAGATGATGGTCCCGGCCATGAAGTAGAAGGTCGACATCAGGCCGTAGCGGTCGGCGAGGATGCCGCAGACCAGCGGTCCGATGGCAGTGCCCAGCGCCTGGATGCCGAACAGCATCCCGATGGCCGAGCCACCCATGCCCTTGGGCGTGGCGTCCAGGGTCCAGGCCTGCATGACCGCGCGGATCGCGAACAGGAAGAAGCCCAGGAAGGCGATCAGCGCGACGAAGACCGGCGAATGGCCGGCAAATGCCATGAAGAACAACACGATTCCGGTCATCACCATGCTGGTGACCATGATGTTGCGGCGGCCCATGCTGTCCGACATATGGCCGGCGATGGGAGCGGCGATGAAGCCGGCCAATTGCAGGCCCATCATGCACGTGCCGACGATGCTGGGCTTGTAGCCCATGGTGTTGGCGAGATAGAGCGGCAGGAAGGCGATCAGCGAGCCTTGCGTCATCGAGCGGAAGGCCGAGCTCATCGACAGCAGTATGAGCGTGCGGTTGCGCAGCAGCGTGCCGAATCCCCGCAACGTGTCGCCCATGGTCGGCTTCTGCCCATTGGCCTTGGTCTTGCCCTCGATCTGCATGCGGCCGAGGAAGATCAGGATCAGGACCGACATGACGATGCCGGGCACGATGTTGACGAACATCACCTCGCGCCAGCTCAACGCCATCAGCAGCAAGCCGGCGACGAAGGGGGCGATGGCATCGCCGATATTGCCGCCCATGGCATGGATGGAGACGACCAGACCCTTGCGGTCGGGGAAGCGTTGCGCCAGCGTCGGGATCGCGGTCGGGTGCCAGAAATTGTTGCCGATGCCGATCAGCATCGAGCAGCCGAGCAGCATCCAGTAGCTGCTGGTCACGCCCATCAGCATGTAGGGCACGCCGACCCAGGCCAACGCCAGGGCCATCAACAACCCCTTGCGCCCGACCGAATCGACCAGCACGCCGCCTGGCACGGTCGACAAGGTGCCGGCGATCGCCCTGGCTGTCACCAGCGTGCCGATCTCGCCGTAGCTCAAGCCCAGCTCGCGGCCGATCAGCGGCAGCAGGACATAGAATGTGGCCGGATACCAATGCGTCAGCGCGTGGCCGATGGAAATGACGATGACCTCGGAGAAGGAGCGCTTTGCCCCCGTTCCGTCCGTAGTGGCCTCGGGTGCCGTCATCGTGATGTCTGTCATGCTTGCGCCCCTCCCGTCTTGTCGTCCGGGGCGTCGATGACGTGACGAGCCGCCGGCTGCCATCCGCACTATAAGGTTTTACCCGGACTGCGTGTCCTGCTGTCCGAGCCCATCGCAGCATGACTGGCTCGAACGACAGGCGGCCCTCTTCACTCAACTGTCCATTGGGTGAAGTGACAAAGTGGCGTGGATCTATCGATTATCCGCGCATTGGTTCCTTGAGTGCCCGCGCTACGGCCTCCGGTTCGTGCTGGATGACGCGTAGGTAAGCCAGGAAGGCCGTGTCCGGCATCGAACGACCCTGCTCGATATCGCGCAGGCGGCCGGCGTTGATACGAAAGCGCACCGCGAAAGCACCCTGCGACAAGCCGGTGCGGGCGCGTACCATCTTCACGAATTGGGCGACGGTACCACGGGAAAACTCTTCGTCGGTGATCGGCGGATTGTCTGGATCAGCCTCGGCATTCGCTTCGATTTCAGCCGGCGTCATGGCATCCAGACGCGCTTTGGTCTCCTCCGACAGCTTGGGCGGATTCGACGGGTCCAACCTATAGCGAGTGGTTGCCATATCTACGCTCCTCACCGCCGTTACTGCGCCGGGCCGAGATGATGCGGCAAATCATCCCGCGCATGACATAGACCACCGTGAACAGGCGACCCTCGATCATGCCAACCGATTTCATCCGATCTTCGCCATCTTCCGCACGGATGGTGGCGATATCGATGCGGTTGATATCGAGAAACACCGCGACCGCTTCGGCAAAGGGGATGCCGTGCTTCGCAATGTTCGCGGCGTCCTTCTGATCATCCCACTCAAAGTCGGTCGGCATGTTCATATCAGCCTAAATTGTACGGGAAACCCGTATAGTCGTCAAATAAAGCCATGCGGGTTATCCGTATATGCGCAAGGAAACTACTGCCCCTTCGACGGTTTCAGTCTTTGCAGCGGCTCCGGCAAGGCCGCGGGCGGTGGCGGCAGGGCATTGAGGTAGCCCCAGATCGCGGCGAGGTCGGCGTCGTCGATCACGGCGGTGGTATAGGGCGGCATGCCCGAGGGCGGTGGCTTGTGCACGAAGGCCATGAAATCGGATCGCGACATCAGATGCGGCGGCGCCA
>DATJJW010000041.1:0-2729 GCA_035491935.1 Allostellaceae bacterium | reverse complement strand
GTCTTGGCCTCGGCGCAGCCGCAGGCCTGGCAACAGCAGCAGCACCGATGGCTCGTGGTTCAATGCGGCGTCGCGCTCATCGTATTGATCGCGGCCGCGGGCTTGCTCTGGTTCGGAAACTCGCTGTTGTCGGGCTTTGCTGTGCTGGCCGCATTGCTGCTGGCTGCGGCGCTGCTGCTGCCGACCCTGCTCGAACTGGTGCTGACGCTCGGCCAGCATCATGCTCGTCAAGCGCTCGTGGTCTGGTGCTGGGCCGATTGTCGCCAGCAGCTTTCCGGCCTCTCGCTGGCCTTGATGGCACTGCTGCTTGCGCTCGCGGTCAATGTCGGCGTCGGCACCATGGTCGAAACCTTCAGCCGGACCTTTATCACCTGGCTCGACGGCAGGCTGGCGGCCGATGTCTATATCAATGCGCAAGACAATGCGCAGGCTACTGACATCCGGACCTGGTTGGAAACGCGCCCCGACGTGCAGGCTATCCTCCCCGGCGGCCGTGCCGACACCGAAATGAATGGCGCGCCGATCGAAGTGCTCGGGCTGCCCGATCATGCGACCTACCGCGATCACTGGCCGCTGCTGGCGTCGGCGCGCAATGCCTGGACGCGCCTTCGTCCTGGTGATGCGTGTTTCGTCAGCGAGCAGTTGGCGCGGCGGCTGAACGTTTCCATCGGCGATCACATCGAGGTGCCCGTACCCGGCGGCAACTGGACACTGGAAGTGGTCGGCATCTATGCGGATTACGGCAATCCCAAGGGACAGATCGCCGTCAATTTTGCTGCATTAACGCGACGCTTCCCGCAGGCGCCGCGAACGCGCCTTGGCCTGGTCGTCGCACGTGACAGGATTCCGCCGCTCATGGCAGCGCTGCAAGGCAGATTCGGCCTCGATGGCCGCAACCTGATCGATCAGGCAACGCTCAAGGCCGACTCGACGCGAATCTTTAACCGCACCTTTGCGGTCACCGGTGCGCTCAATGCGTTCACGCTCGGAATCGCTGGCGTAGCCCTGCTGACCAGCCTGCTGACACTCGGCAATTCGCGCTTGCCGCAACTGGCCCCCTTATGGGCGATCGGAATCACGCGGCAACAGCTGGCATGGATTGAACTACTCAAGACGATGACCGTTGCGCTAATCACGACGCTCCTCGCGCTGCCGCTGGGGCTGGTGGTGGCATGGTGCCTGATTGCGGTGGTGAATGTGAAGGCCTTTGGCTGGCGTCTGCCATTCGCCGTCTTCCCGCTGCAGCTGATCGAGCTGGTCGGCGTCGCCATGCTGGCCGCGCTGCTGGCGGCGATCCTTCCTGCGCTCAAGCTGGCACGGATGCAGCCGGCGGAACTGGTCAAGGTTTTCGCCAATGAACGATGAGCGGCCGATATCACGCCGCGCCTTGTTGGGCGGTGCCGCACTTCTCGGATTTCAGTCCAGGCGCGCGCGCGCACAGGGCTTTGCCGGGTTAGGCAAGAGCGCGGAAGGCTTTGCGCCGGTTGTCCCCGGCAAGGTCTTTTCCTTTCCCGCGGATCTTGGTCCGCACCCGGACTTCCGCATCGAATGGTGGTATGTCACCGCGAACCTGACGGACTCAACCGGCGCGGCCTGTGGCGTGCAATGGACCTTGTTTCGCCAGGCCGAAAAGCCCGGCCCCCAGTTGAAGGGATGGGCCAATCAGCAGATCTGGATGGGCCATGCCGCCGTAACCCGGTCGGGCCTGCACAGGTTCAGCGAAACATTTGCGCGCGGCGGCATAGGCCAGGCCGGCGTCACCGCAAAACCTTTCGAGGCCTGGATCGACGCCTGGGAGATGCGCGGGCTCCACGGCATGAATGACCGCACGATCGCGCCGCTCGAATTGCGCGCGGCCGGCACCGATTTCAGCTACGCGCTGAAGCTCGACGCCGATAAGCCGCTCGTGCTCCAGGGCGACGCCGGCTACAGCCGGAAATCGCAACGGGGGCAGGCCTCCTATTATTTCAGCCAGCCGTTTTTTACGGCGACGGGCCATATCGTCGTCGATGACAAGCCGATCGAGATTACCGGTCAGGCCTGGATGGACCGTGAATGGAGCAGCCAGCCGCTCGCATCGGATCAAACCGGCTGGGACTGGTTCTCACTGCATATCAAAACGGGCGAAAAGCTGATGCTGTTCCGGCTGCGTCAGATCGACGGCAACGACTACGTCTCCGGCAATTGGATTTCGCTTGAAGGCAAGCCCGAACCACTGAGCCCGCAAGACATCAAGATGACACCCGAAGCCGTGACGGAAATCGGGTCCCGCAAATTGCCGACCACCTGGCGCATCGAAATCCCGCTGCATCGCCTGGCGATCGAGACCATCCCGCTCAATGCCCGAAGCTGGATGGCGACGAGCTTTCCATATTGGGAAGGACCAATCAGTTTCACCGGCAGCCACACCGGCGTGGGCTATCTCGAGATGACCGGCTATTGAGAGAGCGTTCGCTGGAAAGAGGGACTTCCATGTATCACTTCACCGCACTCATCACCTGCCTCGCGATCCTGTTCTATTTCTTCACCTCGGTCCAGGTGGCTCAGGCCCGGACGGCCTATGGCATCAAGGCGCCCGCGATATCGGGTCATCCGGACTTCGAGCGGGTGTTTCGCGTACAGATGAACACGCTGGAGTGGATGCCGATCTTCCTGCCCTCGCTCTGGCTATTCGCGATCTATATCGGCGATGGAAGCGCGGCCGCGCTCGGCCTGATCTGGATCATCGG
>DATJJW010000040.1:0-9017 GCA_035491935.1 Allostellaceae bacterium | reverse complement strand
AAGCAAGGGCTAATCGGCCCATCTGATAGGTCAGATAGGACCGGACCCGGAGGCAATACGCCTCCGGGCCGGTTCCATATAATTATGTAACCAAGAATATGATGCGAAAGGGAAGGTAAACGCCATGAGTGAGGAGTCCGTCTCAAAGGCGACGGAACCAGCCACATCGGTGGACTGGGGACACGCAGTGTTTCTGGCATTGGTGGGTGGTGCCATCCTCTGGTACCTCTTGGATGCGATTTCGGTTTCGACCGACATCAACAATCTGTTGGTTGTGGCACCGATTTCGGGCGTGGCGCTCATCCTGTGCCTCGTCATCATCCCGCAGCTCCTCCGTCGTCACGGTCAAGCGGTGCAGGGCAAGGGTACATCCGGCATCAAGGAGATGGGCGCGGCCGAGCTGCGCTCGACCGAGCTGAAGCATCTGGCCTCCATCGGCGGCGTCGCGGCATCCCTGGGCATCTATGTGTTCATGCTGAACGTGATCGGCTTCGACATCGCGACCTGGCTGTTCTGCACCGCGGTGATGTTCGTCTGCGGTGAACGCCGACCGCTCGCCTTGGCCACCTTTCCGCTTATCGCTGCAGTGGTGCTGATCCTCGCGTTCAAAGCGCTGCTGCCGTACCCGATGTACACGATGGTTCTTTAGGAGCGCCCCATGGAACTTATAGATTTCCACGCACTCGCCGGGGCGTTCCACTTCATCGGTGCCTCGATGGACAGCTGGATCTGGATCGTGCCAGGTCTGCTGGTCGGTCTCATGTTCAGCGCCGTGCCCGGCGTCACCATCTCGATGGCGATGGCGATCGTGCTACCGCTGTCGATCTACATGGATTTCTTCCCGGCCATCGTCTTCCTGACCTCGGTCTATACCGGCGGTGTGTTCGGCGGCTCGGTCCCGGCCATCCTGATGAACATACCGGGTTCGCCCTCGTCATACGCCACCACGTTCGACGGCTACCAGATGACGCTGCAGGGCAAGCATAGCGAGGCGCTGGGCTATGCGCTCTTCGCTTCCACGCTGTGCTGCATGCTGGGTTACATCTTCCTGCTGTTCATGATCCAGCCCATGGCCTATGTGGTCATCCGTATCGGGCCGCTGGAAATGGTCGCGGTCGCGGTCTGGGGCCTCTTGCTGCTCGGCTCGCTGGGCTCCGAGTTCATCACCCGCGGCATCCTGTCAGCGTGTTTCGGCATCCTGATCGGCACCATCGGCATGAACACCGCGGGCTATGTCCGCGGCACCATGGGCAACCCGTACCTCATGAACGGCGTGTCGACCATCCCGGCGATGATCGGCCTGCTGGCGGCCGGCCAGCTGCTGACGCTGGCGACCAAGGACTACATCGTCGATGGCAATGTCTCGGCCCGTAGCGTCAGCTTGCGCAAGATCCTCACCGGCTGCATGGGCGTGTTCCAGTATCCGGGCGTGCTGCTGCGGGGTACCATTATCGGCATCATCCTCGGCATCGTGCCGGGCGTGGGCTCGCCGGTGGCGAACCTGATCTCCTATGCCGAGACCAAGCGCAGCTCGAAGGATGGCGACACCTTCGGCACCGGCAATCCCAAGGGAGTGATCGGTGCCGAATCCGCAGTGGCCTCCGGCGAGGGCGGCGCCATGGCGACCATGCTGGCGCTGGGTATTCCCGGCCATGGCGCGGTCGCGGTGCTGCTGGCAGCCTTCATGATGCATAACGTCGTGGCCGGCCCCAGCCTGATCCGCCAGCACAAGGACATGGTCTACGCCATCATCCTCAACAACATCTTCCAGGCGGCCTGCCTCCTGGTCGTGGGGCTGGGCTTCATCTACATCGCCAGCAATCTGGTTCGGTTGCGCACGCGCTATATCGTGCCGGTCGTGCTGGTGCTGGCGACGATGGGCACCTATTCGATCGACGGTACCATCGCGGGTCCGATCACGCTCTTTGTCTTCGCCGTCATCGGCGTGGGCATGGTGCGCTATCGTTACCCCGTGTCGGCGACCGTGGTCGGCATCCTGCTCGGCCGTACGCTGGAGACCAATGCCGTGCTGGCCTATCAGGTCAGCGGCGGTTCGCTCTCCTATTTCCCGCAACGCCCGGGCGCCATCGGCATCATCGTCGTCATGGTTCTCTCGATCGGCTACAATATCTGGTCGAAGCAGCGCCGTGAACGGCAGCGTAAGCTGAAGATCGCCCAAGGCATCGACGTGGGGCCGGCGCGGCCTGCCCACTAAACGCCGACCTGTCGGAAAAGGCCGGAAGCTCCAGGGCTTCCGGCCTTTTCTTTGATAGAGGCTGGCACTATCGCCTCTGGCTGGCATCGGGATGTTTCGGCCCTGACTGAAACATCCGGTCATCGCCCTGCCGTGCCCGGTTCGACAGCCTCGATCTCGACATGGCGCATCTGAAGCCCACCCGGCGCGGGCTGGCGCGGCAATGCCTGGACTGGACGGAGCGACGGCATCATCTGGCCGGCCCGCTCGGGGTCGCGCTGCTGGATGTGTTCTGTGTCAAAGGCTGGCTGCGGCGATCGCCGCGGAAGCGCTCGGTCGATATCACGCCCGCTGGCCTCGCGGCGTTGCGGCAGCAACTCGATCTCGATGTGGAGGCGCTGCGTATGGCAAGCAAGGCGGCCACATTCTAGATTGGAAGCCTATGCCTGCCTCTATCGGTATGGCATCTTCCCGTCGACCATTCGATCACCCCGTAGAGAACGTCGTCATGGGTTTGGAAGCCGCCAGCGCATTGTATCGGCAAGGCCGCTATCCCGAGGCACAGCAGCAGGCATTGGCGAGCAGCGACCAGGCCGAGTTCGAAGCGGCACTGATGCTGGTCGTGAAATGCTACGTGGCGATGGGTGACGTCGACGGCCTTGGCCGCATGCTCGCGGTCAACAAGCAGAATGGCGTGCCACCGGAGCGCAGCCTTTTCTTCATTCTGCGCGAATGCCTGGCGGATGGTCATTACCAGCAGCTTATTGCACTGGACCAGGCTATCCTGCCGGGCAACATCCTGCACCCGGTGGCACTCTATCATGCGAGCTGCGCCCGGATGATGCTGGGGCAGGAGGACGAGGCGTTGGCGGGGTTCGACCGTTTCCGTCACGCCATGAGGGATTATTTCGACCGCTTCCCGCTGCTCGTCACCAATAACGACATCAACGTCATGTTCCGCCAGGGCACGTTGGTGCTGCCGGCGCAAGCGACCGCGGCGCAGGTCGCGGCCGGCGCGGCCATGGCCCCGGTGCAGTCGGATTTCGAGATGGTCCGGCCGCGGATAACGGCCGGCGAGGGGCCGATCCTCGCCTGCTGCGCCGACGCCCGCTATATCGAATTCTTCGTGCCGCGCTGGCTGGAATCCATGGCGATGCTCGGGTTCGACATGCATGTCCATGTTGTCAACCCGACGACAGATAGCCGCGCCCTGATCGAAGATCTGGTCGGCAAGTTGCAGTTGGGTGGCCGGCTGAGCGCCAGCACCAGCATCGATCGCTACGGCACCTCGACCAGCTTCGCCTGTGCCCGGTTCGAGGTGGTGCCACTGCTGCTGGAACATCTCGGCCGCACGATCGTGGCGATCGACATCGATGTCGGCGCCACGCCGCGGCTGAGAGACCTCGCCGCCAATCTGCCCGAAGCCGGTTTCGCCTGTTTCGAGACCGGCCGCCGCGAGCCGGCCTCGGTGCATCAGGCCAGTATCATGGCCTTCTCCGCCGATGACGCGGGACTGGGCTTCGTGCGCGATCTCGCCGCCTATTGCCGGCCGAAGCTGCATTACCCGTCACGGCTCAACTGGATGCTCGACCAGGCGGCGCTGTTCTCGCTGACCCGGCTCTACGCCAGGACCAGATCCGATTTTCGCTATGTCGCGCTCGACCGTTTCACCGGGCTCAATCTGGCGGACCATGTCTATGGCCTGGCCGAGGACGCCGAGAAATTCGCCCTAAAAAAGGCCAGCGACAGTCCGGCCAACATCGATTTGGCCAACGTCGCTTGGGAGCCTTGAACGGACCTTCAGCGACGTAGCGTGACGTGGGTGCCGCGTTCGCCCGCCACGCTTTCCGCGACGTGGAAGCCCAGCGCATCCAGGTCGATGCCGGAGAACAAGGCCTCGCCACGGCCCAGCACGACCGGCGAGATGACGAGATGCAGCTCGTCGATCAGCCCGGCTTGCAGATATTGTCGCACTGTCGACACGCCGCCGCCGATCTTGACGTCCAAATCGCCTGCCGCCGCCTTGGCCCGGACCAAGGCCTCCTCGACGCCGCCGGTCACGAAGTGAAAGGTGGTGCCGCCTTCCATGACGATCGGGGCGCGCGCATGGCGCGTGAGCACGAAGGTCGGTGCGTGATAAGGCGGGTTGTCGCCCCACCAACCCTTCCAGCTTTCATCCGGCCAGGGCCCGCGAACGGGCCCGAACATGTTGCGGCCGAGAATGAAAGCGCCGAACCCCGCCATCGCGCGGCCGCCGAAATCATTGTCGATTCCCTCCGTACCGTCTGATGGGTCGCCATGCATCGATTTGAAGAACTTGGTGGGGAAGAACCATTGATGCAGCTCCAGCCCCCGTTTGCCGAGCGGGTCCTGCAGACTTTGTTCCGGCCCCGCACCGAACCCGTCGATCGAGATGGCGAACCCTGCAACACGCACCTTGCCCATGACCGCCTCCATACCGTGTGTGTATCGCAATCGGTTCTTTGTAATAAAACTGATTGCGTAATGCAACTGGTATATGATGCCGGTCATTCTGCCGGGCGGACGCTCGGCCAGGCGGGCTGGTTCTGCCGAGAGCCGCGCAGCAACCCAATCAGCGAATAACCATGGAGGATGATGGCGCGTGGCACGCCATAGATCGGGATGAGGATCGTGGGGAAGGTGAGGCCGGAACCCAGGAAGGTGATGCCCAACGCCAAGGCATCGACCAGATCGGCGATGCCGAAGATGTTCCAGGCGATGGCGGCGCCGCGCCCCCAGCTTTTGCCGCTTGCCAACCCATACGCCACAAAGGGGGCGAGGATGCCGGTGACCAGGTCACCGGTTCCGGCCGGGATCGCGAAGGCGCCCGGCAAGCTGTTTTGCCCATAGCGGATCAGGAAAGTGCCGCCGACGATCCGGAAGACCTGGATGGCGATCAGCCAATGCGGCGGAATGGCGCCGATGACGGTTCGATAGCCGGGGATAGCGAGCAGCCCGAATCCCGCGATCAGTGTCGTCACCACCGCGACGGGTACGGCCGCCGGGCCCAGGGCATTGCTCGATGCCGCCAGGACGATGCCGCACAGCCAGAGGGCCGAGACAATGGCCGATCCAACGATCCAGGCGCGCGATGGAAAGCCTGTCCGGGTGATACGCCGGGCGCCGATGCAGAATCCCACCCACTGTAAGGTCGTGCGCGAGGTCTCTATGATGAGTTGAAGGATGATGAAGGACACGGCGACGATCCTTTGCCGAGGGAGATGCGGCCGGATGACCGATCTATTGCGATAATGTCTAGGTACGATATCGTACCGAGATCCATATCTATGGTACGATTCCGTACCAGACAAGGGTACTTTGAGCATGAATGGGTTTATTGTTGATACGGAAGAGGCGGGGCTGAAGGCGGAACGACCAGGCGCCAGCCTGCGTGACCGTGTACGGTCCGCGGCTTTTGCCTGTTTCAGCACCCGTGGTTTTGCCGGGACGAGCATGCTGGAGATCGCGACCGGCGCGCAGATATCGAAACGCGACCTCTACGCCCAATACCCAAACAAGCACGCCATCCTGGCCGATTGCATCCGGGACAAGGCGGCGGCCATGCGACGGCCATTGGCAGAGGTGGCTTTGCCGCAGAGCCGTGCGGATCTTGTGGCCTTGCTGGCGGCCATCGGCGCATCGATCATGCGCGGCGTCTGTACGCTTGGGGTGCTGACGGTCTATCGCCTGGCGATCGCCGAGGCTGTCCATGTGCCCGAGCTCGCCCGCGCCCTCGACACCGAAGGGCGGGAGGCCAATCACCGTCTTTTTTGCGAGCTGCTAGCCCGGGCCCAGGAGGCCGGATTGATGGGAGCGGGTGATCCGGCCGTGCTCACCGGCCGGTTCTTCGCCATGCTGTGGGGCGACTTGCTGGTCCGGCTGCTGATGGGGGTGCGTGAGATGCCCGGCGATGCAGAAATCGAGGCGCGTGCCCGGGCTGCGGCCGAAGGGTTGCCGATCATCGCGCGTACCGAGGCAGGCCGTTTGACCTTGCGGTAGAAAAAAATTGGGGGCTGCCTGTCTGCTTTGGCCGCTTTCGTGCGTCTTAGTTAGCGAAACGCTTTGATCGACAGGAGCCCAACATGCCTATACCCACCACCATGTCGCGTGCCGCCATCCTGGTCGGCCGCGTGATCTTCGCGGCAATATTTGCCATGGCCTTCACCTTCAAGGCGATGGGATTGCACGGCACCGCCGACTACATCGCCTCTGCCGGCCTGCCCATGCCGCTGGTGCTGGCCTTCCTGGCGGCGATATTCGAGCTGGTGTTGGTACTCTGTTTCCTGACAGGCGCCTTCTTCAGCGAGGCGGCATTCGCGGCGGTGGTCTATGTCCTGTTCCTAGGATTCACCTTCCATGGCCTGGGCCATTGGCAGGCGAACCAGGACGAATTCGGCTTCTTCGTCGACCATTTCACCTTCGCCGCGGGCTTGCTTTTCGCTGCCGTCCATGGGCCGGGCGACTTGCTGGTGCTGAAGCGCCTGCGCCTGTTCAAGCCGGCGGC
Organism: Allostellaceae bacterium; assembly: GCA_035491935.1. GTDB lineage: Bacteria > Pseudomonadota > Alphaproteobacteria > ATCC43930 > CGMCC-115725 > DATJJW01. Next base: position 2,298 of record DATJJW010000040.1, on the reverse strand, counting down.
GGTTTGAGCGCCGGCCCCTCTGTGAGGGACATTGAAATCCCGACCGTCGCCGCTACCATGGCGGGGTCGGAAAAGGCGGACCGGTTTGGTTAGCCCGGTCGTCTCCTCTCGGAGGCTCTGGCTGGCGCGTGCGCCAAGTCCCACGACTTGACCTGGCCGCGTCGGGCGACTGGGAAAGTTGGGAGCATGCCATGAAGCAAGCAATCTCCGTCATTACCCTGGGCGTTGCCGACCTGCCGCGATCGAGGCTTTTCTATCAGGCGGGTTTCGGTTGGACGCCGCTTTTCGACGATGATGACGTCGTGTTCTACCAGCTGGCCGGCATATTGCTTGGGACCTGGAGCGCGGTCTCCCTGGCCAAGGATCTTGGCCGTGTCGCGTTGCCGCCGCCGGGTGCCTTGAACCTGGCGCATAACCTGCCGACGCGCGAAGACGTCGATGCGGCGCTCCACCATCTGGTCCGGCATGGCGCTACCGTGCTCAAGTCTGCGACGGATACTTTCTATGGCGGGTACGCCGCCTATCTGGCCGACCCGGACGGCCACATCTGGGAAATAGCCTGGAATCCCGGCTTCACGCTGCGGGAAGACGGCACGGTCGTCTTCGGTGCGCCGGGGTAGGAACGCGCTGTCGGGATGGCGGTCCGTCAAAAGTCGAGCGTCACGACCACCTTGCCGCAATGACCGCCGCGGCCGACGAGGTCGAAGGCTTCACGAAGCTCGAACAGCGCGAAAGTCCTTGCGATCGCCGGCCGCAGCCGATGTTGCGCCGAGCTGCGGATGAAGGCCTCGAAATCCTCCCGGCTGCCTGCGGTGGCGGTATGGAAGGTGGTGCCGTGGCGGATCGCCTCGAACAAATCCAGTTCGGCGACGGGATCGGCGACGAATCCCACCAAATGTACGGTGCCCTCCAATTTCGTGGCCGCGACGGTGCTGGTCAGCGTCTTGCCGCCAGCAACGTTGAGCGCGACGTCGGCGCCCAGGCCATTGGTGGCCTCGCGCACCTGCTGCGGCCAAATTGGCTCATTGCCGCTGGTCAGGACCAGATCCGCGCCCAGCGCTTTCAGCGCATCCGCATGGCGATCGTCGCGCAGCACCGAAATGCAGCGGGCGCCTCCGGCCTTCGCGAGTTGCAGGGCGGTGGTCGAGATCGCGCCGGCACCTTGCACGAGCAGGGTTTCGCCTAGGCGCAATGACCCGATGCGATAGAGCGCGCGCCAGGTGGTTGCCGCCACGACCGGCAGCGCCGCCGCCTCATCCGGGACCAGATGCGAAGGTGCAAGCACGGCTTCCGTTTCATGGACGCACATGAGCTCGGTGAGCACCCCGTCCGTCGGGCCACCGAGCCGCCGGCGGACACGGGCCGCTTCGAGCGGTCCGTGATGCCAATCGGGCAGATAGGTCGGGCAGGCGAGATCGCCGACATTGAACCGTGTCACGGCCTCGCCGACCCGCACGACGTCGCCCGCACCATCGGAAAGCGGGATCAGGGGCGGTGAGACACCGATGTGATAATGGCCGCGCAGCATGGCGACGTCGCGGAAATTGAGCGCCGCGGCGCGCATGCGGATGACGATGTCGTGGGGGCCCGGCAGGGGATCGGGGCGCTCGACCAGGCGCAACGACTGGAAAGAGATCGCATCCGAAAATTCGTAGCAACGCATGCATCCTCCTCGAACCGGGTGTGACAAGGACGAATTTGGGACGCGCCCAGTGGATTAAAAACGGGCCAAGACTAATTTGACTGGTTAGATAAACTTTCCAATTGGGGAGCTTGCCTCATGGCCCGGATCAACAGGTTCACCGGTCTTTCGGAATTTCTTGCCGTGGCCGACCATGCTAGTTTCCGCGCGGCGGCGGCGGAGCTCGGCGTCACCCGTGCCGCCGTAAGCCAGGCCGTCCAAACTCTGGAAGCGCGCCTCGGCCGCAGGCTTTTCCAACGCACCACGCGCAGCGTCGCGCTCACCGAGGCCGGCGCCAAGCTGCTCGCGACATTGCGGCCGGCCGCCGATCAGATCGGCCATACGCTGGACCAATTGTCAGGAGAGGCGGACCGGCCCGTGGGGCATCTACGCCTGACCATGCCCCGGATCGCATGCGAGCTGGTCCTGATGCACGTCCTGCCGGAGTTCCGGCACTGCTACCCCGAGATTTCGGTCGAGTTCGACGTGAATGATGCGACGATCGATCTCGCGCGCCACCGCTACGACGCCGGCATCCGCATCGGCGAATGGGTGGAGCGCGACATGGTGGCGGTCAAGCTCACGCCCGGATTTCAATGGATGGTCGTCGCCGCGCC
>DATJJW010000039.1:0-2258 GCA_035491935.1 Allostellaceae bacterium | reverse complement strand
ACGTCGTTCTCGACCTGGAAGATGAAGATGCTGCGGCTTTCGCTTTCCGTCGCCGAGGGCGGCGGAGGCGGATCGTCAGCCCGGCCATCGGCGACGACGCCCGCTATGAGCACTGTCGCCAGAACGGCGGCCTTGGCGATGCTGCCCTGCATCGCCTGCCAACGTGGCGGGTGCCGGAGGGTTCCCGCTAACGCGCGTTGGCGTCGGCTTTGACGCTCCAGAGATGATCACGCCAGCGCACGCCGATCACGACCGTGAAGACGATGCCGATCGTGCTGAAGATCGTGCCGGTCACGGCGAAGCCGGTGTGCTCAACCAGCGGACCGGCCGCCAGCAGGCCGATGGCCATGCCGTAGACCGCCAGCATGCGCACGCCCATGACACGGCCGCGGAAGGCCGGATTGGCGACGCGGAGCAGCAGCACCGCCATGGGGATCATGCAAAAGCTTTGTACGAAACCTGACACGAACAGGACGATCTGCCCCAGCAACGGGATCTCGATCCAGGAGAAGGCGAGATTGAGGGAGAACCACAGGACGGCGCAGACAAGCGTGGTGCGGGCGGGACGGACGGCAGCGCCGAACGTCGAGATCGCGATCGACCCGGTGAGCGCGCCGCCCGCGAAGCAGGCGATCAGCCAACCGAGCCCCGTCTGGCCGAGGCCGTAGATGTCCTTGGCGACGTAGGCCAACAGCGAGCTGATCAACGGATAAGCGGCGAGGTTCACCAGGAAGGCGAGCAGCATCACTGCCCGCATGTCCGGCGTCGACCACACGTAGGCGAAACCTTCGCGCAGGGCGCGCAGCGGCGAGGCATGGGCGGGCTCCTCGCCCAGCACGCGCAGCCGCCTGATGCCGACATTGAAGGTCAGGGCGAGGCTCGCCGCATAGAAGACGCAGACGCCGAGATAGGCCATGCCCGATCCGACCAATGCCACCAGGCCCGCCCCCGTCAGCGCCCCGACGATGCGGGCAGAATCCGCGGTCGTGCGCGACACGCCCATGGCCCGCATCAGGTAGTTCGACGGCATGGTCTCGCCGACCAGCAGGTTGCGCAGCGTGATATCGGACGGCCTGACCAGACCCATGATCGTCGCCAGCACGAAAACCGACCAAGGAGCCGCCTGGCCGCTCAGGAACAGCGCCGCCAGCGCGCTCGCCACGGTGAGATAGATGGCCCGCATCACGCACAGGACCTTGCGGTTGCCGACGCGGTCGCCGGCCATGCCGAACAGCGGCGAGATCAGGGTGCCCAGGAACTGCAGGGAGCCGAAGACGGCCAGTGCCAGGACCGAGCCGGTCGAGACCAGCACGAACCAGCCCAGGATCACGCCTTCCATCTCGAAGGCCCAGGAGGTCAGCAGGTCGGCCGGCCATTGATAGCGGAAGCTCCGGATCTGGAACGGCGCCAGCGCCGGTACACGCGCAGTGAGACTCACGTCCTGTTCGATCCCTCCCCCGGCCGGCGTCTTGCTTGGCGCCTCTCAGGGCGGGCCCACCGTGCGCTTTTGGGCCGCGGACTGCAATTAACGCATTTTCATGGGGCATTCTCGCCATTCGCGGGGCTCGGCCAACAAAAGCCCCATATATTGTAGTTCTATTCCCCCCTTTTTGGTGGGATTATGCGAAGCCTGCAGTTGCGTTGCAGGCGAGCGCAGAGCATTGTGAGGCGGGGATGCCGTTAAGCGGTGGCAGACGCTCGATAGAGCCGCACGCGGATGTGCCTTGGTCAATTCCGCGAAGGGCGGTGCCGTGAAGCGTACGATATTTCACCTAATTCTGATCAAGCCGACGCATTACGACGACGACGGCTATCCGATCACTTGGCTGCGCTCCCATATCCCGTCCAACACCCTGGCGGCCCTTTACGGCCTGGGGGAGGACTGCCGGCAGCGCCAGGTGCTGGGTGCCGACGTCGACATCCTGATCAAGCCGTTCGACGAGACCAATACCCGGGTGCGGCCCGACCGCATCGTGGCCGATATCCGGCGCACCGGCGGCAAGGCGCTGATCTGCCTGGTCGGCGTGCAATCCAACCAGTTCCCGCGCGCCGTCGATCTGGGCCGTCAGTTCATCAAGCTCGGCCTGCCGGTGGCGATGGGCGGCTTCCATGCCGCCGGCTGCCTGTCGATGCTGCCGGTCGTGCCGCCCGAGATCCAGGCGGCGATGGACATGGGCATCTCGATCTTCGCCGGCGAAGCCGAGGAAGGCCGCCTGGACATCGTCCTGAAGGATGCCTGGAACGACACGCTGAAGCCG
>DATJJW010000038.1:0-10802 GCA_035491935.1 Allostellaceae bacterium | reverse complement strand
AGCGAGTGCGCGATGGACGACTGCGGACGAACATCGGCAACGTCTCGACCCTCGACGATGCCGTCGCCGCCTTGAACCCGACCGAGCGACGCAGGGGGAATACAATCATCCGCGTTCGTTCGTGAGGACAAGGGGAGGGCGGGCGCTTCTGCCCTCCTCGTGACTCAATCGTTGCCCCTGGGAAAAAATGACACTCGATCATCCAATTTTCACGCGCTGGCCGGCGCAGTACCCTGATCGGCTGCAGCTCTTTTCCCTGCCGACGCCCAATGGGGTGAAGGTCGGCATCATGCTTGAGGAAACGGGCCTCGCCTACGAGCCGCACCGGATCGACATCCTGGCGAATGAAAACCACGACCCGGCCTTTCTGGCACTCAACCCCAACGGCAAGATTCCCGCGATCTACGATCCCGACGGGCCGAGCGGCACGCCGCTCGCGCTGTTCGAATCGGGCGCAATCCTCCTCTATCTCGCCGACAAGACCGGACAATTTATCTCGGCCGATCCGAACACCCGCTATGAAACGATCCAGTGGGTGATGTGGCAGATGGGTGGGGTCGGACCGATGTTCGGCCAGGTCGGCTTTTTCAACAAATTCGCCGGCAAAGCCTATGAGGACAAACGCCCGCGCGACCGCTACGCAACCGAGTCAGCGCGGCTGCTCGGTGTCCTCGACGCACGGCTCGCGGGCCGCGAGTGGGTGATGGGCGCCGACTACAGCATCGCCGATATTTCGCTGATCGGCTGGGTGCGCAACCTGATCGGGTTCTACGAAGCGCGCGAGCTCGTGGGATTCGACCGGTTTCTTCATGTGCAGGCGTGGCTCGACCGTGGCCTCGCGCGTCCTGCGGTGCAGCGCGGGCTCGACGTGGCGGCGGCTGACCGAGGGAAGTAAATCATGAAGATGGTCGTGATCGACTTCGCGAAGCCATTCGGATCGTTCGCATGAACATCCTCCGTATTGATTGTAGCCCGGATTCAGGATCGCGGAGATCACTATAATACCGTCGATCGTAGACGATACATCGTGAACACAATTCGCAACCGGCCTATACCTCGCCCAACCTCCCCGCTTTTCGGGGCGGAGAGGGGGATATACTCGGTTCTCGGGTCCTTTGGGTGCCCTCACAACTGCGTTATGTCCGCTCGGGGGTTTACGGCGGCGCCCAAGCGCCTTAAGCACTGGGCCTGACAAAACAGCTCCATAGCCGCCGATCCATGAACGTCTTCGCGTTTTTCCGCTCCGAGATCATCCGCCTGCTGGACGGGCTGGCCGCTGCCGGCACGTTGCCTGCCGGGCTCGACCATAGCCGTATCGTCGTCGAGCCGCCGCGCGAGGCGGCCCATGGCGACATGTCGAGCAATGCCGCGATGGTGCTGACCAAGCAGGCGGGCCTGCCGCCACGCGCGCTGGCCGAGCTGGTCGTCGACGGCTTGCGCGCCCATCCGGCGGTCTCGGAAGTCTCGATCGCGGGGCCGGGCTTCATCAACTGGCGCCTGGCCGACAACTTCTGGCAGGAGCGGCTGCGCGAGATTTTGGCCGCGGGTATCGCTTACGGCGATTCCAAGGTCGGGGCCGGCGCTGCGATCAATGTCGAATACGTCTCCGCCAATCCGACCGGCCCGATGCATGTCGGCCACGCCCGCGGCGCCGTCTTCGGCGATGCGTTGGCGGGCCTGCTCGACAAGGCCGGGTTTTCGGTCTGCCGCGAATACTACATCAACGATGCCGGCGCCCAGGTCGATGTGCTGGCGCGCTCGACCTACCTGCGCTATCGCGAGGCGCTGGGCGAGACGATCGGCGAGATCCCGGCTGGGCTTTATCCGGGCGACTATCTGAAGCCGGTCGGTGCCGCTTTGGCGGCGCGCGACGGCAATAAATGGCTCGAAGCACCGGAATCCCAATGGCTGCCGGAGTTCCGCGGCTTTGCCATTGCCGCGATGATGGCCCTCATCCGCGAGGATCTGTCGCTGCTGGGCGTGCATCACGATGTCTTCACCTCCGAACGCTCGCTGCACGAGGCGGGAGCGGTCGACCAGGCGCTGGCGACCTTGGAGGCGGACGGTCTCGTCTATACCGGCGTGCTGGAGCCGCCCAAGGGCAAGACGCCGGAGGATTGGGAGCCCAGGCCCCAGACCCTGTTCGCCGCCACGCGTTTCGGCGACGATGTCGACCGGCCCTTGAAGAAGTCGGACGGCTCCTGGACCTATTTCGCCGCCGACATCGCGTATCACCTCGACAAGATCCGCCGCGGCTCGCCCCAGCTCATCGACGTGCTGGGCGCCGATCATGGCGGCTACGTCAAGCGCATGCAGGCGGCGGTGGTCGCGATCTCCGGCGGCAAGGCCAGCCTCGATTGCAAGATTTGCCAGCTCGTCCACCTCTACCAGGGGGGCGAACCGGTCAAGATGTCGAAGCGCTCCGGCTCTTTCGTGACCTTGCGCGACGTGGTCGAGGAGGTGGGCCGCGACATCGTCCGCTTCATGATGCTGACGCGGCGCAACGACCAGACCATCGATTTCGATTTCGCCAAAGTCATCGAGCAGAGCCGCGATAATCCGGTCTGGTACGTGCAATACGCCCATGCCCGCGCGCAATCGGTACTGCGCAATGCTGCTCAGGCGCAGGATGGCCAGGCGCAAAACGGCGAGTCGTTCGATTCGTCCGACTTAACGCCGGCGCGACTCGAAAAAGCCGAGCTTTCGGCATTGGTCGATCCGGCCGAATTGGCCCTAATTCGCCTGCTTGCCGGCTGGCCAAGGCTGGTCGAAGGGGCGGCAGAAGCCCATGAACCCCATCGAATCGCCTTTTATCTGGGCGAAGTGGCGGCTTCCTTCCACGGATTGTGGAACAAGGGCAAGGATGACGCCGGTTTGCGCTTCATCATCGCCGAAGACAAGCCTAAGACATTAGCTAGGCTGGCACTCGTGCAATCGGTGGCCTTCGTCATCGCCTCGGGCCTCAAGGTCTTTGGCGTGACGCCCGTCATGGAAATGCGCTGACGCCGGTTATTGTGATAGCCAGTCGTGGCGACACCAGATAGGGGCTGACAGGAAAGCATGGCACCGCGTCGTTTCCCGGAGGAGCCAGCGCCACCTTCCCTGGCGCCGATCCAGCCGCCGCAGCCCGGCATGTTCGACCGTGCCGATCGTGGGGAGCAGCCTTTCACCTATCCGGAAGAGACCGCTCAGGCGGCCTATGCCCCCAACCAAGCCTATGAGCAGGACTACATGCAGCAGTCCTACCAGCAGCAGGGCTACGAGCAGCCGGCTCATGGCCAGCAAGGTTATGACCAGCAAGGCTATGACCAGCAAGGCTATGACCAGCAAGGCTATGACCAGCAAGGCTACGGGCAGCAGGCCTATGGCCAGCCATCCTACGGCCAGCAGGCCGGCGGGTGGCGGCCGCATGGCTGGCATTCGAACATGATCCGCATCGGCATCGCCATCGTCGTCATGGCCGCTGGCGCCGGCGGATTGTACCTGACCTATGGCAAGGGCCATCAGGGCGCGCTGAACGGCGAGGTGCCGCTGGTCAAGGCCGATCCGGCGGCGATGAAGGTGAAGCCGGCCAATCCCGGCGGCATGCAGAACGACACCGAGGATGCGGTGGCCTATCAGCCGAACCTCACCGGCAGTGGCCATACGGAGAATTTGCTGGCACCGCCGGAACAGCCGCTGCCGAAGCCGCAGCCGGCGCCTGATGCCATCGCGGCCCCGGTGCCGCCGCCGCTGCCGGCTACCGCCGCGGCGCCGGATACCGACCAGGCGGCGATGCCCGCTGCGGCCGCATCTGCGCCGCAGCCTGTCGCCGCGCCACCTGCCGCCGTGCCGGCCACGACAGCACCGGCCGCTACGCCGGCGCCGCCGGCCGCCGCACCCGCTGCCGCGCCCACAAAATCGCAGACCCGCGTCGCCACCACGGCCAACCCGCCGCAGCAGGCCGCCTTGGCCGCTGGCGCCATCGCCGCGCTGACGGCACCGGCCAGGGCCGAGCCGGGTCTCAAGACGCCGCCGGCGGTACCGATCGCGGGCGGGGCCTATCGCGTCCAGCTCGCCTCCACCAAGGATGCGGCGACGGCCAGGTCCGAATGGCTGCGCATGCAGCATGCCCATGCCAATCTGCTGGGCGGCTTGAGCCCGGTCTTTACCAAGGCCGATCTGGGCGCCAAGGGTGTGTTCTATCGCATTCAGGCCGGCCCCTTGCGCGACCGGGCGACGGCCGAGAGGCTTTGCGCCTCGCTTCACGCGGTCAATGTCGGGTGTCTCATTGTCAAGCAGTAGCCGGCCTGACGGCAGCGACAGACGCGCGGCGATCCTCGGTTGCGCGGGCACCAGCCTGACAGCCGAAGAACGCCGCTTCTTCGCCGAAAGCCGGCCGGCGGGCTTCATCCTGTTCCAGCGTAACTGCACCGGGCCCGAGCAGATCCGCGATCTGACCGCAGCCTTGCGCGATTGCGTCGACGATCCCACGACGCCGATCCTGATCGACCAGGAGGGTGGACGCGTCCAGCGCCTGAAGCCGCCGATCTGGCGTCAGGCGCCGCCGGCAGCGACCATCGCCGGGCTTTATGGGCAGAACCCCGAGAAGGCGGCCCGTGCCGCCTGGCTCACCATGCGGTTGATCGCCCATGATCTGCATGCGCTTGGCATCGATGTCGATTGCGCGCCGGTGCTCGACAACCCGGTACCGGGCGCTCATGATGTGATCGGCGACCGTGCCTGGGGGCATGAGGTCGAACAGATCGCCCGGCTCGGCCGTGCGGTCTCGGAAGGGCTGATGGCGGGCGGCGTGCTGCCGGTCATCAAGCATATCCCCGGCCATGGCCGTTCGATGGTCGACAGCCATCACGACCTGCCGGTGGTCGAGGCGTCGGATGCGGTGCTGTCGGCGAGCGACCTGCCGCCCTTCCACGATCTGGCCGACCAGCCCTTCGCCATGACCGCCCATATCCGCTATACCGCCTGGGATGCGGATAATGTCGCGACATGGAGCCCGGTCGTGATCGGCAATGTCATCCGCAAACGCCTGGGCTTCGATAATGTGCTGATGAGCGACGATCTCAGCATGAAGGCGCTGGGCGGGGATTTCGCCAGCCGGTCGCGCCGTTCGATTGCCGCCGGCTGCGACGTGGTGCTCCACTGCAATGGCGACATGAACGAGATGCGGCCGGTCGTCGAGGCCTGCGGCGTGATGACGGATGCAGCCAAGCGGCGTTGGCGCCGCGCGCTCGCCATGCGCCGGACGCCGGAGCCGGCGGAGCCCAAGGCGCTGCTGGCGGAGCTGAACGGACTGCTTGGAGTGGGTATCGCTTGAAATGAACGGTTTGTCGCACATCATCCCGCAATTTGCGGTCTGGATCCTGCCGGTCATCATCGCGGTGACCATGCATGAGGCCGCCCATGGCTATATGGCCAAGCTGCTCGGTGACAAGACCGCGTATATGATGGGCCGGGTCTCGCTCAACCCGCTGAAGCATGTCGACCCGGTCGGCACGTTGCTGCTGCCGGCGATCTGCCTGCTGACGCCCGGCGGTTTCCTCTTGGGCTATGCCAAGCCGGTGCCGGTGAATTTCGGTGCGCTGCGTCATCCCCGGCGCGACACGGTGCTGGTGGCGCTGGCTGGCCCTGGCATCAACGTCATCCTGGCGATCCTGTCGCTGGCGGCCTTGCATTTCATGCCCTATGTGCCGGTGAGCGGCCAAAGCTGGACCCTGCACAATCTGGTCAATTCCGCGCAGATCAACCTGATCCTGGCGGTGTTCAACATGCTGCCGATCCCACCGCTCGACGGAGGCCGGGTGCTGGTCTCGATCCTGCCCCGGAACCTCGCGATACCGTTGGCGCAGTTCGAGACCAAGGCCGTGATCCTGATCCTGGTCGCGATCATCTTCCTGCCGATGCTGGGCCAGACCGTCGGCATCAACCTCAACATCTTCGACTGGCTGGTCGGCCGTCCGGCCAATTGGCTGCTGCAGAACTTCGCCCATCTCGTCGGCATCGGCTGAGGCCGGACGATGGCCGCGGCATTCGATGAGCATGCGCTGGGCGAGAAGGTCCGGGCGGCCAATGAGGATCAAGAGCCGGAACTGGTGCTTGACCTCGACGGCTTCGAAGGGCCGATCAGCCTGCTTCTGACGCTGGCGCGCGAACAGAAGGTCGACCTCAAGCACATCTCGATCCTGGCACTGGCCGAGCAGTATCTGGCCTTCATCCACGATGCGCATCGCCTGCGCTTCGACGTCGCCGCCGATTATCTCGTCATGGCCGCCTGGCTGGCCTATCTCAAATCCCGGCTGCTGCTGCCGGAGCCGCCGCCCGATGACGAACCTTCGGGCGAGGAGCTGGCTGCCGCGCTGCAGTTTCGGTTGCAGCGCCTGGCCGCGATGCAGCAGGCGGGCACCGATCTCCTGGCCCGGTCGATCCTGGGACGCGACGTCTTCCCGCGTGGTGCGCCGGAGGGGCTCGCCACCATCACCAAGCCGGTCTTCTCGCTGAGTCTGATCGAGCTGCTACGCGCCTATGCCGCCCATCACCAGCGCGGCGAGGTGACGGTGCTGCAGGTCAAGGCACCGTCTTTCTATTCGGTCGACGAGGCCCTGCAGCGCCTGTCGCGGCTTATCGGCGGACTGGTCGAGTGGCGGCAGCTGCACCATTTCCTGCCGCCGCAATGGCAATCCGGGCCGCAGGCCCGTTCGGCGCTGGCGGCGACATTCGTCGCCAGCCTGGAGCTCGCCAAGGACGGCAAGCTCGATCTGCGCCAGGATGCCGCCTTCGGGCCGATCTTCCTGCGCGCGCCCACGGCCGCGACTGGTCCAGCGATGCAGGGCAAGACATGAGCATCACCCCCCTCGATCCCCATGGCGAGAGCGGCGCACCCGAAGACGTCTCCGTCGATGCCGGGGATTTCGAGCATGAGCGCGCGAGCGCGCTCCGCCTGGTCGAGGCGTTGCTCTTCGCTACATCGGAGCCGCTGGCCGAGACGCGGTTGCAGGAATATCTGCCGGAGGGGCTGGATGTGGCGGTCCTCCTGGGCGAGCTGCAGCAATTCTACCGCTTCCGCGGCATCAATCTGGCACGTGTCGCTGGGTGCTGGAGCTTCCGGACCGCGCCGGACCTTGCCGGCCAGCTGGCGGCGGAACGGGTCGAAACGCGCAAATTGTCGCGTGCCCAGATCGAGACCCTGGCCATCGTGGCCTATCACCAGCCGGTGACCCGTGCCGAGATCGAGGAGATCCGTGGCGTGGCACTGAGCAAAGGGACGCTCGACTTGCTTATCGAGGCCGGATGGATTGCGCCCAAGGGCCGGCGTGAGACGCCCGGCCGACCGCTGACCTGGGGCACAACCGATGCCTTTTTACAGCATTTCGGCCTCGACTCGGTGACCGATCTGCCGCGGCTGGAGGAGCTGCGCGCGGCCGGGCTGCTCGATGCGCAACCCGCGGTCTCGCTGGGCGAGAGCAATATCGATGAGGGCGTTTATCCTGGGCCGGCCGAGACGGAGGCACCATGAAGTACCGGAATAGGTTCAGGAGCCGTTTGCGTTTCGCCGCCGCTTTCTGCATGATCCGCCGCGATTTCGGTTGTCGCCGTCGCGTTTGGAAGCCTTAGCGTCATGTTCAATTTCTCCTGGTCCGAGATCTTGCTGATCGGCGCTGTCGCGCTCGTCGTCATCGGACCCAAGGACCTGCCGCGTGCCTTGCGCACCGCCGGCATCTTCATCCGCCGCATGCGCGGCTTCGCCCGCGAGTTCCAAGGCAGCATCGATCAGATGGTGCGCGAGGCGGAGCTGGAGGAAGCCGAGAAGCAATTCCGCAAATCGATCGCCGAGGTCGACCTGCCCGACCTCAACATCGACCATCCGGCCATCGCCCAGCCGGTCGAGCCGCCGGTCGAGCACACACCCACGCCCTCGATCCTGGCGCCGGGCCCGGCCGTGCCGTCCGAGCCGCCGCCGAAGCTGGCTGCCGCTGCATCCATGCCGCCAGCCCAGATTACGGAAGCCAAGCCGGCGGCGGAGGTGGCGCCTGTTGCGGAGACCGCGCCGGCCAAGAAGCTTGCCAAGGCCAAGAAGGCCAAGATCGAGGCGGGTGACAGCGAAGCCGCCCAATCGGAAGACGCCAAGCCCGAGAAGAAGCCGCGCAAACCGCGCGCTGCCAAGGCGAAGTCCGGCGACGAGCCGCCTCCCGCCGTGACCAGTCCGCCCGAGCCTTGAGTTAGACGCCTATGGAACAAATCGCTCACGACAAGGATGGCGAACGCGAGGCGATGGAAGCCGGCCGCATGCCGCTCATCGAGCATCTGATCGAGCTTCGACGCCGCCTGATCTATGCCTTCCTCGGCCTCGTCATCTGCTGGGGCTTCACCTATTACTACGGCAACGAGATCTACGAATTCCTCGTCCGGCCATTGGCCAAGGCGATGGAAGGGCTGCCGAACCAGAACCCGCATCTGATCTACACGGCGCTCACCGAAGCCTTCATGACGCGGATCAAGGTGTCGTTCTGGGCCGCCTGCTTCCTGGCCTTCCCGCTCATCGCCAGCCAAGTCTGGCTGTTCGTGGCGCCGGGGCTCTACACCAATGAGAAGAGCGCCTTCCTGCCTTATCTGATCGCGACGCCGATCCTGTTCTTCCTGGGCGGCGCGCTCGTCTACTACCTGATCTTCCCGCAGGCCTGGCATTTCTTCCTCAGTTTCCAGACCGCCGGCATGCCAGGCTCATTGCCGATCGAGGCCGATCCCAAGGTCAGCGAATATCTGTCCTTGGTGCTGACCCTGATCTTCGCCTTCGGCATCGCCTTCGAGATGCCTGTCGGCCTGACCCTGCTGGCGCGGGTCGGGCTCATCACCTCGGATTTTCTCAGGCGCAACCGGCGTTATGCCGTCGTCATCAATTTCGTCGCTGCCGCCATCCTGACGCCGCCCGATGCCATCAGCATGTGCGGCCTGGCCGTGCCGCTGTGCCTGCTCTACGAGATATCGATCTATACCTGCCGTATGGTCGAGAAGAAGCGCGCGGCGGATACTGCCTCGGATGTCGAGCCGATGGCCGATTAGGACTCTGAAGACCCATGCATGATTTGAAATCGATCCGCGACGACGCTGCCGCCTTCGACCAGGCCCTGAGCCGGCGTGGCGTGGCGCCGGTTTCGGCCGAGATTCTGGATCTGGACACGAAGCGCCGGGCGGCGCAGACCGAGCTGCAAGAGCTGCTGGCGCTGCGCAACGAGCGTTCCAAGGCGATCGGCATGGCGCGCGGCAAAGGGCTGCCGGTCGAGGCGTTGATGGCCGAGGTCGCTTCGATCAAGGATCGCGTCGCCGGGTTGGAAGTGTCCGAACGCGAGCTGGGCGACGTGCTGGAGACGAAGCTCGCCGCCATCCCGAACCTGCCCGATCCCTCGACGCCGGAGGGCAAGGACGAGCACGACAATGTGCTGGTGCGTTCCTGGGGCGAGCCGGCCAAGCTGTCGTTCACGCCCAAGCAGCATTTCGAACTGGGCGAGGGGCTGGGCCAGGGGGTCGGCTCGCTCATGGATTTCGGCCGCGCGGCCAAGCTCGCCGGTGCGCGCTTCACGGTGCTCAAGGGGCCGCTCGCCCGGCTTGAGCGGGCGCTGGCCGCCTTCATGCTCGACCTGCATACGGGCGAGTTCGGCTATACGGAGGTGGTGCCGCCGGCTTTGGTCAACGACCAGACCATGTTCGGCACCGGTCAGCTGCCGAAATTCGCCGACGACCAGTTCAAGACCACCGATGGCCGCTGGCTGATCCCGACCGCCGAGGTGCCGCTGACCAACCTCACGGCCGACGAGATCATCGAGGAAAAGGATCTGCCGCTGCGCTGGACCGCCTATACGCCATGCTTCCGCATGGAGGCGGGCGCGGCCGGCCGCGACACGCGCGGCATGATCCGCCAGCACCAGTTCAGCAAGGTCGAGATGGTTTCGGTCGTGCATCCGGACCTGTCCGAGGCCGAGCATGAGCGCATGACCCATTGCGCGGAGGCCGTGCTGCAGCGTCTGGGCCTGCCCTATCGGGTCATGCTGCTGTGCACCGGCGATATGGGCTTCGGCGCGCGCAAGACCTACGACATCGAGGTCTGGCTGCCGGGGCAGGGGACTTATCGCGAAATCTCCTCCTGCTCCAATTGCGGCGAGTTCCAGGCCCGGCGCATGAAGACACGGCTTCGGCCGAAGGAAGGCAAGGGCACGCGCTTCGTCCACACGCTGAACGGCTCCGGCCTGGCGGTTGGCCGGACCATGGTGGCGGTCTTGGAGAATTATCAGCAGGAAGACGGCAGCATCCGCGTGCCGGACGCGCTCATCCCCTATATGGGCGGACTCGAGCGCATCAGATGACGGCACTTTTCTCCATGCCCGGCGATCTCGCCCAGGCGCGCATCCTCATCTCCAATGATGATGGCATTGGCGCCCCGGGTCTCGCCGTGCTGAAGGAGATCGCTCTGGAACTGAGTTCGGATGTCTGGGTTGTGGCGCCGGAATTGGAGCAGAGCGGTGCCAGCCATTCGCTGACCATGCATCGGCCGCTGCGTGTGCGCGAGGTCGGCGCGCGCAGCTTCGCCGTCGATGGCACGCCGACCGATTGCGTGCTGTTCGCCGTGGCCGAAGCGCTTGCCGACCGGCGGCCGGATCTGGTGCTGTCCGGCGTCAATCGCGGCGTCAACACCGGCGAGGACGTGACATATTCCGGTACGGTCGCGGCCGCCATGGAGGGCACGCTGCTCGACGTGCCCTCGATCGCCTTCAGCCTGGATACGGGCCCCCAGGACAAGCCGCACTGGACCA
>DATJJW010000037.1:0-2811 GCA_035491935.1 Allostellaceae bacterium | reverse complement strand
TCGCGATCGCCCGCGCGCTTCTGGAAAACCCGAGGCTGCTCATCCTTGACGACCCGAATTCGGCGCTCGACCAGCGCCAGGGCGAGCGGCTGTTCGCGGTGCTGCGCGGGCTGAAAGCCAGGGGCATGAGCATGCTCTACGCGTCGAACCGGTTGGGGGACGCACTTGCCATCGCCGACCAGCTGACGGTGATCCGCAACGGCCGCGACGTGCTGTCAAAGGCGCGGCAGGAGCTGACGGCGTCCGAGGAAGCGATGATCGGCCAGTTGCGCCAGTCACTGTTCCCGCTGCCGCTCAGGACCCTGCCGACGCTGGCCGGCACGCTGCGGCCGCAGATCACCATTAACGGGCTCGGCGGCGGCATTCTTTCCGGGGTCAACCTAACGGCCCACGCCGGCCAGATTCTCGGGCTTGCCGGTTCTGGATCGAGCGACCTGCTTGCCCTGTTGTTCGGGCTGCGCAGACCGCGCCAAGGCAAGGTGCGTTATCCCGATGGCGACGGCTTGCCGAGGACGCAGACGGAAGCGGCGCGCCGCAGCATCTGCATGATTTCGGGCGAGCGCGGCAATGGGCTGATGCCCGACAAGTCGATCGCCTTCAACATGGCGAACGTCGTCGTCGGCGCACGCGACTGGGGTTCGCGTTGGTATTCGCCCGAGGCGGCGCTCGGCCGCGCCGCTCGGCAGATCGAGGCGCTGCGCATCAGGAGCACGCCCGAGATGCCGGCGGGCTCGCTTTCGGCCGGTGGCCAGCAGAAGGTGATCATCGCCAAATGGCTGGAGATCGGCCCGCAAGTGGTGCTGCTCGACGAACCCGCCCGCGGCATCGACATCGGCAGCAAGCAGGAGATCTACGCGTTGATCCGCCAGATGGCAGCCCGCGGCTGCATCGTGCTGCTGCATTCCAGCGAGCTGTCCGAACTGACAGGGCTCTGCGATCGCATCCTTGCTTTCCATCAGGGCAGGCTGGCCGGCGAAATCGCCGGCGACGATATGGATGTGGGCAGGCTTCTGACGCTGATCACCTCGGGCAAGCCCGCGGACGAAAACCGTAGGAGCAATCGGGAGAGTGCGGCATGACCAGGACCGATACCGTGCCGCCGCTTGCCGGCTCAGTAAACCATCAAGCCAGACGCAGCATTCGGCTGCCGTCCGAGAGCGGCGCTGTCGTTGCACTTGCCCTGCTGCTCGCACTGCTTGGCTGGCTGAACTCTTCCTTCCTCGAACCGGCCAACCTGCTGTCGGTGCTGGGCCAAGCCGCCCTGCCCGGCCTGCTGGCGATCGGCATGGTTTTCGTGCTCGCGGCTCGCGAGATCGACCTTTCGGCGGGTGCCGTCTTCCATCTCGCGGCGGCCCTGGCGGCCCTGCTTATGGTTGCGGGAATGGACCCCTGGCCTGCCGCCCTGGTCGGGGTCGCTGCGGGTGCCGGCCTCGGCCTGGTCAACGGCCTGCTGGCGATCGTGCTGCGCCTGCCGGCCCTGGTGGTGACGCTCGGTACCTGGTGGATGATCCAGGGCCTGTCGCTGGTCGCTGTCAAGGGACAGACGATCGTGCCCCCAGGCGCGGACCGGAGCTTCTTCGCGACGCTGTCGGGCAAGGCGTTCGTCGTCGTGCCGGCAGCGGGCGTCATCTTCGTCGTGCTGGCGCTGGTACTGCATGTCGTCCTCCACCGCACCCGCTTCGGCTACCGGGTCCAGGCCGTGGGCAGCAATCCGCAAGCTGCCGCCCATGCCGGTATTCCAACCTCGAAAGTACGGGTGCTGACGCTGGTGCTGATGGGTGCGATGGCGGGACTGGCCGGTGTTATCCATCTCGGCGTCCACGGCGCGGTTGTTACCGGTGAGGGCAGCACTTTCGCGCTGGTGGCAATCGCCGCGGCCATCATCGGCGGCACATCGCTTGCAGGCGGCCACGGCAGCGTCATCGGTGCCGCGATCGGCATGCTGGTCCTCCAGGTGATCCTCAGCGCCATGAGCATGCTTGGCGTCGATGCCGCGTGGAGCACTTTCGGCACTGGCGCCCTGGTCGTGCTTGCCCTGGCGGTCGACCGGCTGATCCGGCTGTGGCGCAACCGGCGTGCAGGACACATCGGGGACAATCCTCTCGGCTGAGCCTCAGCGCCAATCATCCGGCTGCCCTGAAAAATCACCCCGACTGATGCAATCTGATGGGATCGTTGATGGCGCCGCGTCAGGCGCCAACTACATCTGCAGATGGAGGCTTGCCATCCGTCGAAAAAGGGAATGCTCTGAGGCATCCGAGCGGCGCTGGCAAAAGACGCAATCCGGCTGGAGCCGGAACAAGGGACGGATCATCTTCAACCGGGAGGAAATCAAATGCTGACAAGACTAAGACTTGTGCTCTACGGCCTTCTGGTCGCGCTAACGCTCATTCCGGCAGCGGCGCAGGCCAAGACCTTCTACTGGATTTCACATGGCGGCCCGGCCGATCCGGTCTGGACCTACTTCCTGGCCGGTGCCAAGCAATGGGCCAAGGACACCGGCAACACCGTCAACACCTCGTTCCACAATGGCGACGTCGCCTCGCAGCAGGAAGCGGTCCGCGCCGCCCTCTCCGCCAAGGCCGACGGCATCGTCACCACCAGCCCCGATCCGGGCAGCCTTGTCGAGATCGTCAAGGAAGCCCGCGCGGCCAACATCCCGATCATCACCTTCAACACGCCCGATCCCAAGGCCAATTTCAATGCCTATGTCGGCGGCGACAACGTCACCTTCGGCAAGCATTGGGCGCAATATCTGGTCGACAAGGGCCTGGTGAAGAAGGGCGACTTCGTCTGGATGCCGGTCGAGAT
>DATJJW010000036.1:0-10269 GCA_035491935.1 Allostellaceae bacterium | reverse complement strand
CATGCTGGCGCCCGACTGCTGGATGCTGGCCGCGCCGACCACCACCTGGCCGCCTTGCGGCAGCGCCGTGGCCGCGACTGACGGGGCCGCGACCGTCTGCGCCAAAACCGGAGACGCCGACACGCCCAGCAGCCCGACCGTCAGGGCGAGCGCGCTCACCCGGCCGGCCAATGCCCGGCCAGCCAACGGCCGCATAGGTGTGAGCGCTTCAGGCGCGCGCGACGCCAAACCCTTGGGCCCAGCCGGGCACGCGGCCCCGTCCGCAGCCCGTCGATGCCGCCGCCGCCCTGCCATCACGCACCCGACGCCGGTCATCGTAACCCCCCGTCAAAATGCCGCTGCCAACGAGAAGTAGATACGCCAATCCTTTGGATCGTCCTCGTGCCCGATCTCCGAAGAAACCGCGCGCGTCAAGGGTTTGGCCAACTCGATCAGCGAAGTGACGCCGTTGCCGAAATTGAGCCGCACCCCCGTACCGGTCGAAGCCAATGTCTGCCGCCCCGGTGCGCCGGCATTGACGACGCTCGTCATGACCTCGCCGACGTCATAGAAGCCGAAGAACTGCGCGAAGCGATCCCGCCCATAGAGGGTAAAGGGCACGGTCTTCTGCAGTTCCAACTTGCCGGCGACGCCATTGTCGCCGGTGACCTCCGACGGATCGTAGCCGCGTCCATAGACCGGGCCGCCGAGGGCGAACTGTTCCGAGGACAAGAGACGCTCGCCGAAGGAGGATTGCGCGCTCATGGCAAGGAGCAGCGCGTAATTATTGCCGAGATCCTGGAGACGGGAGCCGTTCAGCACGAGCTTGGTGAAGTCGTTCCGGGCGTCGGGGCGCGACGCCAGCGGATTGTTGCCGCCCCGCGTCGCGTTGAGGATCGGAATGCCCTCGCTGAGCTCGGCGCTGACCGCATTCTGGCCACCCAGCGTATCGATCCGGGTGTAGCCGAGGCTGGCGCGCAGCGCGCGGATGTGGTCGTCCGACGATCCGGGCACGTTCAGCCGCGTCTCGGAGTTCAAGTACGAGAAAGTCAGCGCACTCAGCAAATTCTCCGCGCGGCTGCGGATCATGTAGTGCTGGACCGCTATCGAGGCGGAATAGGCCAGGGTATGTACGCCGAACGGCTCCAGCACGTAGCCGGGATGGCCCTTGTTGCGGCTGAAATCCAAGACCAGGCTGGTGCCGTCATCATCGATCGGCAATGCCAAGTTGATGCCGAACATGCCCATCTGCCGGGGCGTACTGGTGGTAGCGCCGCGTACGGAAATCATCTCGTCATGGCCGAGCACGCCGGCCATGCTGCCGGTGACCATCGCCTGCCACGGCCCCTGGTAGGGGGTGCCGAAATTATCCATCTCGGCGCTGCCGCCGAAGGTCTTGCGCACCGCGATCATGGTCAGGTCGGCCGCGCCCTGCACCGTAGGCGATGGCGCCAGCACGCTCTGCACCGTCATGCCGGCAAGATCGTTGGCCAGCAGTACATAGCGCTCCAGTATCTTCGTGGTGATCGGGCGCACCGCCCGGATCGCCTGGGCATAGGCTTCCAGGCGCTTGCTCTTCACGCCTTGCAGATGCACCTGGTCGATAAAGCCCTCGACCGCCCGGAGATGCACGACGCCATTATGGATGCGCTGGACCGGGATGATCGCCTTGCTCAGGAAATAGCCGTCGCTGCGATATTTTTCCGTGATCGCGTTGGCGATGTCATAAATCTTGGTCAGACTCACCCTTTGACCAAGGCTCTTGGCATAGATCGATTTGAGGCTGCCGCCGCGATAGACGGTGCTGTCATCGATCACGATATCGGTCAGCTTGAAGAAAACCTTGTCCGCACCCGTCGGCGGGGTTTCCGGATTGGTCGCCGGCACCTCGATCTCGCCGGACGGCGGAGCGACTGCCGTGGGCGGCGCGAATTGCTGCAGCGCGCGACCGGGATTGACCGACTGGAGCGCCCCTGCCGGAGGCACGCCCTGCGCGAAGGCCGGACCAGCGAGGCCCCCCACAAAGCCCAGGGCGACCGAGACGCCTCTCAGGATCCTCAGCGATTGCCGGCGTTTACCCCCGAGGCTCCCCCTCCCCCTGGCCGTCATCCAATCCCCACTCGGCAAAAGTACAAATAACTCGGCAGCAACACAAAGCTTTGTGCCGGCAATTAAGGCTTCAGTTCCAGCATTCTCGCGATGCGCGGGTAACTATTCATGAAGAATATTAAAAGATATTAAACCAATCGGAAAACTCCTGGCCCGCTGCCGAAGTCAAGAACGCCGACAACAGCATTTTTCTGGAGTAGCAGCACGTGGTAGACGCCGCCGCCCCCTTGCCCAAGGTCAACGTCAAGTTCCGCGGGCTGCTCGGTAATCCGGTCCTGCAATCGCTGGCAATCGTGCTCGTCACGACCGTCATCGCGCTGTGGGTCAGCACGACCGGCATGGGCGACAAGGTCGAACAATGGACCAAGGACATCCGGATGATCGCCGGCGTGCCGCTGCAGCCCGCGCCCGACCCCAATGTCATGATCGTCAGCATCACGGAAAAGGTGCTGGATCAATTCCCCTACCGCACGCCGGTCGACCGGGCCTATCTCGCCGAGGTGCTGGAGGTCCTGGCCTCCAAGCATGTCCGCGCCATCGGCCTCGACGTGCTGCTCGATACGCCGACCGACCCGGCCAAGGATGAGATCCTGAGGCAGACGATCCGGCAGATACCGATGCCGCTGCTGATCAGCTATGTCGATGATCCGCGCATCGAGGATAATCCGGCGCGGCTGAAATACCTCAATGACTTCGTGCCGCCGATCAATCGCGGCATGGCGAATGTGCCGACCGACCGCGACGGCGTCGTACGCTCGATCTATCCGGGCGAGATGCGGCCGGACGGCAGCTACCAGCTGGGCCTGGCGCGCGCCATCCTCGACCGGCTCGGCATCAAGACGCCGCAGGCCCAGCCGACGCTGATCTACCGGCGCGACACGGTGCAGGGCAGCGCCCCCTTCACCGAGCTGCCGGCCAACCTTGCCCTGCTCCGTGTCCTGCCCGACGCGCTGTTCAAGAACAAGATCGTCATGGTCGGCGCCGACGAGGCGCTGATCGACCGGCACCTGACGCCCTTCTCCGTCCTGAAGGGCGAGATCGACGGCTCGATCCCCGGCATCACCATCCATGCCGAGGGCGTGGCCCAGCTTCTGGAGAAGACGCATCTCAATTACCCGCCGATGTCCTGGATTGTCGGCATCACCGTGTTGCTGGCACTGCTCGACACCATCCTGAGCCGCCTGCCCTTGGCGCTCTGGGTCCGGTTCGGCGGGTCGATCCTCATCGTCGGCGCCTATGTGGTCGCCGTCGCGTTGACATACTGGCACTGGCAGCTCGTCCTGCCGGTGGTCGCGCCGGTCCTCGCGGTGGGCCTGTCGGCCTGGCTGTCCGACACGGTGATCGGCCGGCTGGAACGCCGCCAGCGCAGCATGATCCAGGGCGCCATGTCGCGCTACGTCTCGCCCAAGCTGGTCAAGGAGCTGATCGACGACCCTTCGAAGCTGCAGCTGGGCGGCGACCGCCGCGAGATGTCGTTCCTGTTCACCGACGTCGCGGACTTCACCACCCTTTCGGAGGGCATGACGTCGGAGCAGCTGACCGCGGTGCTGAACGAGTACCTGACCGGCGCCTGCAAGATCATCATCGAGGATTTCGACGGCACGGTGTGCAGCTTCATCGGCGATGCGATCTTCGCGCTGTGGAACGCGCCGCTGCCCCAGCCCGACCATCGCCAGCGCATCGTCAAATGCGCCATGGCGGTGAGCGCCTATGCCGAGGAATTCTGCGCCCGGCAGAAGGCGGCCGGCGTCCCCTTCGGCCATACCCGCATCGGCCTGCATTGCGGCGAGGCGGTCATCGGCAATTTCGGCGCACCGGACAAGCTGTCCTATACCGCCATCGGCGATGCGGTGAATCTGTCGGCGCGGCTCGAAGGCGTGAACAAGTATTTCGGCACCCGCGTCTGCATCAGCGAGACCATCGCCTCGCAAGTGCCGGAGGTGACATTCCGGCCGATCGCCAACATCATCGTCAAGGGCAAGAGCCTGCCGGTCCCGATCTTCGAGCCGATGACGGAGGAACAGGTGCGCAGCGGCTTCCATGCCCGCTACCAGGCAGCCTTCGACCTGATGGCGGCCAAGGAGCCGGCCGCCCACAACGCCTTCCGCGAGTTGGCGGCGGCCTATCCCGAGGACGGCCCGATCCACTACCACCTCGACCGGCTCGACGAAGGCGAGTCCGGCAGCCTGGTGGCGATGGACGAGAAGTAAGAATCCGGCAGGCCAATACGGGGGCTGTCCCAGAAATCGCTCTGGAAGACGGAAATCGCCTGCTAGACGGCCACCAGAGTAGAGTTATGAAACAGCCAGCCGCCAGCCGATGGTCTCGCCGGCCTGGAAGGGCCGCACGCCGCCGGCCCCCTCGGCCGTCATCATCGGCACCAATGTCTTACCCCGTTCGAGCGTGACGGTGCCCTCATTGGGCGCCATGCCGTAGAAGCGCGGACCGTGAAGGCTCGCGAACCCCTCGAACAGGTCGAGCGCCCCTAGCTCGTCGAACACGTTCACATAGGCCTCGAGCGCGGTCGGCGCCGAGAATATTCCGGCGCAGCCGCAATCCTGCTCCTTGGCCGCCACCGTATGGGGGGCCGTGTCGGTGCCGAGGAAGAAACGCTCGCTGCCCGACGCCACCCATCTCCGCAGGGCCTGGCGATGTACCTCGCGCTTGGCAACCGGCAGGCAATAGGCATGCGGCCGCAAGCCGCCCTGGAACAATGCGTTGCGGTTGATGATCAGGTGATGGGCGGTGACGGTCGCGGCGATGCCCGGATCGCCTTCGCCGACATAATCCGCCGCCTCCCGCGTCGTCACGTGCTCCAGCACGATCTTGAGGCCGGGCAGGCTCCGGCGCAGCGGACGCAGGATCTGGTCGACGAACACCGCTTCCCGGTCGAAGACGTCGACATGGGCATCGGTCACCTCGCCATGGATCAAGAGCGGCATGCCGACCTTTTCCATGCGTGCCAGCACCGGCATGATCTTGGCGATATCGGTGACGCCATGGGCCGAATTGGTCGTGGCCTTGGCCGGGTAGAGCTTGGCCGCCACCCAGGCGCCTTCGCGGAAACCCGCCTCCACACTGTCCGGCGCCGCATCGTCGGTGAGGTAGAGTGTCATCAGCGGCGTGAAGTCGAGACCCGCCGGCACCGCATCCAGGATGCTCTGGCGATAGGCCATCGCCGCTTCCCGCGTCGTCACCGGCGGCACCAGGTTCGGCATGACGATGGCGCGGGCAAATTGCCGGGCCGTATACCCCACCACCGCTTGCAGCAT
The DNA here is from genome assembly GCA_035491935.1 of Allostellaceae bacterium. Classification (GTDB taxonomy): domain Bacteria; phylum Pseudomonadota; class Alphaproteobacteria; order ATCC43930; family CGMCC-115725; genus DATJJW01. Next base: position 4,909 of record DATJJW010000036.1, on the reverse strand, counting down.
GGCGCCGTCGCGCAGATGGACGTGCCAATCATCAGGACGGCGAATGGTCAGTCGAGTCGTCTGTCCGGTCGCCATGGATACCGCTCCGATCAAGTAAAGCCAAATAAGGCGCACAGGTTTCCGATGCCCGCAGACATGAGTCAACCCGGTTCGACGGGTGAAAAGACGGGAAAATATCTTCTGGACCGGCATGAACCGGACCACTTCGCGCTATTCTTGTTGACGAGCCCTGCCCGATACGCGCCAAAATCAAGCAATCTCGACCACGAATGGACGCCAGGATGAGCGAAGACAACAAAACCGCCCCGGCGATTCCACTCGGCGATCCCGTGCCCTGGTTCAGCCTGCCCACCGTCGCCGGTGGCCGGGTCGACATGCATGTCGATGCCGGACGTTGGGTGGTGCTCTCTTTCCTGAGATCCCTGGCCGACCCGGCTTCGGCGACGGAGCTGGCGACGCTGCTGCAGCATGCCGGACTGTTTCGCGAAGAGCATCTGGTCTTTTACGCCGTGCTGACCGAACCGCCGAAACCCGAGATCATGGCGACGCTGGCCAATGGCACCGGCCCCGCGCTCAATTTCCTCGCCGATTACGACGGCGCCATCACCCGCGCCTATGGTGCTGATGTCGAGCGGCGCACCATCGTGCTCGACCCCATGCTGCGTGCGGTCGCCAATGTGCCGTTCAGCGAGCCTGGGGGCCATGCCGCGGCGATCACCGGCCTGTTCGCCGGATTGCCGGCACCGGGGGAATCCTTCGGCACGGCGCCCGTGGCGCCCGTGCTGATCGTGCCGCGGGTGTTCGAATTCAACGTCTGCGACTTCCTGGTCGACCTTTACGACAAATATGGCGGCGAGGATTCGGGCTTCCTGCTCGACCGCGACGGCAAGACCTCGACCGTGCTCAACCCGATGCTCAAACGCCGCAAGGACATGGCGATCGCCGACCCGCAGCTGCGCGCCCTGATGCGCGACCGGGTGGTGCGCCGCCTGCTGCCGGAGATCGAACGCTATTTCCAGTTCAAGGCGACCCGCATGGATCGCTATCTGGTGAGCTGCTACGATGCGACCGATGGCGGCGGGCATTTCTATCGCCATCGCGACAACGTCAATGCCGGGGCGCGCCATCGCCGCTTCGCGCTCTCCCTCGGCCTCAACAATGATTACGAAGGCGGCGAGCTGCGCTTCCCCGAATTCGGGCCCCAGCTCTACCGGCCGCCGGTCGGCGGCGCCATCGTCTTCTCCTGCGGCATGCTGCACGAGGTGCTGCCGATCACGGCCGGGCGGCGCTTCGTCTTCGTACCCTTCCTCTATGGCGAGGACGACGCGAAAATCCGCATGGCCAACAACGCCAACCTCGCCACCGGCGAGGCGGCCTATGCCGCGGATAGCGACCTCTTGTTCCCCAACGCCTCCTGACGGAATCGGCATCATGATCGACGCGGACACGCTCGCCCACTGGACACCGGTTGCCTTCAACCTCTCCAAGCCCGAGCCCAGCGTCGATTGGGCCGATCTGGAGACCGTCGACTTCACCGAGCCGTTCTTCGCGCAGACGCTTGGCCGCGTTACCGGCATGGAACCGGCGCCCGGCATCGTGCGCACCCCGCTCGGCATGCTTGCCGAGGTCGAGAAGCGTCACCCCGGGCGCGATCCCGACGGCTTCATCTTCCATCTGGCGCGCTGCGGCTCGACCCTGGTGTCACGGCTGGCGGCGCGCGTCCCCGGCGTCGCGGTGCTGTCGGAACCGGACGCGCTGAACACGCTGCTCGAACTGGATGAGGCTCAGGCCGACGAGGCCGTGCAGGTCGCCTGCGTCCGTCTGCTGCTGCGTGCCTTCACACGGAGCCGGACCCGCGCTTCCAAGGTGCTGATCAAGCTGTCGAGCTGGAACCTGCGCCGCATGCATATCCTGGAGCAGGCCTTTCCGGCCATGCCCTGGGCCTTCGTCTATCGCGAACCGGCAGAGGTCGTGTCCTCCCTGCTCGAAGGGCCGCCGGGCTGGATGCGGCTGCTCGAGACGCCGGTCCGGGCCGAAAGCCTGCTGGGGATTCCCGCCGAGATCGTCGCCGGTCTCGACACGCCCAGCTTCGCTGTCTGCGCCGTCGGCTCCTTCATCGGCGCGGCTCTCGAAGCCCATGAGCGCCGTCCGGAAATCCCGGCCCTGCCGATCGACTATACGGAATTGCCCGACGCGATCTGGGCGCGCGCCTTCCCCTTCTTCGGCATCGAATGCGGGCCGGAGACCCTTGCCGTGCTGCGCGAGGCATCGCAGTGGCATGCCAAGGACCCCGGCAAGCCCTTCGTGCCCGATAGCGAAGCCAAACGTCGCGCGGTACCGGAGGACCTGGCAGCGCTGATCGTCCAGACGCTCAGCCCGCTGCACGCCAAGCTTCACGCCTGGCGTGGCAATCCCGCAACATGAACCATAAGGTAGAATCCAGAGCCTCTATCTATAGCGGCACTATCCAATACTAGACCCCATATATTGCGTTACCCAGACAAGCGGAGGCAACCCGCTCGGCCCATCCTATCGGCCATCTTAACGCCTCTCGATACCTCAATCGATCATTTTCCTTGAATCACAGTGGGATAGGCCATTGACTTCAAGTAATTTATAGCTTAGATCGCAATGTATCGTTTTTGATGCATGGGGGAGTTGCCGTGTCCGGGGCTGATAGTTCCGACAACCGCAAACCAGGGGGATCGGCCGCATCGCGGCGTGAACTTCTGCGGCTTGCCGGCATCATGGGGGTCGGCGCGTTCAGCCTGTCGATCTCGCAGAACGCGTTGGCGATGCAGCGCCACAAGGCGATGACTCAGTCCAAACGCAAGCAGATCGTCATGATCGACCCCGGCCACGGTGGCATCGATCCGGGCTGCATCGGTCATACCGGCACCTATGAGAAATACATCGCCTTCGCCACGGCCTATGAGGTTGCACGGCAATTGGAGGCGACTGGCCGCTACAAGCCGGTCCTGACCCGCTACACCGACGTCTTCGTGCCCTTGCACCAGCGCGTCGTGAAGGCACGCGGCATCAGTGCCGATCTGTTCATTTCGGTCCATGCGGATTCGATTCCGGATGTGAAGATGCGGGGCGCTTCGGTCTTCACCCTGTCGGAGAAGGCTTCGGATTCGCTCGCCGCCAAGCTGGCGCAGCAGGAGAACGACGCCGACATGATCGGCGGCGTCAACATCGCCAACCAATCGAACGAAGTCGGCTCGATCCTGATCGACCTCACCCGGCGCGAGACCACGAACCTGTCGCTGGGCCTGGCGCGCGAGATCGTGTCGCATCTTTCGACGCAGGTTCACATGCTGGAGCACAGCCAGCGTGCAGCGGGTTTCGCCGTGCTGAAGGCACCGGATATCCCGTCGGCTCTGGTCGAGATCGGCTGCCTGTCGAACCGCGACGAAGAGGTTTCGCTGCGCACGGCGACCTATCGCCACAAGGTTGCGACCAGCATCGTGAAGTCGGTCAACAGCTACTACGACAATGTTGTGCGCGTGTAGCTAACAAGGTTTTAGCTGGGGGAAGCAGGTCCCCGTGGTGCGGGGTGGCGCCACGGGGACTTTTTTATCCGGATTCCGGTTATTGCGCGGCGAGCGTATGGCGTCCCTCCGCGAATTCCTCGATCATCTTGGCGCAGAATTGCGGCAGGTCGCTGGGCTTGCGGCTGGTGACGAGACCGTTATCGACCACGACCATCTGGTCGACCCAATCGGCCCCGGCATTGATGAGGTCGGTCTTGAGCGATGGCCAGGAGGTCATCCTCTTCGACTTGACGCCGCCGGCATCGATCAGGGTCCAGGGTCCGTGGCAGATGGCGGCAATCGGCTTGCCGCTCTCGACGAAATGCCGGATGAAGGCGATCGCCCTCGGCTGAATGCGCAAGGTATCGGGGTTGGCGACACCGCCCGGCAGCACCAGCGCGTCGTAATCTTGCGGCTTCACCTGCTCAAGCGTCCGGTCGACGGTGAATTTGTCGCCCTTCTTGTGATGCTGCATGCCTTGGATCTGGCCCGGCCCCGGCGCGATCACATCGACCGTGGCCCCTTCGTTCTTCAGCGCCTTCAACGGCTCGCTCAGCTCCGCCTGCTCGAAACCGTCGGTGGCGACGATGGCAATCTTCTTCTGCTTCAGCTTGTCCGTCATGTCTTTCTCCTGGATCAAGATGTTTGGAGCCTGATCCACACAGGTGGACTCCATTCCGGGTGGGTCAGGCTCTGGGTCTCGAATCAATCGACGAGACGAGTGAGGTCGATATCCTCACCCTTGAGCGCCGCCGCATCGGGCAGGCGCCCCGCCCCCAGAAGATGCATGAAGGCGATCATCTGCTTGTCGCGCTTGGCCGCCGATGCCGCCAGCACCTTGCCGGCCTTGACGTAGTAGGCGATGAAATCGGGCTTGGCCGCATCGCCATGCAGGATCATCTCCTCCCAGCCCGGCGCGTAGCCGGCATGGTCGTAGCGTTGGCCGCATTGCTGCGTCCAGAAGAACGGCACGGCGGTGAATTTACGCTTGTGTCCCAGCATGTTGGCGGCGGCACAGCGGCCAAGCTGCTCGGCCAGCCGCCAATGCTCGATGCGGATGCGGCCGCCCGAGCGGGGATCGGGATATGAAGCGATGTCGCCGGCGGCAAAGACATCCTCCGCCACCCTCAAATACTCGTCGACCGCCAGGCTGCCATCCTCCAGGCGCTGCGCTCCGCGGATCATGCCGGTCACAGGTTCGACGCCGATGGCGATCAGCACGAAATCGGCGTCCAGGGCACTGCCGTCCTTCAGCACGGCGCATGCGACATTGCCCTCGCCTTCCAGTCGATCGATCCCGCTCTGCATGTGGAAGGCCACGCCGTTCCTCTCATGCGCGGATTTGATGGCGGCACCGATCTCGGGTCCGAATG
>DATJJW010000035.1:0-17486 GCA_035491935.1 Allostellaceae bacterium | reverse complement strand
TCCGCGCCGCTGGTCGCCCTTGCGGCCGACCGGCTTCGTACGCAGCCACGCCGACACCATCCTCGCCCGTATGAACCAAGTGCCGGCCGATTGCCGGTGAGGCGAGGCCATAGCGACGCTGGCCTGGCCGTAGTGCTGCAACCTATGGAAGCAACCTTGGCCGACGCTGCGATTGAAACGGTCTCCAGGCAGATCAACGTGAGTGTCGAGAAGGCGATGGGTCGTCGCTAGCCTATACGGGGAAGCGGTTTGCGATACTCCGGAGGCCGCGGCCGCAAGCCCAGCCGCGGGCTCGGATGGTGGAGGAGCATGTTGTGGTCTCCACTGACAAATGTATTATCGAAGCATATCCGGCTGATGGAAAGCGACCCCATGGGTTGATTCGGCTTACATACGAGAAGGGAACGGATGGCGAAGCAGTACTCATTTGCTGTTCCTTTCATCGTTGGATGCGCTCAGTTCATGCATCAGTTCGACGGTACTGCAATAGCGACGGCGCTTCCTTCCATGGCGGCGACGCTGCACGAAACCCCGCTGCGTCTTAATCTGGCGATTTCCTGTTATCTTCTGTCGCTTGCCGTTTTCGTTCCGATCAGTGGCTGGCTGGCGGATCGATACGGCGCGCGGCAGATATTCATGCTGGCAATCACGATCTTCACCGTCAGTTCGGTGCTTTGCGGCCTATCGCATAATCTGCTTGAGTTGGTCTTGGCGCGCATTGTCCAAGGTCTGGGCGGTGCCATGATGACTCCCGTGGGGCGGGTGATCGTGGCCAAAAGCGTTCCGCGGTCGGGGCTTGTGAAGGCCATGAATTACATCACCATTCCAGGCATGCTGGCGCCGGTACTCGGGCCTTCGGTCGGCGGCTTGATCGTGACCTATTTTTCGTGGCCGTGGGTTTTTTTCGTGAACCTGCCGATAGGCGTTGCCGGCGTTCTGCTGGTCCGCGCCTATGTGCCCGATCTGGCGCGGGAGAGAGTGGCGTCACTGGACTCTATGGGGTTCGTCTTCTCGTCTGTGGCACTCGCCGGCTTCGTCTTCGGTTTCGAATCGATGGGGCGGGGTCTGTTGCCGGCGTGGTTGGTGGTGTGCCTCCTCACCGTCGGCGTGGTTTGTGGCTTTTTATACCTCATACACTCGCGACGCGTTGCTGAGCCGATCGTGGATCTCGGACTGATGCGGTTTCGGAGCTTCAGCGCTTCGATCACCGGCGGCAGCCTGTTTTATGTCACCACCACTGCGGTCGTGTTTCTTCTGGCCGTGTTGTTCCAGGTGGGTTTCGGATATTCAGCGTTTCACGCGGGGCTCATCCTGCTCGGGACCGCCACCGGCTCGGTGGTGTCGCGGGCTGCTTTCCCTCCGGCCCTGAAATTGTTCGGCTTCCGGCGGCTGCTCCTCATCAATGTGCTGGTCATCAGCAGTTTTCTGTTCTGTTGCGGTCTGTTCCGAGCGCAGACTCCTCTCGTTCTGTTATTGGGTTTCCTGTTCTTCGGCGGCCTCGCCCGTTCGATGCTCTATGCCTCGATCCAATCTCTGTCTTACGCGGAAATGCCGAGACCGCTGATGAGCCGGGCGACGAGTTTTGCCGCCATGGTTCAGCAATTCATGCAGAGTTTCGGTGTCGGGCTCGTCGCGCTCGCCGTGCATTTCAGCCTCGTCCTGCATGGCCGTGTCGATCTGACGGTGGGTGATCTCAAATACGGCTTCTGGTTGCTGAGTGCCTTGTCGTTCCTGTCTGTTCTTGTCTTCCTGCGCCTGCCCGCATCGGCTGGTGCCGCTCTGGAGGGGCGTGGCTCGAAGGCGGCCCAATAGGTAATAAGTCGGCAGATCGTAGATCCGCACCTGAACAGCCACGCCGCCACCATCCTCACCGGCAATCGGTCGGCACCCGCTCCATGCGGGCGAGGTTGGTGGCGGCGCGGTTATCGCATGGCTATCTGGCGGCGGACTTCTTGTAGAGGCCGTCGATGAAGCCGCTCTTGTCGAGCGTCTTGATATAGCTCGCATCGACGAAGTCTTCCGGCTTGGTGATGTCGAGCGCGCGATAGCTGAACACGGTACGCATCAGCTTGAGACCGGCGATGGACGGGTAGGGCTTCGAGGGCAGCTGATTGGCGCGGGAATAGATCACCGCCAGCTTGGACGGGTCCTTGATGCCGAACCATTTGCCGAACGAGGCATAGGCGGCATTCCGGTCGTTCTTCATCAGTGCAATGGCTTCGAGCGTCGCCTTCATGAAGCGCATCGTCGTGTCGCGGTTGTTGGGCAGCCAGCTCGCCAAGCCTAGGATGCTCGAACCCGGCATCGGCCAATTGAACTTGCTGAGGTCGAGCAGGTCGTGGAGGCCGGCCGTCTTGGCCGCATCGATGGCGGCGCCGTCGCCGACGATGACGTCGACCTGGTTCTTCAGGATGGCGCCGACATCGCCGCCATTGAGATAGAACGAGACGTCGTGGTCGGGATTCCAGTGGCGTGTCTTCAGCCAGAGCCGCATGGAAAGCTGCTCCACCGAACCCGGTACGGTGAAGCCGATGCGCTTGCCCTTGATCTGGTCGAGCGAAGTGATGTCCTTGCGCGTCAGGATGTGGAAATGGACCTTGTCATCCATCGTCGCGAGGATGAGACGCGGCGGCGTGGTGGCGATGGTCGTCATGTTGACGACGTTGTAGGCGCCGCCCGTGATCGAGAAATCGGCCGGCGGCCCGCCGGCGCCGCGGATATTCTCCGGCGGTACGATGACGCCGGAACCACGGACCGCCGCGGCGGCACGGGGCGTGATGTACAGATCGGCCTTGAGGCCATTCTTCTCGAACAAGCCGTTATCGGCCGCCATGATGAAGGGCAGCTTGGTGAGCGACACATCGCCCAGCTCGACCGTTATGTGGGTGAGTTGCGGTTGCGGCTTCTGATCCTGGGCCCTAGCCAAGGGGGCGGCAAAGGACAGGCCCAGGCCGACGATCCCGGCGACGCCGGCCTGGAAGATGTTTTGGCGACTGAATATGGATCGGCGGCAGAACATTCGGCGGCAGAACATGAGATCCTCCTTTTTTTGATATTGGGGTTCATTTTCTGCTCTGCGGATCTCCTTTTGTAAAGGCCATCTCCAGCCGCGAGCGCGCTAATAGGGGCGTAAGGGCAGCTGCCAGTGCAGCGCGACCGCGGCCAGGCGCAGGCAGAAGCAGGTGAGGGCGCCCGCAACGGCGGTCGGCTGCGGCCTGAGCGACAGGGCGCGGCCCAGCACCACCACCAGCGCGCCCGCCATGGCGGCGGTGGCGTAGATGTCGGCGCGCAGCACATTCGGCACCTGGTTCAGCACGATATCGCGCAAAGCCCCGCCGCCGACGGCGCCGACCGTGCCGAGGAGGATCGCGACGACGGGATGCATGGCGCGGTCCAGCGCCTTTTGTGTGCCGGCGATGGCGAAAAGGGCGAGGCCGGCGGCATCCAGGCTGGTCATCGCCCAGAAAGGTACGGATTGCACCAGGGGCCGGGCCAGCCAGGTAAGGATTGCCGCTCCGAGGACGATGAGCGCGTAATACCGGTCGGCTACCGCCGCCACTGGTGTCGCGCCCAGCATCAGGTCGCGCGTGATGCCGCCGCCCAGTGCCGTCAGGAAGGCCAGGACCAGCACGCCGATCGGGTCGAGTCCGGCCGCCATCGCCGCTAGAGAGCCTTCGACGGCGAAGACGAAGGTGCCGGCAAGATCGGTCAGACGGATGATGTGGCTGCCGATGGCGGCTTTATGCGTCATATGAGGCCATGGGACGGCTGTTCCCCTCGTGCGGATGGTTGCGTCCCTGTCTCACGCCTTCTATGTTCCGGCCAATCTCTTTTCGCATCGCGGTATCATGACCGACCTTTCGCATATCCGTAATTTCTCGATCGTTGCCCATATCGACCACGGCAAATCCACGCTTGCCGACCGGCTGATCCAGTTCTGCGGTGGTCTGGACGCCCGCGAGATGCGCGAACAGGTGCTCGACAGCATGGATATCGAGCGCGAGCGCGGCATCACCATCAAGGCGCAGACCGTGCGCCTCACATACAAGGCCAAGAACGGCGAGACCTACACGCTGAACCTGATGGACACGCCCGGCCATGTCGACTTCGCCTATGAGGTGAGCCGCTCGCTGGCCGCCTGCGAAGGCTCGCTCCTGGTCGTCGATGCCAGCCAGGGTGTCGAGGCGCAGACGCTCGCCAATGTCTATCAGGCGATCGATGCCGGGCACGAGATCGTGCCGGTGCTGAACAAGATCGACCTGCCGGCGGCGGAGCCCGAGCGGGTCAAGGCGCAGATCGAGGACGTCATCGGCCTCGACGCCTCCGATGCGGTCGAGATCTCGGCCAAGACCGGTCTCAATATCGAAGGCGTGCTGGAGGCACTGGTCAACCGCCTGCCGCCGCCCAGCGGTGACGAGGCGGCGCCCTTGAAGGCGCTGCTGGTCGATTCCTGGTACGATGCCTATCTCGGCGTCGTGATATTGGTCCGCGTGCGCGACGGCGTGCTCAAGACCGGGCAGAAGATCCGCATGATGGCGAGCGGCGCCATGCATCAGGTCGATCGCGTCGGCGTGTTCACGCCCAAGGCCGTGACCACCGGCGAGCTGCATCCCGGTGAGATCGGCTTCATCACCGCCGGCATCAAGGCGGTGGCCGACACCAATGTCGGCGACACCCTGACCGAGGAGCGGCGCCCCGCCGCCGAGCCGCTGCCGGGCTTCAAGCCGGTGGTGCCGGTGGTGTTCTGCGGCCTCTTCCCGGTCGATGCCGCCGATTACGAGGATCTGCGCGAGAGCCTGGCCAAGCTGCGCCTCAACGACGCCTCCTTCGAGGCGGAGGCCGAGACCTCGGCCGCGCTGGGCTTCGGCTTTCGCGTCGGCTGCTTAGGATTGCTGCATCTGGAGATCATCCAGGAGCGGCTGGAACGCGAATTCAACCTCGACCTCATCACCACGGCACCCAGCGTCGTCTATCATGTCTTCCAGCACGACGGCACGATGTCGGCCCTGCATAACCCGGCCGACATGCCCGACCCGGTCAAGGTCGACCATATCGAGGAACCGTGGATCAAGGCGACGATCCTGGTGCCGGACGATTACCTGGGCGCCATCCTGGCCTTGTGCACAGAGCGGCGCGGCGTGCAGATCGACCTGACCTATGCCGGCAACCGCGCCATGCTGGTCTATCGCCTGCCGCTCAATGAGGTGGTGTTCGATTTCTACGACCGGCTGAAATCGGTCAGCCGCGGCTATGCCAGCTTCGACTACCAGATGGATGGCTATGAGGAGGGCGACCTCGTGACCATGAACATCCTGGTCAATCACGAGCCGGTCGACGCGCTCGCCACCATCGTCCACCGCAGCCAGGCGGATTTTCGCGGCCGCGCCATGGTCGGCCGGCTGAAGGACCTGATTCCGCCCCAGCTCTTCCCGATCCCGATCCAAGCGGCGATCGGTGCGCGCATCATCGCCCGCGAGACGATCAAGGCGCTGCGCAAGGACGTGCTCGCCAAATGCTATGGCGGCGACATCTCGCGCAAACGCAAATTGTTGGACAAGCAGAAGGAAGGCAAGAAGCGCATGCGGCAGTTCGGCAAGGTCGAAATCCCGCAAAGCGCCTTCCTGGCCGCGCTCAAGATGGGCGACAGCTAGGACCGTCTGGGGCATCGTTCCATCTTTCCCATTCGTCATGGCCGAGTTTGATGCATGGCCATCTCGTAGATCACCGGGTCAAGCCCGGTGATTCCTACGATTATTCCCGGTTGAACAAGCATACCGGGCAGGTCAATTACCTGAACGAGGTGCAGCTCGAATTCGAAGCAGCGTGTGGTCGGCCCCAGCTTCCACATGACCAAGGCGGCGGATTAGCCATCCCGTTCCGCCGCCAGCATCTCTTCCAAATCTTGGATGGAGGCCGCGCGGATCACCATCTCCGCAATCCGTCGCTCGAATCCCGCGCGGGCAAAGGTCGCGAGTTCCTTCTGCCGATCGCGGTCGCCATGGCGATAGGGGCCGAGGCGGCGTCTTTTGGCGAGCTTGGCGGCGGCCGCCAGGTCGCCGCCGCTTTCCTCGGCATGGGCGTCGATGACCTGGGACGCAAGGTCGCGATCGATGCCTTTCTCGGCCAGTTTCTCGGCGATGCGGCGGGCGGGCAGGCCACGGCGATGCAGGCTGGCGGTCTTGCCTTCGGCGAAGAGGCGGTCGTCGACCATGCCGGCGCGCACCCAGCGTTGAACGAGCGCTTCCACGGCTTTCGCGCCTGCCTCGGCATCGGTGCCGTGGATCATGGCCGAGCGCTTGACCTTGCGCATCAGCACCGTGCGCAGATTGGCCGAGGAGGAGGCAAAACGGGCGAGGTAGGCGAGCCCGGCCTTCTCCAGCCGTTCCGGTGTCGCCGGCTTCGGGGTTTTCGCTGTTTTTGACGGTTCGGCCATCATTCCTCTTCATGGCGCGGAATGGGAGACCGGACACATTCGCCTGCCTTGGTGCGCTGATTACGGTTTAGGCTGCGCGCCTTGGCGAATCAACGATGCTGGAACGGCCCGATGCTCAATCCCGACCGAACCTTGGCTTATCAGATACGCGTACCGGGCGCAGTCAATTGGGTTGGTTTCGCCACGCTCTACCGCAAGGAAGTCCACCGTTTCCTCAAGGTCTATACCCAGACCCTGCTGGCGCCCATGGTCGTGACCTTGCTCTACCTGCTGGTCTTTCTGGTCGCGCGCGGCAAAACCAGCAGCGCGGTCCTCGGCGGCCTGAGCTATGGCGCCTTCCTCGGCCCCGGCCTCATCATGATGTCGGTGACGCAGAACGCCTTCGCCAACACCTCCTCCTCGATCATGATGAACAAGATCCAGGGCAGCATCGTCGACATCATGATGCCACCCCTGTCCGCGGCCGAGGTCGTGATCGCGATGGCGCTGGGTGGGGTCACGCGCGGGCTGATGGTGGGCTGTGTCGTGGCGATCGCCGTGCTGCCTTTCGTGCCACTGCACATCGTGCATGTGCTGCCGATTCTCTATTTCGGCTTCATGGCCTCGCTGATGCTGTCGCTTCTGGGGGTGCTGGCCGGGCTGTGGTCGGAGAAGTTCGACCATATGGCGGCGGTGACGAATTTCGTCGTCATGCCGCTCTCCTTCCTCTCCGGCACCTTCTATTCGGTGGATGCGCTGCCGAGCCCCATATCCAGCATCGTCAGGGTCGACCCATTCTTCTACATGATCGACGGTTTCCGCTTCGGCTTCATCGGTTTTGCCGACGCGCCGATCTGGATCGGCGTCGTGCTGGTGGCGGTGCTGAATGCGCTGCTGCTCATCTGGTGCTGGTTGCTCTATGCCAGCGGCTACAAGCTAAAGGCGTGAATAGTCTCTTAAATATTGACCGGGCAGGGCGCTTTGCTTAGTGTCTCCGCTTTCCTGAGCGGGGGTAGCCCCAAGCGGGGCCAGAAGTGATGATCGGTAACGAGGGACATCATGGGATGACGGGCGGTTTTCGCATCATCCCGTCGCCGCGACGACGATAGTTTGCCGTCGCATCTCATCCTGCAACATTTGGGTGTTAGCGCCCGTCCGTTGATTTCCGATCACTCCGCTTGAGGAGGCTTTGATGATTCCGTCTTCCCTGATGCCGACCTATGCACGGGCCGATGTCGCGTTCGAACGCGGCGAGGGCGCCTATCTTTATGACGCGGCCGGCCGCAGGTTCCTCGATTTCGCCGGCGGCGTCGCCGTCACCTCGCTCGGCCATTGCCATCCTCATCTCGTTGAGGCGCTGACCCGCCAGGCAAACACGCTCTGGCATACCTCGAATCTCTATCAGATCCCGTTGCAGGAGAAGCTGGCCCAGCGCCTGGTCGAGAACTCCTTCGCCGATCTCGCCTTCTTCGGCAATTCCGGCGCCGAGGCCGGCGAGCTCGCGATCAAAGTCACGCGCAAATATCATGCGGAGCGGGGCCACCCGGAACGTTTCCGCATCATCACCTGCGCCGGGGCCTTCCATGGCCGAACGCTGGCGACGCTGGCCGCGACCGGCAATGAGAAGTACCTCGCAGGCTTCGGCCCCAAGGTCGAGGGTTTCGACCAGGTGCCCTACAACAACCTGAATGCGCTGCGCGACGCCATCACCCCGGCCACGGCCGGCATCCTGGTCGAGCCGGTGCAGGGCGAGGGCGGTGTCAAGCCGGCAGACCCCGAATTCCTGAAAGGATTGCGCCGGGCGGCCGACGAGTTTGGTCTGCTGCTGATCTTCGACGAGGTGCAGTCCGGCATGGGCCGTACCGGCAAGCTCTGGGCCCATGAATGGTCCGGCGTCACACCGGATGTCATGATGGTCGCCAAGGGACTGGGCGGTGGCTTCCCGATCGGTGGCGTGCTGGCGACCCGTGCCGCGGCCTCCTGCATGACCGCCGGTACCCATGGCTCGACCTTCGGCGGCAACCCGCTGGCGGCGGCCACGGCCAATGCCGTGCTGGATGTTATGCTGGCGCCGGGCTTCTTCGACGGCGTGCAGAGGCATGCGAAGCTCTTCGGCGAGATGCTGGATGGGCAGGTCAAGGCGCATCCGACGGTGCTGAAGGAGGCGCGCGGCATGGGCATGATCCGTGGCCTCGTGCCCAGCGTACCGGCTGGCGATTTCGCCGCGCGGCTGCGGAATGAGAATTTCCTGGCGGTGACGGCCGGTGAGAACGTCGTCCGCATGGTGCCGCCGCTGATCATTGGCGAGACGGAGATCGCTGAGGCCAAGCGGGCCATCGATGCGGTCGCACGGAGCTTCGAAAGCTGACCCTCATGAGCCAAAAGCATTTTCTCGACCTCGACGGCATCGATGCCAAGGAGCTGCGCCGGATCCTCGATCTGGGGCACAGCTTCAAGCATCCATCGACCGCGGCGCGGCCGATCATCAAGGCGTCCGCCACCTCACGCGGGGGCCGCGAGATGGCGGAGCGTCGGCCGCTGGCCGGCAAGACGCTGGCGATGATCTTCGAGAAGCCGTCGACCCGTACCCGCGTCTCCTTCGAAGTCGCGATGAAGCAGCTGGGCGGCGACGTCGTGATCCTGTCCCAGGCCGACAGCCAGCTCGGCCGCGGCGAACCTATCTCGGACACGGCCAAGGTGCTGTCGCGCTATGTCGACGCCATCATGATCCGTACCACCGAGCATTCGAAGCTCCTGGAGCTGGCGGCCAATGCCACCGTGCCGGTGATCAACGGCCTGACCGATCATAGCCATCCATGCCAGATCATGGCGGACCTGATGACGCTCGAGGAGCAGAAGGGGCCGTTGGCCAGCAAGGTCGTGGCCTGGACGGGCGACGGCAACAATGTCGCGACGTCGTGGATCCACGCCGCCGCGCGCTTCGGCTTCGAGCTGCGCGTTGCCAGCCCGGCGAAATATGGCCCGAGCCAGAAGCTCATCGATTGGGCGAAGGGCGCGGGCGCCAAGATCCTCGTCACGACCAACCCGGATGAGGCGGTAGCCGGTGCCGATTGCGTCGTCACCGATACCTGGGTCTCGATGGGCGTCGAGGCCAGCGTCGAGCGCTACGAGACGCTGACGCCCTATCGCGTCGACGACCGGCTGATGGCGTTGGCGGCGCCGGAGGCGATCTTCATGCATTGCCTGCCGGCCAAGCGTGGCGAGGAGGTGACGCCCAGCGTCGTCGACGGCCCGCAATCGGTCGTCTGGGACGAGGCAGAGAACCGCATGCATGCACAGAAGGGCGTGCTGGTCTGGTGCTTGACCCCCTGAGAAGTCTGCTCCGGCGATCGCCTGGCGGCGATTTCCGGCGCTTCGCTCCGATGCTCGACGATCGTGCGCTATCCGACTCACCGGAGAGACTTCTCTACGAGTGGGTCGGCGTCTTCACAATCCAGCCACCCGCTTTGCGCCGGCTGACACGCGCTGATCCTGGGGCCATCTTCGCCTTATGACCGATCATATTGATACCAAGCTGGCGGCTGGCGCCGATGACCTCGTCCGGCCGTTCCAGATCGAACCGCATGGGCTGCGCGGCCGCCTCGTCCGTCTCGGGCCCTCCATCGACACCATCATCGGCCAGCACGGCTACCCGCCGGTGGTGGCGGGAATGCTGGGCGAGGCGGTGGCGCTGGCCGCGCTGCTGGCCGGCGCGCTCAAATATGAAGGCGTCTTCACGCTCCAGACCAAGGGCAATGGCCCGGTCAAGCTGATGGTGGCCGATGTCACCTCGGCTGGCGCCATGCGCGGCTATGCCCAATACGATGCCAAGGCTGTCTCGGCGTATGGCGATGGCAGCCGCTCGGTGCAGCGGCTGTTGGGCGCTGGGTATCTGGCCTTCACCGTCGACCAGGGCGAGCACACCGATCGCTATCAGGGCATCGTCGATCTGGAGGGTGCGACGCTCGCCGAATGCGTCCAGCACTATTTCCGCCAGTCGGAGCAGATCGAGACCGGCATCCTGGCCGCAGCGCTCAAGGGCGATGCTGGATGGCGGGTCGGTGGTTTGATGATCCAGCGCCTGCCGGCGGAATCCGGCGTCGTGGGTTTCACCGAGGAGCAGGAGGACGCCTGGCACCGCGCGCTCGGCCTGATGGGTACCTGCACCCCGGTCGAGATCTGCGATGCGGCAACCGATGCGGACAAGCTGCTGTTCCGCCTGTTCCACGAGGATGGCGTGCGGGTCTATCCGGCGCAGGGCCTGGCCGCCCAATGCCGCTGCTCGGCCGAGCGTATCGAGCAGGTGCTGACGACCCTGCCCGAGGATGATCTGCAGCATGCCATGGTCGACGGCACGATCACGGTGAATTGCGAGTTCTGCGGCAAGATCTACAGCTACGACGAAGCCGCGATCGCCGCGCTGCCGCGCGGCTGACGCCAGTAAAGGCCGTCATGGGCCGGACCTGTTCTGACCATCCATGACAGGCTGAGATGTGTTCGAAAAACAAAAACGCCCGGTCCTGATGGGCCGGGCATCCCTATATTCGCGGGCTAGCTCTTAGAAGAAGCCGCCGCCATCATCGTCGTCGAAGCCGCCGCCGCTATTGTCGAAGCCGGGGTCGAAGCTGTTGTCGCTGTTGTCGTAGCCCGGGTCGCTGTTGTCGTAACCCTGGCTGCTGTTGTCGTAGTAGTTGTTGACGACGGTCTCGTTCGGCACCTCGCCGCCGAAACCACCACCGAAGCCGCCGCCAAGACCCTGATGGCCGCTGAACAGGGATTCGATGCCCTGGAACAGGAGCGCGCCGCCGGCGACGCCGACCGCGGTCTGGGCGGCTCCGCGCAGGAAGCCCGAGGCCTGCGGCTGCTGGCCATAGCCACCGCCAAAGCTGCTGCCCTGCGGCGGGTAGCCCTGCTGCGGGTAGCCTTGATTGGGATAGCCGCCTTGGTTCGGATAACCTTGATTGGGATAACCCTGGTTCGGGTAGCCCTGGTTTGGGTAGCCTTGGTTCTGGGGCTGGCCCCAAGGACCGGCCGATGGCACGCTGTTGCTGGCGCCACCGCCGAACAAGCCGCCAAGGAAGGATTTCGGTTTGGATTGCTGTGCCACGACCTGCTGCTGCAGCGCATCGATCTGCGCCTTGGCCTGGCGCAGGGCCAAGTCCTGCACCAGCACGGTCTGGGTCAAGATGTAAGCGGCATCCGGCTTGCTGGCGCTCATATCGCGGATGAGGTGCTCGGCCTCGTCATCCTTCTCCTGGACCTGCGTGCTGCGCACGCGATCGGCCAGGGAGGTGAGCATCTGCCGTTCTTCCGGGGTCATGAAACTCTCCGATAAAGTCGGACGCGAAGCCTGCGTCCTCGCCGTGATATTTGGGGAACGACCGTGAGCTTACAACTATTCCAGAACCATGTCTTGCTGGGTGTAGCCCTGTGCGTAAAGCAGGGCGGTGAGGTCGCCATGTTCGACCCGCCATTTGGCCGCGGCGGCGACGGCAGGCTTGGCGTGATAGGCGACGCCGAGGCCGGCGGCCAGCAGCATGTCGAGGTCGTTGGCCCCGTCGCCCACGGTCACCGTGGCCGAGAGGTCGAGCCCGTTTTCGGCCGCGAGCCGGACCAGCGTATCGTATTTCGCCTGCCGGCCGAGGATCGGCCGGGCGACATGGCCGGCGATCCGGCCGTGTTCGATGATCAGCCGGTTGGCGAAATCCCGGTCGAACCCCAGATGGTCGCGCACCATCGCGGTGAAGAAGTCGAAGCCGCCGGAGACGATAGCGGTGGCGGCACCGTGCCGCTTCATGGTCTGCGCCAGAGCGCTTGCGCCCGGCGTATAGACGATGCGCTTGGCCGATTCCTCCAGCGTCGAGGCCGGCAGATCCTTGAGCAGCGCCACCCGCGCATCGATGGCGCCCTCGAAATCCAGCTCGCCATTCATGGCGCGGGCGGTGATCTCGGCGATCTCCTTGCGCAGGTTGACGAAATCGGCCAGCTCGTCGAGCATCTCGTTCTGGATCAGCGTCGATTCCATATCGGCCAGCAGCAGCTTCTTGCGCCGCCCGTCCAGTATTTGCGCGAAGACGTCGATGACGCCGCCGGCCAGAGCCGGTCGGGCAGCGGCGTCGGCCTGGTCGGCGTGCAGCTCGGCGAACTCGATGTCGCAGGCGAGATTGGCGGCCAGCCACTTCGGCCGGCCGACATAGGCGCCGAGATTCTTGAGCGCCATGCGCACGGCTTCGACCTGCTCGGTTTCGAGGCGCGGGCTCAAGCCGCCGGCGACAAGGGTAAGGACGTGATCTGTCATCGGTTCCGCTACGGTAATTCTCGCTTGCGAGGCATAGCCGGCTCGCCTCCATGCCGCAAGACTGCTATCGGAACCGCATGACAACTCCAATCGTCATCATCGGCGGTCCGACCGCGTCCGGCAAGTCGGCGCTGGCGCTGCACCTGGCCGAGGCACTGGGCGGCATCATCATCAATGCGGACAGCATGCAGGTCTATCGCGACCTGCGCGTATTGACCGCACGCCCGGACGACGCGGCACTCGCAACGGTGCCCCATCGGCTGGATGGCGTGCTGGATGCGGCCGACCTCTGCTCCGCCGCGCGCTGGGCCGAGATGGCCCATGCCGAGATCGCGGCCGCGAGGACGCAGGGACACCTGCCGATCCTGGTCGGCGGTACCGGGCTTTATTTGCGGACATTGACCCAGGGCATCGCCGTGGTGCCGGAGATTCCCGCCCATATCCGTCAGGCGGCGCGCGGTCTGCACGCGGCGATCGGCGGTGCCGGTTTCCACGCGTGCCTCGCCGAGAAGGACCCGGAGGCTGCACGCCGCCTGCATCCCTCCGACAGCCAGCGCATGATCCGTGCCTATGAGGTGGTGACGGCGACAGGGCGCGGCTTGGGCGACTGGCAGCGTGCTGCCGAGGCCGCTCCCAGCCCTTATGCCGTCCACGGCATCGTCATGGCGCCGCCCCGCGACCTGCTCTATGCCGCGATCGATGCCCGCATGGTGGCCATGGTCGAAGCCGGTGCCTTGGTGGAGGTCGAGAGGCTGGTGGCACGCAATTTGGCCCCGGATCTGCCGTTGATGAAGGCGGTCGGCGTGCCGGAATTCGTCCGGCATCTTTCGGGCGAATTGGACCTGGATGCCGCGATCGCGCTCGCCCAGCAATCGAGCCGGCGCTACGCCAAGCGGCAAACGACATGGTTTCGACACCAGATGACGCCGATGCATAGCGTCGATGCGCAATTTTCGTACAAGATTGCTGCCGAAATTTGTCATAAAGTACGCGTTGCGCTTGACGGACTCGATTCGGACCGGTAGGGTCCGCAGCATTCTACAAAAGGCGATCGGCCGATCCCCGCATGGGTTTTCTGGGGACGATCGATCCATTGGACGGACATGATGACCAGCAATCCCACGACCAACGACGCGGCCAACCAGACCATCCCCGGTCAAACGCTTCCGGGCGCGGAGATCGTCCTGCGCGCGCTCGTCGAGCAGGGTGTCGAGGTCATTTTCGGCTACCCGGGTGGTGCGGTGCTGCCGCTCTACGATGCGCTGTTCAAGCAGAACCGGCTGCGTCACATCCTGGTGCGCCACGAGCAGGCGGCGGTGCATGCGGCCGAGGGCTATGCACGCTCGACCGGCAAGGTCGGCGTCGTGCTGGTGACCAGCGGTCCCGGCGCCACCAATGCGGTGACGGGCCTGACCGACGCTCTGATGGATTCCATTCCCGTGGTCTGCCTGACCGGCCAGGTGCCGACGCATCTCATCGGCAATGATGCATTCCAGGAGGCGGATACCACCGGCATCACCCGGCCCTGCACCAAGCACAATTACCTGGTGAAGGACATCGGCAAGCTGGCCGATACGGTGCACGAGGCCTTCTATGTCGCGCGCAGCGGCCGCCCGGGCCCGGTGGTCATCGACCTGCCCAAGGATATCCTGGTCGGTCCCGGCCGCTACAACCCGCCCTCGACGGCCGAACATCGCAGCTATCGCCCGCGCACCGAGCCGGATGCAGCGCTGGTCGACCAGACGGTCGACATGTTGCTGGCGGCCAAGAAGCCGGTCATTTATGCCGGTGGTGGCGTCATCAATGCCGGGCCCGAGGCCTCCAAGCTCCTGACCCAGCTGGTCGATGCCACTGGCTTCCCGACCACGCTGACCCTGATGGGGCTGGGCGCGGTGCCGGCGGACAATCCGCGTTTCCTCGGCATGCTGGGCATGCACGGGACCTACGAGGCGAACCTCGCCATGCATGATTGCGACGTCATGCTGGCGGTGGGTGCGCGTTTCGACGACCGTGTGACCGGCCGGGTCGACGCCTTCTCGCCTGGCTCGAAGAAGATCCAGATCGATATCGACCCGTCCTCGATCAACAAGAACGTGCGGGTCGACCTCGGCATCGTCGGCGATGCCGGCAAGACGCTGACCCTGCTGCTCGAGCGCTGGAAGGCGAAGGCCGCTGGCCAGGAGGCCGCCGCCAAAGCGCAGGCCAAGAAGGACCTGGCCGCCTGGTGGGCAGAGATCAAGCAGTGGCAGGCACGCGACTGCCTGGCCTATCGCCAGGGGCCGAAGGTCATCAAGCCGCAGCACGCCATCCAGCGTCTCTACGAACTGACGAGGGGCAAGGACGTCTATATCACGACCGAGGTCGGTCAGCATCAGATGTGGGCGGCACAGTTCTTCAAATTCGACGAGCCGAACCGCTGGCTGACCTCGGGCGGCCTCGGCACCATGGGTTATGGCCTGCCGGCGGCTTCGGGCGTGCAGGTGGCGCATCCGGATGCGTTGGACATCGACATCGCCGGCGAAGCCTCGATCATGATGAACATCCAGGAGCTGTCGACGCTCTGCCAGTACCGGCTGCCGGTCAAGGTGTTCATCCTGAACAACGAGTACATGGGCATGGTCCGGCAGTGGCAGGAGCTGATCCATGGTGGCCGCTATTCCGAGAGCTATTCCGAGGCGCTGCCGGATTTCGTCAAACTGGCCGAGGCCTTTGGCGCCACCGGCCTGCGCTGCACGGATGTTTCCGAGCTCGACGATACGATCCGCAAAATGATCGAGACACCCGGCCCGGTCATCGTCGATTGCGCCGTCGACCCGAAGGAAAATTGCTTCCCGATGATTCCGTCGGGCGCGGCCCATAACGAGGTGCTGTTCGCGCCGCCGGAGCAGACCGGCGAGTTCGCGTCGGAAGAAGGCATGGTCCTGGTCTGATCGGCCGGGACCGTCCTTTGCTGCCAAGCCCCTAAGCACGTCACACGAAAGAGAAGACCGACATGTCCAAGCCGGGCGCGTCCATCGAACGCCATACCATCGCCGTCCTGGTCAACAACGAGCCGGGCGTGCTGGCACGTGTCATCGGCCTGTTTTCCGGCCGCGGCTACAATATCGAGAGCCTGACCGTTGCCGAGGTCGAGCCTGGCGTCTCGCGCATCAGCCTCGTCACCACCGGTACGCCGATGGTCATCGAGCAGATCAAGGCGCAGCTTTCGCGTCTGATCCCCGTGCGCGACGTCTGCGACCTGACCGAATTCGGGCCCCATATCGAGCGCGAATTGCTGCTGATCAAGGTATGCGCCACCGGCGAGAAGCGGGTCGAGAGCCTGCGGCTTGCCGACGTCTTCCGGGCGCGGGTGGTGGATTCCACCATCGAGTCCTTCGTCTTTGAATTGACCGGGTCGGCGGAGAAGCTCGACGCCTTCATCCAGCTCATGATCCCGCTTGGTACGGTCGAGCTCGCACGCACGGGCGTTGCTGCCATGTCCCGCGGCGCCAAAGCTTTTTAAAACGCAAATTTCGCTGTATTGAACGGCCTTCCCGACGGGGGCCAATGAGAGGAAAGGCTTTACCAATGCGCGTCTATTACGATCACGACGCCGATGTGAATCTGATCAAGGGCAAGAAGATCGCGATCATCGGTTACGGCAGCCAGGGTCATGCCCATGCCAACAACCTCAAGGATTCCGGCGTCAAGGACGTGATCGTTGGTCTGCGTCCGGGTTCGGCCACCGCCAAGAAGGCCGAGGCCGCTGGCTTCAAGGTGATGTCCGCCGCCGAGGCCGCCAAGGCCGCCGACATCGTCATGATCCTGACCCCCGACGAACTCCAGGCCGACATCTGGGAAGCCGATCTCAAGCCGAACCTGCGTGAGGGCGCTGCGGTCGCGTTTGCCCATGGCCTCGCGGTGCATTTCAAGCTGATCGAGCCGCGTCCCGACCTCGACGTGTTCATGATCGCGCCGAAGGGCCCCGGCCACACGGTGCGCTCGGAATACCAGAAGGGCGGCGGCGTGCCCTGCCTGGTTGCGATTGCGCAGAACCCGTCGGGCAATGCGCTGGAGATCGCGCTTTCCTATGCCTCCGCCATCGGCGGCGGCCGCTCGGGCGTCATCGAGACGACCTTCAAGGAAGAGTGCGAGACCGACCTGTTCGGCGAGCAGGCGGTGCTGTGCGGCGGTCTGACCGCCCTGATCCAGGCCGGCTTCGAGACGCTGGTCGAGGCGGGCTACGCCCCGGAAATGGCCTATTTCGAGTGCCTGCACGAGGTGAAGCTGATCGTCGACCTCATCTATGAGGGCGGTATCGCCAACATGCGCTACTCGATCTCGAACACCGCCGAATACGGTGACTACAAGACCGGCCCGCGCATCATCACCGATGCGACCAAGGCCGAGATGAAGCGCGTGCTGGACGACATCCAGTCCGGCCGCTTCGCCCGCGACTGGGTCTTGGAGAACAAGGCCGGCCAGGCGAGCTTCAAGGCGACCCGCCGCCGTCAGGCCGAGCACCAGATCGAGGAAGTCGGCGAGAAGCTGCGCGCCATGATGCCCTGGATCACCAAGAACCGCTTGGTCGACAAGTCGAAGAACTAAACGATCCCCGGGATCGATCGAGAGAACCCGGCGCCTTCCAGCGCCGGGTTTTTTATTGCGCCTCGACGTCTGTAACCGTTCGATCGCCAAAAAGCACTTGCGGACGATTCGGTGTTCGATTTATGTTCCGAAGCCGAAGGTTCCCGTTTCGTTTCTTGGAGGATATTTCATGAAGCACGCTCTGATCGC
>DATJJW010000034.1:0-26345 GCA_035491935.1 Allostellaceae bacterium | reverse complement strand
GGCCGGGCGAGATAGGGTGTGGCCGGATCGTCGAAGGCGGCTACCAGCGCCATCAGGCCTGCCCGCGCCTCCCCCGCCAGCACCGCAGGCGGATGGGCGGCATCGCCGGCATAGATCACCTCGCCGGCCGGATCGCCGCCGGACAGGCGCCAGAATTCGAGCGCCACCACCTCAGCCGCCTCGACATCGGCGAAGCCACCCTGTTCGGCGATCAGCGCCTCCAGTGGCAATTGCGGTGCCAGGCCCGCCTGGATCTCGCGCGTACTGGGCGGCCGGCCGGTCTTGTAGTCGATGACGACCAGCTCGCCGGTCGGGGTCAAATCGATACGGTCGGCCTTGGCACGCAGAATGAAGGTGCCGGCCGGCCCATCCAGTTCGATGCTGCCCTTGGCTTCCGTCGCGGCCGCGATCATGCCTCGGCGCCGCGCCATCTCCTCCACGACCCAGGCAGCGATGCGCTCGAAACGCGGCCACCAGAAGGCCCAGACGCCCGGCCGGTCCAGGCTCTCGCCGAAAGCCTGCCGGCCGAATGCCAAAAGCTTGTCGAGCGGATCCGCCGGCAGTGCCTTGGGATAGGCTCTGATGAAACGGTCGAGTGCGGCATGGATGAAGGTACCGCGCTCCGCCGCGCCCGGATCGGCGTCGATCGGATCGATGGCGCGGAGATCCAGGACATGGCGGGCATAGATCGCATAGGGATCACGCATCCAGGTCTCGATCTCGGTAACCGAGAGCGAGCGCGGCCGGGCTGCCACCGGTGGGCACGGAGCCGGCGGCTGGCAGGGTTCGGGCGCTTCTGTCGGTCGGTCGATCAACCGTGCCCAGGCCGCATGCGGCGGTGCCGGCGGCAGGGCCAGGCCACAAGCCTTCAGCACCGTGTCCAGCCGCAACAGCCAGCGCGACGGTACGGTCGGCGCGCCCTCGGATTTGAGCGAGCGGGTCAGCACGACGCGGGGCGCCAACAGGGCGCCGGCGAAGTCATGGGCGGCGAGGCCGATCTGCGCCTCCAGCGGACGCAGGCCGAAATCGCGCCGCATCGGCCGCGACATCCAAGGATCGTGGCCGGCATCGCCGGGCCAGGAGCCTTCGTTCAAGCCGGCCATGATGACGAAATCCGCCTGCTGCAGCCGTGCTTCCAGCGTGCCGAAGATACGCAGCCTGGCATGCTTGCCGAAGCGCGGGCGCACGACCCGGCCGGCGAGCAAGGTTTCCAGTAGCATCGGATAATCGCGCGGCGCCAAGGGCGGAAAGTCGCGCGCAGCCTCATGGATCTCGGTCACGACCAGCGCCAACGCCTCGCCAGCCTCCCCGGCCCAAAGACGCTCGGCACCGGCCGTGACGTCGCTGGCCGCCAAAGCTTCGGCGGTGCGGATATGACCGGCCAGGGCGTCGGCTAGGGATACCTGCACCTGCTGATCTAGAGTCAACGGCTCCAGCGCCTCGACTATACGCTCGACGAACAGCACCAGCTCCGTAGCCTTGCCGGCCACCGCGCGGCGCAAGCCTTCCAGCCCCGGCGCCGGCCGGGGTCCGCGCAGCACCGCCAGCTCCAGCCGGCGCACCAGGGCGCGGAATTCGGGCACCGCCATGCCGCCGGCGGCCAGCGGATGCTTCAGCAGCGCCAGCAGCGGCACCGGCGCCATATCCTCCAGCACCGCCTCGGCAATGAGACGCAGGAAGAGGCCCGGCGGCGTGCGATTCAAGGGCGTGCCGGCGGAATCGTCGATATCGATCTTCCAGCGCCTGAGCTCGGCCGCAACCCGGCGAGCCAAGCCGCGGTCTGGCGTCACCAGCATTGCCGTCTGGTCCGGATCCTCCAGACTCTCGCGCAGCAGCAGCGCGATGGTCGTCGCCTCGTCCTGCGGCCCGGCGCAGTCGATGCGGGCGAGGCCCTGGAGTGCGGTGGCCAGATCCTGCCCGCCCCCATGGCCCAAATCGCGCCCCAGATCCCGCCATCTCTCGCTGATTGCCGCCGGCCGCATGATCTCGCGGGCGAGCGCCAGACGCTGCGGCCGCTTGCCGGCAATGCCGCCCCAGACCGGCAGATCCTCGTAGGCCAAGCCCAGATGGTCGATAAGCCGGGCCAGAGCATGCTGCGGGTGGGTGGCGTCGTCGCGGACCGCCTGCCACAGCTCGGCATCGGCGCTCGTGTCGACACCGGGCAACACGACCTGGCCCTGGGGCAGCACCGCCACCAAGGAGAGGAGATCGGCCACGGCCGGGCTGGCGCCGGCGAAGCCCGCCGCGATCACCGGATGAGTGGGCGGGCGTCCGCGCCATAGCGCACGCTGGGCATCGAGCAAGCGGTTCTGGCGGTCGGCGGGGTCGAGCACGCCTTCATCGGCCAGCATCGCCGGCCAATGCTCGGTCACGATGGCGAGGAAATCGAGCGTCACCTGCCAATGCCGGGCGAGTTCCACGGGCACCAGCGTCTGCAGCCCCCCGAAGCCCAGCCGCTCGACATGAGCCTGGTCGATGAGCTTGGCAAGGTCGCGGGCCAGTGCCGCCGCCTGGGCCGGCAGGATGGCGCTGCCGTCGCGCCGTCGCCCCCAGGCCATGATCAGGCGCGAAAGCAGGAACAGCCGCCGCGTGTCGCTGATCGCCGGCAACAGATCCGCCTCGCCCGCGATCACATCGCCGCCGGCAAGATCGATCTCTTCGGCATCGATATCGCCCAAGGCCGCCATGCGTGGCAGCAGCATCGGGGTTCCGCCCGATTGCGCCAGGAACGCCTCGCGCAAGGCGCGGGCGGCGCGGCGCGACGGCAGCAGGATGGTGACGGCGGCCAAATCGGTGGGCGAACCATCGACCAGCCCGGCGATCAGCGTGTTGAAGAAGGGCCGGTCGGCCGGGATGGTGAAGACGGCAGGCCGGCTTTTTTGCTCGGCCGCCACCGGATCAGCGCTCCGTGCGGCGGATCGCGAGCTGGGCGCGTACCGTCTCCAGCCCATCGGGCGTGCCGACATGGTACCACTCGCCGTCATGGACGAGGGCCAACAGCCTCTGGGATTCGGCCGCGCGATCATAGATCACGTTGAGCGAGAACGGCCCGGCCGGCACGTCCCGGAACAGCTTGGGCGACAGCAGCTGCACGCCGGCGAAGACATAGGGCGCGACATCCGTGGCGGTACGGCGCGTCGGTCGGCCCATCTGGTCGAGCAGGAAGTCGCCGCGCTCGCCGTCATATCCCACCGCGGAGGCCGTGCGCTGGAGCAGCAGCACCGCATCGACATTGTCCGGGTCATAAGCCTCGGCCAGCCGGTCGAGTGCGCTCGCCTTGCCATTGAGGATGAAGCTGTCGCCATTCAGCACGAAGAAGGGCTCGTCGCCCAGGAGCGTCAGCGCGTTGGTGACGCCGCCGCCGGTCTCCAGCACCTTATCCTCGCGCGATATGACGATCTCGACATCATGCCTCGGCTTCAGATGCTCGATGATCTGGTCGGCCAGGTAATGGACATTGACCACGACCCGCTCAATGCCGACGGCGACCAGCCGGTCGATGGCATGATCGAGCATCGTCCGCTCGTCGATCTGCACCAGAGGTTTCGGGAGATTGTCGGTCAGGGGCCTGAGCCGCTCGCCGCGCCCGGCAGCCAGGACCATTCCGGAACGAGGGCGGATCATGCGGGACTCCGAATACCTAGCTGAGTGGACGCCGATGCTTGCAACGATTCGGGGATCGTCCGCAATGGCGCCGGCACATGGGTCTCGAACCAGGCGCGCATATCGGCCAGGTCCGGATGCTCCAGGCCACGGGCGATCAGGCGCCAGAGCCGTGGCAGATGGCGCAGATAGCCCGGCTTGCCGTCGCGCTTCATCAGCCGGCAGAAGATGCCGATGACCTTGGCATGGCGCTGCGCGCCCAATATCGCGAGCGAGCGATCCAAGGCCGCCGCATCGATACCGGGGCTGCGTTCGAGATAGCGCGCGCGGCAGGCGGCCACGATCTCAGGCCCGATGTCGCGCCGCGCATCCTCGATCAGCGAGACGAGGTCGTAGGCGACGGGGCCGATCACCGCATCCTGGAAATCGAGCAACCCGCAGGCGCGCAGGCCCGGCCGCTCCTCCAGATACATCAGGTTGTCGATGTGGTAGTCGCGTAAGGTCAGGCTGTCCGGCACGGTACGGGCCAAGGGCAGCACCGCCGCCCAGCGCGCGAGGTAATCGGCGCGGATGTCGGGATCGGTGGGATTGCCGGTCGCCGCCGGCAGAAACCAGTCGGTCAGCAGCGCCGCCTCGTCCAGCAGGCGCTGGTCGCTATAGGCCGGCACGTCCTTGGCGGGCCCAAGGTCGAAGCGGGCATGCATGTCGGCCAGCAGATCGGTCGCCAGCAGATAGAGCATCCGCTCGTCGGCGCCGGCCTCGATCAGCCGCGTGTAGGTCGCATCGCCCAGATCCTCCAGCAGCAGAAAGCCGCCGGCGGGATCGCCGGCCAGGATCAGCGGTGCGGAATAATCCAACTGGTGCAGTAGCCGGGCGATACGCTGGAACGGCCGCACATCCTCGACCGGCGGCGGCGCATCCATCAGCATCGCCTTGCGCTCACCGTCGCGGAGCCGAAAATAGCGGCGGAACGAGGCATCGCCGGCCAAGGGCTGGATTTCCGCCAGGCCCCAGCCGGCGCCCGTGAGGAATTCGGCGCGCCGCCCTTCCTGTTCGCTCATGCCGCCCTGCTCATATTGCCGGCTCCAGATGCGTCAAACGTTCGGACCAGTCGGTCGCATTCGAGAACAGCCGCGCACGACGTCCCGCATCCGCCGCATCGAGATGGATATCGAGCCGGCGCTGCGGCAGATGAGCGCCCAGGCGCTCCGGCCATTCGATGACCAGGATGCCGTCGGCCAGCGCCTCCTCGAAGCCCAGCTCCCAGATTTCGTCCGGATGCTTCAGGCGATAGGCGTCGATGTGCCAGACGGTTCCGATGCGCGTGTCATAGGTCTGGACCAGGGTGAAGGTCGGGCTCGGCACTTCCTCGTCAGCAAAGCCGGTCGCCTGGCGCACGAAGGCGCGGGCCAGCGTCGTCTTGCCCATGCCGAGATCGCCATGGAGCGCCAGCACGTCGCGCGGCGCCGCAAGCCCTGCGAGATTCCGGCCCAGCCGCTCGGTCGCGGCGGCATCGGCAAGGGCGATGGTGAGGTCGGGGGCGGTCGGGTCGCACGGCATGGTCCGCCGTTGTAATGCCCCGCCGCCCTCCGCCGCAACCGCCAAACGCCTGCGGTCAACGCGTCCCGTCAGCGCGTGGCATCCCTCCGCGATTTCACCCGTGCCAGATTGGCGTAATACCCGCTGAGCGCGCCCAGCGCGCCGATCAGGATGCCGGTCGCGACCTCCTGCCGGATGGTGCGGCCGGACCCCCAGACCTGGCGCAGCGACCAGTCGCGCAGACTCATCTCGCCGCCGATGACATGCCAGACGATGGAGCCGGCCGGGGCGCTCATGCCGCCGAGCTGGCTCAGTGCCTCATAGACCCGCTGACGCGCATCCTCGATGGTGCCGACGACCTTCTCACGCCCGCCGGCGCCGCGCTCGCGGGTAAGATCGACGGCCGAGAGCGACTGGTAATGCGCCGCGTGATAATCGTGGCGGAACCGGCTGCCGGCGGCGGCCCAGGCCGGCGAGATCATGCCGTTCCTGACCAGGCGGGTCAGCGTGTCGACGGCACGGGCATGGACGATCGGCCAGCCTTCCGGATCGCGCTCCTCGACGACCACGACCGGAGCTTGGCGGCAGCGTTCCTCGGTTGGCATATCGGCCTTGCGGGCCAGGACATGCCCCTTATGCGCGCCGATCTTCTTGGCATCGGCCGGCCTAGCGGCGGCAATCTGGACGGCAGTTTTCACGGGCGATACTCCCCTGGATTGGTCAAATGAGAACATATATAGAACATGTCCGAATTGACCTGACAAGCGTAAACATTTTGGATATTTTATGTCTAAATTAGACATATCTCTTGACATGGGCTGGAGCCCGCGCCCGACCTGGGAAAGGACCCGAGAGACGATGAGCGACAACCGGCTGAAGCTGTTCCGCGACCGGGCGGGCCTGACGATGCAGGCGCTGGCCGAGGCGGCAGGCACCACCGCCTCCCAGATCAACAAGCTGGAAAAGGGCCATGCGCGGATGACCATCGACTGGATGATCCGCCTGGCCGAGGCGCTGGGCATCGAGCCAGGCGACCTGCTGCCCCAGGAACCGGCGCCAAGCGGTCCGTTACCCGGCGGCGAGGTCATTCCTGGTCCGACGGCGGCGTTCCGCGACCCGCGCCACCTGATCCCGGTGCGCAGCGCCGCGCGTGGCGGCAATGATCAGGAGATGTTCCTACGCGACGGGCCGATCGACTTCATCCCCTGCCCACGGGCGCTATCCCATGTCCAGGATGCCTATGCCATCTACATGGTCGGCGACAGCATGTTCCCGCGCTTCCGCCAGGGCCAGCTGCTGCACGTCAATCCGTTCAAGCCGCCGCAGCTGGGGGCCGGAGTCGTGGTGACCAAGCGCGACGATGTGGTGCTGATCAAGGAATTCGTCCGCCGTAGCGAGACCAACCTGTTCGTGCGGCAATACAACCCGGCGACCGAGCTGGACTATCCGCTGCAGGAGATCCGCGACATCCACACGGTCGTTGGATTGGAGGAGCCTTAGGCCGCCACTTCCTGCACCGAGTCGCGCGGGATCAGCAGCCAGCCGATCAGCGCCATGCAGGCGGAGAAGGCCATGAAGCCGGTCATCGGCCGGGCACTGCCGTCGGCGCACAGCCCCATGATGAATACGGTTACCGAGGAGCAGCAGAATTCGAAGCCGGCACCGATCGCGGCGGCGGCGCCCGCGACCTCGCCGAACGGTTCCATCGCGGTGAGGAATGACGGCGCCATCACCAGCCCCATGGCCAGGAACATGGTGATGGTCAGCGCGACCAGCGGCCAAAGCAACGTCATGCCGGAAGCGACCAGGCCGATCAGTACCAGCCCCGCCAGGCTCAGCACCACCGCGCCGATGCC
This sequence comes from Allostellaceae bacterium, assembly GCA_035491935.1. Lineage (GTDB taxonomy): Bacteria > Pseudomonadota > Alphaproteobacteria > ATCC43930 > CGMCC-115725 > DATJJW01. Next base: position 19,347 of record DATJJW010000034.1, on the reverse strand, counting down.
GATCAGCCGCCAGGCGCCGAAATAGCGCATCATGGGCGCATTGAACTGGGTGATGCCGATCAGGCTCATGGCGTGGAGCGCGAAGAGCATGCCGTAGAATGTCGGCGACACCCGGTGCAAGGTCACGAAGACGAAGGGCGAGGCTGAGATGAACACGAACAACACGGCCTGGGCGAAAGCCGCCGCCATGATCGGCGCCATGAAACGCCGCGAACCCAGCAGCATGAGGTAAGTGGACGCGATGGCGCGCGGATGGGCGCTGACCCGGCGCCGTGGCGGCAGCGTCTCCGGCAATGCCACGAGGATCAGCGCGACGACGGCCAGGCATATCGCGATCAGCACGACGAAGATCAGCCGCCACGAAAAATACTCCGCCAGGAAGCCCCCGAATACCGGTGCCAGCACCGGTGAGATGCTGAGAGCCAGGATCGCCAGCGAAAGCAGGCGCGCGGCGGCCGGCCCGGTATGCTCGTCACGGATGATGGCGAGCGGAATGACGGCTGTCGCCGCCGCGCCCAGACCTTGCACGAATCGGGCGACGATCAGCAATTCGATCGATTGGCAGAGCGCCGCGCCGATCGAGGCCAGGACGAACAGGCCCAGACCGCAGAACAGCGGCAGGCGGCGGCCGACCGTATCGGAGATCGGGCCATAGATCACCTGCCCCACCGCCAGCGCCAGGAAATAGCTGGTCATGCTCTGCTGCACGGTACCGGGATCGGTCTTGAGATCGCGGGCGATCGCAGCAAATCCCGGTATGTACATATCGATGGCGAAGGCGCCGATGGCGATCACCAGCCCCAGCACGACAGCGCGCCCAAGGATACGCGGAGCGGTCACGGCAACGGCCTTTGTCGGTTCAGATCAGGATCGGCAGAGTCTCGATCTTGGATCGGGACGGATACAGGTAATGCGCGGGCGGCTTCACATCGAAGCCGCCCGCCGACGCTCCCCCGAGCTTCGGTCGCGTGTTACTCCGCGACCACCTTCTTCGTCGTGGTCGCCTTCTTGTGTGCGACCACCTTCTTCGACTTCACGGCCTTCTTCGGCGCGGCAGTGTGGCACAGCGTGCCGATCTCACTGTCGTCGGTCACGGTCTGCAGCGCCACGGTCGGCAACTGCTTCGGCTCGATGGCCAGAGCCGCCTTGAACACCGCGGCCGAGTCGGCACAGAAGGTGTTCGAGTTCATGCTCTTCGCCGAGGCCTCGTTGGAAAGGCTCGTGATGAAGCGATCGAGGTAGGTCTGGCCGGACCTGCCGTAGACCCGCTGGAAATGCGAGCGCAGATAGACGCCGTTCTGGCGAATCTGCGTCGTGAAGCGGGCAATGAATTCATTGTACTGGGCATCGTAGTTGCGGCCCGGCACATTGGCGCATTCGAGAGCGGCCACCTGCAATGTCCGCTGCAGCACCTGGACGTGCGCCGCTTCCCATTCCTTTTGCGTATAACATGCAGCAGCATTGGCCGAGAGCGGTGCCACAGCCAGAGAAACTGCTGCAACAACACCGTGCAAGGTCTTACAAATAGACACTTTTGCCCCCATAGACGCCTAGCGTCTCATCGCTATAAATCAATTGTGGTCCATGACGCAAGAAGGGACGCGGGGCGGATTTCGTGGGAAATCCACCTTCCGCAGTAGGGCGCCTTCTGCGTCGATCACGCTTCAGCCTTGGCCGGGTTGCATGCCCGCCAGCTTGACAGCAACACTGGTTAACCGCATTTTTCCGCCGCCAGCAACAACTAATGTCAACGGCCATGCTGCTTTGCCCTTCACGACGACGAACGAACTTCGGATGCGATGCCTCGTATCCGTGCTTCGCCGTCCGGATGCCGGCGGGCGCAGGTCGCGCGACGAGACGCTGCTCCTGTTCCCCCGCCTGAGCGATCCGGTTGGCCTTCAACCTTTCGCCACAATGCGCCGCCATGATCGGAGGCGGGAAGAATAGAACCTATGACCGAGATCGAGCCCGAACATCCCCTGGACCTGCCGGACATCGAAGCCCTGCTCGACCGCGCCTTCGGCGCTGACCGGCACGCCAAGCGTTCCTACAGTTTCCGCACTCAGCTGGCGCCCATCGTCGATCTGTGCCTCGTCGCGCGCGAAGAAGGCCACATCGTCGGCACCATCCGCTATTGGCCGATCCTGATCGGCGCAACCCCGGCCCTGCTGCTGGGCCCGGTCGCGGTCGACGATCCGCATCGGCGCTCCGGCCTCGGCGGCAACCTCATCCGCCAGAGCCTGCGCATGGCGCGGGATTCCGGCCATCGGCTGGTCGTGCTGGTCGGCGATCATGTCTATTACAGCCGCTTCGGCTTCGCCCACGCCCATCCCACCGGCATTGCCATGCCGGGCGAGGATCCGGCGCGGGTCCAATATCTCGACCTCGGGATCCATGCGGATTACGCCGTCACCAGTGCGGCCGCCTTGCCCCTCGAGCTTGGCGACGGCATCATTCGCCGTCAAGAAGAGGCACAGCTCGGCGGCCTGGACCTCAGCCGCCGCATCTACGCGGCGGCCTGATCCCCCATCCTACACCGGCACGCCCAGCGCCGGCTTGAGCTGCGACAGATCGAACACCGTGTCATGGAACGGCTTCAAGGTCGAACGATGGCCGACCGAGAGCACGGTCGGCCGCTCCGGCAATGTACGCAGGATGGCATAGAGTTCGCTTTCGGCGGTCTCGTCGAGCGCCGCGGTCGCCTCGTCCATGAACACGCCGTCCGGGTTCTGCACCAGGATGCGCGCGAAATTGAGCCGCTGCTGCTCGCCAAGCGACAGACGATAGGCCCAGTTGTCGTGGCTGTGCAGCTCATCGGCAAAATCGCCGAGGCCGACGCGGGTAAGCGCGTCCACCACCTCCTGGTCGGTCGTGTCCGTGGCGCCGTGCGGATAGAGCACGACGTCGCGTAGCGTGCCGATCGGCATATAGACGCGCTGCGGCATGAACAACGGCCGCTGGAAACTGGCGGCGATCTCGCCCTCGGCATAGGGCCAGAGATGAGCGGCGGCCCGCAACAGCGTGCTCTTGCCGGTGCCCGACGGCCCGGTGAGCAGCACCATATGTCCCTTCGGCACTGCCAGGGAGATGTTGTCGAGCAGGGTACGACCGTCGGGCAGCTTCAAATGCAGGTGCCGCACGGCAAAGCCGTCGTCATTGGCGGTGAAGCGTATCGCCATATGCTCCTCTTCCGTCGGCACGACATCCTCCATATGGCGGCGGAAGGTGGTGAGACGGACGACGATGGCTTGAAAATTGGCGATGTCCACATACGCGTTGACGATCCAGGACAAGGCCGATTGCACCTGGCCGAAGGCCTCGAGCAACTGCATGAAGCCGCCGAGCGCGATCTTCTTCGAGAAATAGAGCGGCAACGCCATGCCGACCGGCACCAGCACGGCCGCCTGGTTGTAGCTGGAAGTGAACCAGGTCAGCAGCTTCTGCTGCTTCATGAGCCGCCAATAATTGTCGAACACCCAGCTGAAGAAACCGATGAATACGCCGCGCTCGCGCGCCTCGCCGGCGAAGAAGGCGATGCTCTCGGCATTCTCGCGCAGGCGTACCATCGAATAACGGAAATCGGCGTCGAAGCGCTGCTGGTTGAAGAAGAGCTGCACCAGGGGGTTGCCGACCTTGATGGTCAGATAGGAACCGATGGCGGCGTAGATGATCGCGACCCAGAGCGCATAGCCCGGGATGGTGACGCTATGACCGCTGCCCAGCGGGACGGTCAATGCGCCCGAGATCGTCCACAGGATGCTGAGGAACGAGAACAGCGTGACGATCGAATTCATCAGCCCGAGCGTCAGGTTCAGCGAGTTCAGCGGAAAGGTGTTCAGGTCTTCCGAAATACGCTGGTCGGGGTTATCGGTGCCGCCGTCGATAAGCTGCATCCGGTAATAGGCTTTATGGGCGAGCCAGGAATCCAGATAGTGATTGACCAGCCATCGCCGCCAAAGGATCTGCAGCATCTGTTGCAGATACTGGGCATAGACCGCGTCCGCGACGAACAGCGTCGCGATGATGATGAAGATCACCAGCTGGTAGAGAACGGTGTGCAGGTCATAGGCCTGCAGCGCGTTGTAGAAATCGTTGCGCCACAGGTTCAGGCGGACGTTCAACGCCACCTGAAACAGGTTGAGCGCCACGACCGCGGCCAAAAGCCCCCTCGCCTTCCAGCGTATTTCGGAGACCCAGAAGGGCTTAGCCAATTTCCAGACGTCGGAGAGGAACTGGCGGTTCAGACGGTGCATGCGGTCTCCCTGAAGGGCGCGTTGGTTTCAGCCCGCGCATGTTTTGCGATGGATGACGCGGAGAGCAAGACGTTTTATGCCTGAAGCCAGCCTTTAATCCCTGATAAACTGCGATCAATGAGCGATTTTCCGGCGCCGACGATACCCAACGTTGTTCCCTCCAGCGCAGCTCCCGGCGTGATCCTGGCGCGTGGCGTATGCCGGGCCTTCGCCCTGATGGGCCAAGCGGTGCTGACGGAAGTGACGCTGGCGAATGGCCGGCGCGCCGACATACTGGCGATGGACCGCACCGGGATTCTCACCATCATCGAAGTGAAGAGCTCGATCGAGGATTTCCGCACCGATCGGAAATGGGAGGAGTATCGCGGCTTCTGCGACCACCTCTATTTCGCCGTGCCGGAAAGTTTTCCCGACATGCTGATCCCGGACAGTTGCGGCCTGATACGCGCCGATGCCTTCGGTGCCGCCATCGTGAGGCCGGCCCGGCTGGAGAACCTCGCCCCCGCCCGACGCAAGGCGGTGTCGCTGCGCTTCGCCCGGCTGGCGGCTCAACGCCTGCAGCGCCTGATCGATCCCGGCATCAGCTTCGCGATGGACGGCTAAATCGATGACCTCGCTCTTCTCCGCGCTCGACGCCGCTCCGATCGTGCTCACCCCCGGCATGGTGCTGCTACCCGGCTGGAGCGTGCGGCATAGGCTGGACGAGGCTTTGATCAATGAGGCCAGGCATGTCATGGCGGCGGCTCCGCCGCGCCGGATGACGACACCCGGCGGCCAGAAGATGTCGGCGGCGCTCACCAATTGCGGGCCGCTCGGCTGGGTCAGCGACCGCGCGGGCTATCGCTATGAGCCGACCGACCCCCTGACCGGGCGGCCCTGGCCCGCCATGCCGGCGACCTTCATGGATCTGGCCAGCCGCGCCGCGGCCGAGGCGGGGTTCGACGGTTTCGCCCCCGAGGCCTGCCTCATCAACCTTTACCATCCCGGCAGCCGCATGGGCGCCCATCGCGATCAGGACGAGGCCGCGCCCGACCAGCCGATCGTCTCGGTCTCGCTGGGCGTCGACGCCGTTTTCCGCGTCGGCGGGCTCGCTCGCGGCGGCCCGACCAGATCCGTGCGCCTTGTCCATGGCGATATCGTCGTCTTCGGCGGCCCGGCGCGCTTCGTCTATCACGGCATCGACCGCCTTGGCCCCGAACCGCACCCGATCCTGGGCCCCGAGCGCATCAACCTGACCTTCCGCCGGGTGACGCCCGCTCATTGAGAGCGAAACGAGGCGGCGCCCATGAGCAACCGCCTCGGTAGATGTCAAACCAGCTTGGCCGGCTTCAGCAGATCCGACAGGCCGACCCGGTGCAGCATCTCGGCGCGCAGCCTGTCGAGCACGGTGAAGCCGACATCCGCGCCATCCTGGGTCGGATCGTAGTGCAGGCGGAACGGGCGCTGACCGAAGGGCATGTCCACGACCTCGACAATGGCATCGGCCACCCCCGATACATCCGCATCATCCGGGACGATGGCGGCGAACGCCTCCTGCACCTGCTCGCCGAAGCCCTTATAGGGACCAGCCTCATATTCGGCCAGGCGCGCCTCATCGGCCGGGCGGCCGGAATGGGCGAAGTGATTGGTGCCCTTAGTGAAGGCGCCCGGGACGACGATCGACGTCTCGATGCCCCAACGGGCCAGTTCCCGAGCATAAAGGACCGCCAGCGCGTCCATCCCTGCCTTGGCCGCGAAATAGGGGGCCAGATAGGGCGGCGTGCCGCCGGCCGAACTGCTGCTCGACACCCAGACCAGCAATCCCTGCCTTTGCCGCCGCATATGAGGCAACGCCGCCCGGTTGACCCGCTGCGTCCCAAGCACGTTGACGTCGTATTGCTGCGCGAACTGCTCCGGAGTGAAGGCTTCCGCCGGGCCGAACATCATATGCCCGGCATTATGGACCAGCACGTCGATGCGGCCGCTTTCGGCCATCACCTTCTCGACCGCGGCCTCGGCCGAGGCTTCCGACTGCACGTCGAGCTCAAGGGGACGGAGGTCGACGTTATCGCGCGCCGACATCGCCTTCATCTCGGCGGCGTTGCCGGTATTGCGGCCGGCGACGTCACGCATGGAGGCATAGACCGTGTGCCCGGCCTTGGCCAGGGCTTCGGCGGTGAGGCGGCCGAAGCCGCTGGAAGCGCCGGTGATGAGGATGATCTTCTTGGACATGATGAATTCCTTTCGGGCGTTAGCCGATTTGGGGGCTGATCCAGAAGAGGCGCTCAGATGATGCCACCATTGGCGCGCAGCACTTGGCCGTTGATCCAGGCACCGTCCGGACCGGCCAGAAATGCCACGGCGGCAGCGATGTCCGCGGGCTGGCCCAGGCGCTCCAGCGGCGCCAGCTTGGCCAGATTGTCGATCACCGCCTGCGGCTTGCCGTCAAGGAACAGCGCCGTCGCGGTCGGGCCGGGCGCAACCGCATTCACCGTGATGTCGCGGCCGCGCAGCTCCTTGGCCAGCACATGAGTCATGGCCTCGACGCCGGCCTTGGTCGCGGCATAGACGGCATAGCCCGGCTGGTAGAGCCCGACGACGCTGGACGACAGGTTGATGATCCGGCCACCTTCACGCAGGCGCTTCGCCGCCTCGCGCAGAGTGTTGAAAGTGCCCTTGAGATTGACGGCGATCTGCCCGTCGAACAGCGCGTCCGTGGCATCCGCGATCGGCGCCAGCTTCATGATGCCGGCATTGTTGACGACGACATCGACGCCACCGAAAGCCGCCTGCGCCGCATCGAACATCCGGGCGACAGCGCCGGCATCGCTGACATCGGCCTGCGCCGTGATGGCCTGGCCGCCTGCGGCCTCGATCTTCGTCACCAGCGCCTCGGCATCTTTGACGCCACCGGCATAGTTCACGATGACCGTGAAGCCATCACGGGCCAGACGTTCGGCGATCTCCGCACCAATGCCGCGCGACGCGCCGGTGACGATCGCAACCTTGTTCGTGTCCTTGCTCATAGCCTGTCTCCTCTGTTTCGTGACCGTCGGTGATGACCCAACGGATGAGACTGATGTACCGACTATTCTCTTCTGAATAATCTTGCTAGAATCAGCATCACTATTCCAATAAGGCGAACAATGGAGATCGGCCTTGGACCGTCTCGATGCCATGCGGCTATTCACCCGCGTCGTCGATCGGCGCAGCTTCACTCAGGCTGCGAACGACTTGGGATTGCCCCGCTCGACCGCGACGCAGGTCATCCAGGACCTGGAGCAGCGGTTGGGCGTGCGCCTCTTGCAGCGGACCACGCGTGTCGTCCGGCCGACGCTCGATGGCGAGGCGTATTATAGACGCTGCGTCGCCATCCTCGACGATATCGAAGATGCCGAAGGCGCCTTCAGCGGAGCGGAGCCGAAGGGCATGCTGCGGATCGAGGTCCAGGGCACGCTGGCCAGGCATTTCCTGATGCCGTCACTGCCGGACTTCTTCGATCGCTATCCCGGAATCGAACTTGCGATGAGCGAGAGCGACCGTTGGGTGGATGTCGTGCGCGAAGGCGTCGACTGCGTCCTTCGCTATGGGGCCTTGCCGGATAGCGAGATGGTCGCGCGGACCGTGATCATGCTCGATCGCCTGACCTGCGCGGCGCCGGCCTATCTCGATAGATGGGGGTGCCCCCAATCTCTGGAGGATCTCGCCCATCACCGTGCCGTCGGATTGAGGTCCATCACAACGGGCGCGCTGGCACCCTTCGAGTTCGTCGAATCCACCGGCATCCGTAACATTCCCATGCCGGCGCCATTCTCGGTTACCGGGACGGAAAGCTTCCTGCTCGGTGTCCGGCTCGGCTTGGGCCTGGCCCAAATGCCGCGCTTCCACGTCGGGCACGACCTTCGCGAAGGCAGCTTGGTCGAGGTCCTGGCCAACTGGACGTTACCCAGGGCGCCGGTGTCGATCCTCTATCCCCGCAACCGCCAATTATCGCCGCGTGTCCGCATCTTTATCGACTGGATGGTCCGGCAATGTTCGGCGGACGAGCCGCAGATGCCCGCTCACGAATGAAGAAGAAGCGGCGTTAGACGAATTGTTAACCAGATCGCTGGATATCTGGCGCCTCAGGCAGCAAAGCAGCGAGATAGACGACGATGGCGCGCACGCACCTTCCTCGACCTTTCTTTCCCCTCCTCCTGGCCCTCGGTCTCAGCGCCTGTGCGCAAGTACCGGCGCCCCAGGTATCGGAGAAGGCCGTCGCCACACCTGGCGTATCCGTCGTGATGCCGGCCGCATCGATCGTCACGGCGACCGCCTATGTCGCACGGGCGGAGGCACCGATCCTTACCGGGCCGGCCGACGGCAAGCAGGTCATCGCCACCCTGCGACGGGGACAGCGCGTGCTGTCGGGCGGCAACGCCGCCACCGGCTGGGTGGCCATCGATCTCGACGATGGCTCGCTCGGCTATGTCGCACTTTCCGCGCTACGCCAAGTCCAGCCTAACGCTTCGGAAAAACTCATCGCCTCGGCGACAGCGGAGTAGACCTGCACGAATCGGTTGGATTGTAGCCGGCCTTGCCCGATAAGCATGGCGACAAGGAAGCTTCCGTCATGGCAGGAAGCTCCGCCGCGCGTAGGTGTGGCGATGGAAAGCGCCTATAGTCGCGGGCGTTGGACAAGTAGGGGTCTTCCGCCGGAGGAGCCCTTCTCGGAGTAGGAACGATGTCGGCAGCAATATCCGCGAAACCCAGCCCGACCGGAATCAAGGGATTGCCCACCGTCGCCCGCAGCCGCGTCGCGCTGCGCGGCACCGTCGAACGCTGGAAGCGCGAGCACAAGACCATTGGCGTGGTCCCGACCATGGGCGCCCTGCACGAGGGGCACTTGACCCTGGTGCGCCGCGCGCAGAGCGAATGCGATCGGGTGATCGTCACCATCTTCGTCAACCCGACCCAATTCGGACCGAACGAGGATTTCGGGGCCTATCCGCGGCGCGAAACCCAGGACATGGAGAAACTGTCGACGCTGGGCGTCGCGCTCGTCTGGCTGCCGACACCGGAAGAGATGTATCCCGAGGGCTTTGCGACCACGGTCTCGGTCGCTAATGTCACCGATGGGCTGTGCGCTCCCCATCGTCCCGGCCATTTCCAGGGCGTGGCCACCGTCGTCACCAAGCTTCTGAACCAGACCGGCGCCGACAAGGCCTATTTCGGCGAGAAGGACTATCAGCAGCTCCAGGTCATCAAGCGCCTGGCGCGGGATCTGGACCTGCCCTGCGAGATCATTGGCGTACCGACGGTGCGCGAAGCCGACGGGTTGGCGCTCTCCTCGCGCAATCTTTATCTGGCTCCCACCGAACGAGCCCAGGCGGCGTTGCTGCCGCAGGTGCTGCGTGAGACCGCAGATGCGGCGGCGCGTGGCGAAGCTCCCTTTCCCGAAATCGTCGACCGGGCCATCGCCCGGCTCATCGAGGGCGGCTTCGGCAGCATCGACTATCTGGCGATCTGCGATGCCGAGACTTTGGCTCCGGTGTCGGACCTCGCCCGGCCGGCACGCATCTTCGTCGCGGCCCGTCTTGGCAAGACACGGCTGATCGACAACATGCCGATCCCATCTCCCTCCACGCTCTAGATTATCCGGGCGGACGATGCGGGACGCCTGCCGAACGGGTTCCCGCCCCCTCCTTTGCCGCCACTTCCTCCTCTTCGGCCTCGCGGCCCTGATCCTGCTTGGCGGCTGCACGCGCAGCCCCGACCGGGTTCAGCTCTGCCGGCAGGCGGCGTTCGGCCTCCTCGAACTCAGCCCCTCGGCGGCATCGGCACGGCTCGATAGCGGCGGGTGGGCCTGGCTCGATCCCAACCTGGTCCGGCTCGACATCGTCGAATCGCCAGACGATGCCATCCATCACGTTTCCTGCCGTTTCAGTGAGCCGAAGGTCGCCGGCGACCTGCCCGGGCTCGGCGCCATGACCATCGACGGCGTGAGCCTGCCGCCGATCCGCCTCGCCATGACCGCGATCGCGCTCGGCATGCCGCCGGCCTTGGCCCCCCAGCCGTCCGGCGCCGCGCAGGATGCCTCGATCGCCGGTGCCTATCTCGCCCAGCAGCTCATCAACGGCCTGGTCATGGGCGCGATCCTGGCCCTGGTCGCCGCCGGGTACTCCCTCGTCTATGCGCTCACCGGGATCATGCAGCTGGCCTATGGCCAGGTGCTGACGCTCGGTGCCTTCATGCTGATCCTCCTGACCAGCGTCGCTGCCAGTGCGGGATTGCCCGGCGGCCTGCCCGCGCTGGTGCCCGCGGCACTTGCCGCCATCCTGTGCACGGGGCTACTGGGCATCGCCATCCAGCGGACCGTTTATCAACCGCTGGAGGATGGCGGCGGCGGCCAGGCTCCTGCCGACACCTACCGGCTGATGCCGCTGATCGCCGGCATCGGCCTCGGCATCACGCTGGAGAGCCTGATGCGGGTGACCCAGGGTCCGGGCGACCTCTGGCTTGCCCGGATGTTCGCCGGGCGCCGCACGCTGTGGGATGCCCATGGCTTCACCGTGGTCATCGGCGACAACCAGATTGTGATTCTGGCGCTCTCGCTGGCGCTGGGCGTCGTGGTCAGCCTCACCGTCACCCGCTCGCACCTCGGCCGGATCTATCGGGCAGCCTCCGACAATCCGGGCATGGCGGCGCTCCTCGGCGTCAATACGAAGGCACTCACCCGCTGGACGGTCGCGGCGGGCGCCGGACTCGCCGGCGTCAGCGGCCTCGCCATCACCCTCGACTATGGCGAGGTCGATGCCGGCATGGGCTTCCTGTTCGGCTTTCAGGCGCTGACCGCCGCCCTGATCGGTGGATTGGGCTCGCTGCGCGGCGCGGTGGCCGGCGGCTTCGTCCTGGGATTGGCCGAGGCGTTGTGGGTGGCCTATATGGACGCGGCATATCGGGACGCGATGGTCTTCGCCCTGCTGTGCCTGGCGCTGGTTTTCCGTCCCGAAGGGCTGTTCCGCGCGCTCTCGCTCCGGCCGCCGGACGAACAGCAACATCGTCAATTTTAATTTAGGAAAACCCAATTACGGCTTAAGGTCAGAGACGGTATTCATCCGGGTCCCGGACGCCATCAGCATCGGTGCACATTTGACGCCTTTCACGCCTATCCTACCTCCCGTATCCGATGCCGCATCCGGTGGTGTCTCGCTACGGCGTCGGCTGCACTGGCATCTCTCCGTATTGGCGGCGAGTCTGTGCTTCTGGCTGTGCCAGGATGCGCTGCTGCTGATCCATCCGGGTTTCGAGGCGCTGGACACGCGTTATCTGCTGGGCTCGCTGGCGGTACTGGTCCTGGGCACACTGCCCCTGCATCTGGCCTATTTCCGCAATCCCGAGAATTTCGGCCTGGACCGGCAGACTCGCAGCCTCGGCATGTATGTCGCCATCGGCGGCATCGCCGGCGTCCTGACTGCCGCCAGCCATATGCTGGCGTTGCGCGGCCTGGTCGACATGGACCGGGTGTCCTCGGGGCTGGCCAGCCTCACTCTCGGTGTCGGCGCCATGACCGGCGCCACCGCGATCAGCGCGCTCGTGGCCTTGCCTGGCCCGCTCGGCCTCACCAGCGGCATCCTCAATGCGCTGACCGGTTTGGCGATCACCCATCTGATGGCGCTCGGCGCACTCGGCAGCAGCTTTTCCTACGCGACGATCGGACTCATTGTCATCGGCACCATGCTCCTGCTGCTGCTGGTAGGCGCCGCCGGCGGTTATGCGGTGCGGGATCTGCGCGCGACCGGTTCCCGCGGCCACCCGCGCCGCGGCGGCCGCTTCCGGATGCTGGCCGAGGCACTGCCGATCCCGATCATCCTGGTCAGTGCCGATTCCCCGCACATCGTCTTCGCCAATCAGCGTTTCCATCAACAATTCGGCCTCCTGTCGCGCAATGCCGCCGACGGGATCGACGCGCTCTATGTCCAGCCCGAGCAGGGCCACAAGCTGGCCGAGCTGGTCCGCCGCAGCGGCGTGGTCGAGAATCAGGAAGTGGAGGTCTGGAGCAGCGACGGCACGGTGATCTGGACCCTGGTCTCGGCGCGCGCCATCACCTTCGAGGGCGAGCCGACCATCCTCATGGGCTTCTATGACATCTCCGACCGCAAGGCGACCGAGGAGGCCCTGCTGGCGAGCGAGGTGCGCTACGCGCTGATCTCGCGCGCCTCGAATGACGGCATCTGGGACTGGGACATCCCGAGCGGTACGGTCTACTATTCGGCCCGCTGGAAGGAGATCGTCGGCATCGAGCCCGGCCAGCGTCTCAACGCGCTCGACGATTGGCTGCTGCGCGTCCATCCGGACGACATCGATCACCTGCGCAACGCCATCGGCGAGCATATGGCCGGCCGCGCGCCGCAGCTCGACACCGAGTACCGCATCCGCCACGGCAACGGCCATTATGCCTGGATGCATTGCCGCGCGATCGCCATCCGCAATACCGAAGGCAAGACCACCCGCATGGCGGGGTCGCAGTCGGATGTCACGCTGCGCAAGACCTATGAGATGAACCTCCTCAACGCGGCCTATGAGGATCGTCTCACCGGGGTCAAGAACCGCGCCTTCTTCTCGCAGCTCGTCGACATCCGCAATACCGGCACCGCGATCTGGGGCACGGCGATCATCCTGGTCAATGTCGACCAGTTCCGCCGCGTCAACGACAGCCTGGGCACGGTGGCCGGCGACGCGCTGCTGATCGCCGTCGCCCGCCATCTGGCCGAGCGCATCGGCCCTCAGGACGCGGTTGCCCGGCTCGACAGCGATGAATTCGCCATCTGGCTGCACAATGTCAGCGACCACCTGGCGGCCCATGACATGGCCGAGGCGATGCTGACCGACCTCAACCATCCCTACCTGCTCAACGAGGTGGAGATGCCGGTCACGGTCTCGATCGGGCTGGCCGCGCCCACGCTGGGCGATGCCGCCTCGGGTGCCGATCTCCTGCGCAATGCGCGCCTCGCCCTCGACAATGCCAAGAACAATGGCGGCGGCCGGGTCGATCTATTCGACGACGCGCTGCTGCGCGAGACCAATCTGCGCCGCCAGCTCAGCCGCGATCTGGTCGCCGCCGAACGGCTGGGCCAGGTGTTCCTGGAATATCAACCATTGGTCGAGCTCGGCGCCGACGGCTCGAACCGCCTGACCGGCTTCGAGGGGCTGATGCGCTGGCGCCATCGCGAGCTGGGGCTGATCCCGCCCGGACGCTTCATCCCGCTGGCCGAGGAAAGCGGGCTGATCAATCCGCTGGGGCTGTTCGCCATCGAGCAGGCCACCGACCTGCTCACGAACTGGGACGCCCAGGGCCTGGCGGGCGACGATCTCAGCATCTCGGTCAATCTCTCGCCGCGCCAGGTCGCGACCCGCAACGGCGTCGGCCGCCTGCTTTCGCTCATCGACAAGCTGCGCATGCCGCCGGGCCGGCTGAAGCTGGAGATCACCGAGAGCGTGCTGATGAACGATCCCGATGCGGGAGTCGAGACGCTGGAGGCTCTGCGCCAGCGCGGCATCATGATGATGCTCGACGATTTCGGTACCGGCTACTCATCGTTGAGCTACCTGCACCGATTCCCTCTCTACGCGCTGAAGATCGACCGTTCCTTCATCAATCGCATGTCAGTCGCCGCCGAAGCGCTGCGTTTGGTGCGCTCGATCATCGAGCTTGGCCACGATCTCGGACTAAGGGTAGTAGCCGAAGGCGTCGAAACCTACGAGCAGGCCGAAAGATTACGTGATTTAGGTTGCGACTTCGCGCAGGGATATTATTTTTCTCATCCTCTGTCTGCCGAAGCTGCCGGAAATATGTTAGCAAGGCGTGAGACCGGGGGATTTGACGGCGATGCACATTATGCGGCAGACGGGCCTGTTGGGGCCGGGGGGGAATGATGGATCAGCCCGATATTGAGGCCATCCAGAAATCTGCTGCCCGTGCCATCGCCCAGATGGAAGCCCTGCACGTGCCGCCTACCCCCGAGAACTTTACAGTCTGGTTCACGTACGCGACGAATTCCAACCTGTCGCTGAAACGTTCCATCAATATTCTGATGTCGAATCGCCAGGATTTCTCGCCCGATATCAGCCTCGACCTTTACGAACGCTTCTTCGGCGTCGACCGCCAGGCCGAAACCCTGCGCCGGATCTCGCAGCGCATCGAAAGCGCCGTCGCCTCGGCCATGAACATGCTGTCGAATGCCGGCCAGGAAGCCCGCGCCTATGGCGAGCACCTGGACCAGACGGCCGCCAACCTGGACGACACCGGGAACGAGGAGATCGACCGCATCCGCGAGATCGTGCGCCGCGTCCTGGTCGAAACCCAGGAAATGATCGACCGCAGCGACGTGCTGGAAAAGCAGCTGTCGAAATCGACCGAGGAGATCGGCGAGCTGCGCAAGCAGGTCGAGAGCGCGGCGCGCGAGGCGATGACCGACGCGCTGACCGGCATCGGCAACCGCAAGTTGTTCGACGGCCAGTTGAAGCAGCACATGCAGGAGATGATGGAGAGCGGGGACGACAGCGAGCTATGCCTGCTGCTGCTCGACATCGATTTCTTCAAGCGCTTCAACGACACCTATGGCCACCAATTCGGCGACATGGTGCTGCAGCTCGTCGCCAAATCGCTGCAGGAAGGCGTGCGCGAGGAGGATGTTCCGGCCCGTTACGGCGGCGAGGAATTCGCGATCCTGGTGCCGAAGAGCAATTTCGATCACGCGATCAGCTTGGCCGAACGGCTGCGCAAGGCCATCGCCGGCAAGAGCGTGGTCAAGCGCGACACCAAGGAGAATCTGGGCAATATCACCCTGTCGATCGGCGTGTCGAGCTATCGGCTGGGCGAACCGCCCCATGCCTTCATCTCCCGCGCCGATTGCGCGCTTTACAAGGCCAAGCAGACCGGCCGCAACCGTGTGCTGACCGAACGCGACCTGACCGAGACCGATACGGAATCGAGTGCCATCAGCCCGACCATCGACGCCTCGATCACCGGCTGATCGCGGCGGGCTCAGGAACACCGGTCCCAGAACACCAATCTCCGGACGCTAATTCGACAATAACACCGTCTTGTAACCGGCTTCCTGCATGCGCTGGATGATCTCGCGCACATGCTCGCCGTCACGCGTCTCGATGACGACATCGAGATCGGCCAGCTTGACCGGCACGTCGTGGAACAGGCGCTGGTGGAAGATTTCGACGATGTTGCCACCCGCCTCGCCGATGATGCGCGCGACACGGGCGAGAGTACCCGGCGAATCGCTGATTTCGGCGCGCAGCCGGACCATGCGGCCGGCCCTGACCAGCCCGCGCATCAGCACCGAGGCCAGGATGCGGGAATCGATGTTGCCGCCACAGATGACGGTGGCGAGTTTGCGGCCGAGGAAGCGCGCCGGCTCCGCGATGAGCGCGGCGACGCCCGCCGCCCCTGCCCCTTCGGCGACCAGCTTCTGGCTGCCGGATAGGAGCTCGACCGCGCGCTCGATCTGCTCCTCGCTCACCAGCACGATATCGGCGACATGTTCGCGCACGACACGCCGGGTCAGCCAGCCCGGCTCCTTGACCGCAATGCCCTCGGCGAGCGTCTGGCCGGGCAAGTCCGGTAGAGGCAGGTCCTTGATGACATTGTACATCGAGGGGAATTGCCGCGACTGCACGCCGATGATCTCGATGTCGGGCTTGAGTGCCTTGGCGGCGATGGCGATGCCGGCGATCAGCCCGCCGCCGCCGATCGGCACGATCAGCGTATCGATCTCCGGCTGGTCCGCCAGTATCTCAAGTCCGATCGTGCCCTGGCCCGCAATGACATGGGCGTCATCATAGGGATGGACAAGGACAAGTCCCTGTTCGGCCACGATCTCGGCCACCGCCTCGCGTGCCTCGGCCAGCCCCGTGCCCCGCAGCAGCACGCGTGCGCCATAGGCGGCCGTGCGTTCAACCTTGGTGAAGGGCGTATCCTGCGGCATGACGATGGTCGCGGGAATGCCCAGGCGCTGGGCGTGATAGGCCACACCCTGGGCATGGTTGCCGGCCGACATGGCGATGACGCCGCGCG
Organism: Allostellaceae bacterium; assembly: GCA_035491935.1. Lineage (GTDB taxonomy): Bacteria > Pseudomonadota > Alphaproteobacteria > ATCC43930 > CGMCC-115725 > DATJJW01. The sequence goes on along the minus strand of DATJJW010000034.1, from coordinate 3,045 downwards.
CCCGTTCCTGCGCGTCCAGATGGCTCAGGCGATTAAGCGCGCCGCGCTCCTTGAAGGAACCGGTGCGCTGCTGCGTTTCCAGCTTGAGCGCGACATCCATGCCGAGCTGGGCAGACAGTGCCGCGGCCTGCAGGCAGGGCGTGCGGATGACCGATCCCGCGATGACCCCGGCGGCGGTATGGATATCCGCCACGCTGGGCGGGATGTCCGCCGAGAGGTTCTGGCTCGGATCCATCGTTCCTCCTCACGCTTATGGCCGATACTGTGCCACAGCGGACGACACAGCGTGAGGGGCTGCATCACTAGGGATGGGCGGAATCGATACCCGCAACAGGAGGATTGCCAGCAGGAGGATTGGTGGCCGGGGGATTGGCCGCGGCGAGTTGTCGGCAATCGACGGCCAGGTAATGCGGTCCGGCGCAATCCTGGCGCAGCAGCGACCGCACCACCTCGTCGCTGGCCGGCCGGGTCAAATGGCCACCATCGAGCGTCATGAAGTCCTTGCCGATGAACAGCGAACAGGCATCACCCTGGCACAGCGTCTTCATCGGGTTGACGAATTCGGCCGGCCCCGCGACATCCTGGATGGCACGGACGAAATCGGGGCCGAATTGCAGCTTGGGCACGATCGGCCCGTCATGCAGGCGCTTCGCCCGGTAGAGGTAGTCGTAGGTATTCTGGAACTCGTAGGACGGGCTCTCGCCGATCAGCACGACGTGGATATGCCGCTTCTCCAACGCCGCGATCGTCCGTTTCAAAGCCGCCAGCATGTCGACCCGATCGCTGGTGTCCAGCGCGTTGTAGATCCACCGTGCCGAAATGATCACCGTTTCCGGCTTCATCTCGCCGATGCGCTGCCAGGCCAAGTTGTTGAAGGCCCGGCAATTGGGCTCCATCGGCTGGGTATAATCGAGCAAGGGCGGGCAGCCCGATTTGGCCAGCAGCAGGATGCGGCTGTCGAGCAGCGATTCCGCGTCGTGGAATCCGGTGACGTATTGGAGCGCGAAGGAATCGCCCCACAGCATCGCCAGATGGCTGCCCTTGGTGACCGCGCAAGCCGTCCCGCCCCATTCCTGGCCGGTGGACACCAAGCTGATCCAGCAATGCGGCGGCACCTCCGGCATGCTTTCCTTCACCGTGATCGGCGGGTGGTAGTCGGCCAGGCGCTGCGGCATGCCATTGGTCAGATGGACGGAGCCCCCGATGCCGGTGAATAGCAGCATGGCGGCCAAGCCCGCCCCGAACAGTGCCGGACGGCCGCCCCAATACGCGGTACTGGCTCGGCGGCGGGTCGGCCTCTCGACGAAGTAATAGCTGGCCGAGGCCAACGCCACCGAACCCGCGAATATCACGAGCGCGTCGAGCCGGCCGATCTCGCGCATCAGGACGTATTTGTAGAGGACGATCAGCGGCCAGTGCCACAGATAGAGCGAGTAGGAGATCTTGCCAAAGAAGATCACCACCGGATTGGTCAGCGGATTGACGATGCTGATACGGTCGCCACAGAACACGACAGCCGAAGCCCCCAGCACCGGCAGCAGCCCCGCCAGCCCTGGGAAGGGCGTGTTATTGGTGTAGAACAGCATCGCGGCCAGGATCGCCAGCAATCCTGCCGGCTGCAGCCAATTGGCCCATTTGCCGCTGACCTCGGCCCAGCCGGGACGCAGCGCCACCAGGGCACCGGCCAAGAGTTCCCAGGCCCGGCTTTGCGGCAGATAGAACGAGGACGCTGGCAAGGTCGAGAGATAGTACTGACTGAGCGCCAGCGAAACCAGAGCCGTCAGCACCAGCGCGATGGTCCTGGTCCGCGCCGACCGCACGAACAGCAGGAACAGCGGGAAGACGATGTAATACTGCTCCTCGACCGCCAGCGACCAGGTGTGCAGCAGGGGCTTCAGATCCGCCGGTCCGTCGAAATAATCCATGCCCTGGTACCAGAACATGAGGTTCGAGCTGAAGAACGAGGTCGCGGCCACGCTCTGGCCGAAATTCTTGAATTCCGGCGGCAGCAGGATGATCGCCGAGGCCACCGTCACCACGGCCATCATGACGAACAATGCCGGGAAGATACGCTTGACCCGCCGCTCGTAGAAGCCGAGCACCGAGAAGCTGCCCTCGCGGATCTCCCGATCGATGATCGAGGTGATGAGGAAGCCGGAGATCACGAAGAAGACATCGACGCCGACGAATCCGCCGCGGAAGATCGGCAATCCCAAGTGGAAAAGCACGACCGGGATGACGGCAAGCGCGCGTAGCCCGTCGATGTCGGCACGGTATTTAGTTCTGGCGCCGTGGATCGCTTCGGCATCCTGCCGGGATATGGATGGGGTGGAAGAGAGCGGCTGATCTAGAATATGCGCGCTTTCATCCATGCCCTAGTCTCCCAAATCACCTACCTTGGGAGCTTTATAAACTCTTTTTTAACCACAATTCAAGCGCGTACCGCAACGCAGCAAAACGGCAGGATTCCGCTACTCTTCCGGCTGTCTTATTCCTCTTGCTGGCCGGGATCGGCCGGCACCAGGGTGAGCTTGGAGCCGATTTCCGCGGAATCGGACAGGCGCAGCCAGGTGAAGTTCCGCCACAGCGGCAGGAGATCGTCGTAATGGGCGGAATTCACCTGCCCCGACTGGCCGGGTGCCGCAATGAACACCGAACGGTCGAGATCGGCCAGGTCGTAGATCGCGCGGAAACTGGGGCCATGGACATCCGCATAGGGATGGTCGGGGTCGTTGATGCGCGAGACGCCGGCATCGACGGTGTCGTTGCCGCCATCGGCCGGCACGGCGCGGTCGAACAGCCGGGCCAGCATCGGCGGCAGATGGCTGAACACCGCGTGATTGAAGGTTGCCTTGTGCGCCGTACCCCAGCGCCAGGCATTCATGTCGTCGCCATAGGATTTCGTGAGTTCGTCCAATGCCATATCGAGCGAGACCTGCAACGGCTTCTGGCAGACCGAGAGCGGAAGGTTGCCGGTGGGGATGGCCGCGCCGGCCGCGCACCATTGCGGCGCATGGGTCAGGACATCCTGGATGGTCAGCGGAT
>DATJJW010000033.1:0-8283 GCA_035491935.1 Allostellaceae bacterium | reverse complement strand
TGGCAGGCCGGGCTGTTCCTGGCATTCCTCTTGGCCATCGGCCTCGCGGTGCTGCTGCAGTTCAACCTGTTCGCGATCATCCTGGGCGCGGCGTCGCTCGTGATCGTCTTCGCCTATCCCCTGATGAAGCGCATCACGCATTGGCCGCAGCTCGTGCTGGGGCTGGCGTTCAACTGGGGGGCCTTGCTCGGCTGGGCCGCCGTGCGCGGCGACCTGGGCTCGTGGGCACCGTTCTGCCTTTATGCCGCCGGTATCCTGTGGACGCTCGGCTACGACACGATCTATGCCCATCAGGACAAGGCCGACGATATCGCGGTCGGTGTCAAATCGACGGCCCTGCTGTTCGGATCACGGAGCCGGCTCTGGGTCGGGAGCTTCTATGCGGTTACCGTGCTGGGCGTGCTGGTGGCCTTTCGCCTCGCCCATGCCGGCTCCTGGGCCTATATCGCCTGGCTGGCAGTCATCGCCCATTTCGTGTGGCAGGTCTGGACCTGGAAGATGGACGATCAGGTCGATTGCCTCGCCAAGTTCAAATCCAACCGTGACGCTGGACTGATCATCGCCATCGGCTGTCTGCTGGCGGCCCATTGACCATGGACAAGATGACAATGGACGCGGGCGCCGCGCGGCGCTTCATCGAGACCCATACCATCCCGGTCCACCCGCCCCTGGTCCCGGAAGTGACGCTCTACACCGCGACCGAGATCACGCCGATCTGGGAGGCGAGCGAGGCGGAGCTGGCGGCAGCCGAGGTGCCGCCGCCCTTCTGGGCCTTTCCCTGGGCTGGCGGCCAGGCGCTGGCACGCTATATCCTCGACAATCCCGAGCTGGTCGCCGGCCGCCATGTGCTGGATTTCGGCTCGGGCTCCGGCCTGGTCGGTATCGCAGCCCTCAAGGCCGGCGCCCGTTCGGTCGAGGCCGCCGAGATCGATCCGATCGCCTGCACGGTGATCGGCCTCAATGCCGGGATGAATGGCGTCGAACTTACCGCCACGCCGCGTGACGTCATCGGCGAGCCCCTGGCCAAAATGGCGAACGGCCAGGGCTGCTCTGTCGTGCTGGTTGGCGACATGTGCTATGAGCGGCCTCTGGCCGAGGCGCTCACATCCTGGCTGCGCCATGAGGCGGCGCAGGGCGCGGCGGTGCTAATGGGTGATGCCGGACGCAATTACCTGCCGGGCCGGGGCCTGGCGCGCCTTGCCCAGTTTGCCGTGCCGACCACGCTCGAACTCGAAGACAAGACCGTACGCGACGCTACGATCTGGCGCCTGCTGCCCTGACCCGGGCGGCTGGCAAACGGCCGGACCTGGAGAGGATCAGGCGGCGGATTCCTCCTGGGCTCGGCCAATTGGCGGGCCGCACGCAATCGCATGACCGTGGTTTCGGCTGGCGCCAGAGCCATCCGGTACATCCAAGCATTGCATGCGGTATAATCGGCTGAATCAACCCCATATGGTCACTCTGTAGTTCATCACCACTTCAGATTTTCCCAGCCATCACTTGCGCTCTGGTGAGTTATGCTGAAAGGGAGTGCCTTTCTAACAAGTTTATTAAGAATTCCGGCGGCACTCTCCATCCGGCAAGCGGCATTCTGCCGCCTTCGGAGAGATCGGTGACGGCACGTCCACAGGATCGAGCGGACTCCTGGCTGCAATGGTGGATGGAACATCCGGGATGGATGCTCCCCAGCTTCCGCGGCCGCTTCATCCTGATCGGCACCTTGGCCATCCTGCCCTTCCTGGCCGCGATCTTCCTGCAGGCTCGCCACGACGTGGGCGAACATATGGCCGCCACACGTCAACAAGCGCAGTTCTTCCTGCAGGCGCTGGTCGATCACCGCAGCGAACCGATCCAACACATCCGCACCCTCCTGAACGAGGTCGGCAAGTCCTACGACTTCGTCGATGCCGATGGCTGCGCCGATCTGCAATCGACCCATCGCGGCCGTCATCCGTGGACCAGGAACCTCTGGCTGCTCGGCACCGATGGCCGGATGCTGTGCGAGACCCGCAGCTGGACGCCGGAAGCGCGTACGACGCAAGCCTATCTCGAAGCCGTCCGCCGGACCGGAACTTTCGCGCTGATGATGCCGAAAGGCGCGGATTCGGGTGCGACGCCGGCCATCGCGGCCATGCCCGTCTGGCGGAACGGCAAGATAATCGCCATCGCCGCCCTCGCAGCCGACCGGGCCTGGATCGGGCGGCAGCTCAGCGATATTGCCGGCAATTCAGACACCACCATCATCCTCGGCAGGCCGGATGGCACCGTGCTGGAGGCCTATATACAAGGCAAGCCCGATAACGGGCTGGTGCTCACCCCGCAGCTTGCCCAGGCCCTGCGGGACGCCGACATCGATGCCGGAGCGGTCAGCACTTGCGACGGAGGCGGTGTCCGGCGTGTATTCGTCGTCACGCATCTCGGCAATACCGGCCTCAACATCGCCGTCGGATTACCGCAGGAACGCATCGCCGACCGACTGGCTCACCATCTGTGGCAATCCCTCGCCATCGCCGGCATCGTGCTGCTCTCTTCGGTGGCGTTGGGCTTCCTGGGCATCGAATTGGCCATCCTCCGGCCGCTCGGCCGGTTCGAAGGCTGGCTGGCGGCCATCGGCCGCGGCGACTATCGCGCCCGCTCGCCGCAGAACCTGTCGCGAGAATTCCGCGGCCTGGCCGGCGCTCTCACCCGCATGAGCGCCGAGATCCAGACCCGCGAGGCGCAGATCCGCGAGAGCGAGAGCCGCTTCCGCCTGATCGCCGAGAATATGGGCGACATCATCATCGTCGCCGACCATAGCCTGCGCATCAGCTACGCCTCGCAGCAATCCGGTGCCGTCTATGGCAAGACCGCACCGGAACTGATCGGACGCCCGCTCGTGGAGCAGATGCATCCGGAATACCGGGCAGCCTTTCTTGCCACCTGCCAAACGGTGCTGGACGGCCAGGACCCGCCACCCTGCATCATGCTCGCCCCGGGCATCCGGGACCGGATCGCCCCAAGCGAGGCGGCCCCCGATAACCCCATGTGGATCGAGGTGGCAGTACGACCGATGCCGGACAAGGCCGAAGGCGGCCCTGGCGGCATCGTCATCGTCACCCGCGACGTGACCGCACGCAAGAACGCCGAGGACAAGCTGGCCGAAGCCAATCGCCAGCTGCACCTGCTGGCGGTTTCCGATGCACTGACCGACCTCGGCAATCGGCGTCTCTTCGACGAGACCCTGCCACGCGAATGGCGCCAGGCCGGCAGGCGGTTTGAACCCCTATCGATGCTCATGGTCGATGTCGATCATTTCAAGAAGTTCAACGATCGCTTCGGCCACCTGGAGGGCGATGCCTGCCTGCGCCGCGTCGCCGACGCCATCCGCCACACCACCAGCCGCCCCGGCGATCTCGCCACTCGTTATGGCGGCGAGGAATTTGCGATCCTGCTGCCGAATACCGATGATGGCGGCGCGCTCCACCTGGCCGAAAGGCTGCGCCAAGCCGTCCGCGGCCTAGGCATCGATCATCCGGACAATCCCCATGGCCGGGTGACGGTGAGCATCGGCGTCGCGACCATCGTGCCGCGCCGTGACCTCAACCGCGAAACCCTGGTCGCCCGCGCCGACCGCGCGCTCTACGGCGCCAAGAAAGACGGCCGCAATCAGGTCCGCCAGCTGCGCCAGGACGATTTCAACCTGATCCAGATTCCGGCCTGACCAGCCTGCGACAGCGCATATATCTTCTGGGCGCTGGCCGGCCCAATCGGGGCTCAGCTCCTCAAGCAACACGAAAAGCCCGGCCACCCCCAAATGATCGGGGGCAGCCGGGCTTTTCGCCGCTGACGCGGAAGCTCAGGCTTCGGTCGTGGAGCGGGTCGCCTCGGCGATACGGGCCTTCTTGCCGCGCAGCGCACGCAGGTAATAGAGCTTGGCGCGGCGCACGACACCCCGGCGCACCACATCGATCGCGGTCAGGCGCGGCGAGTAGAGCGGGAAGACGCGCTCGACGCCCTCGCCATAGGAGATCTTGCGCAGCGTGAAGCTGGAGTTCACGCCCGAATTCTTGCGCGCGATGCACACGCCCTCGAAATTCTGGATACGCTCGCGGTCGCCTTCGACGACCTTCACGCTGACCTTGATCGTGTCGCCCGGACGGAAATCCGGCACGGCGCGCAGCTCGGACAGCTTCTCGATTTGCTCCTGTTCGAGCGTCTCAATGATGTTCACTTCACACCTCTTCTTCCACGATACCGGCGTTGCGGCCGGTATTGTCCATTGCATAGCGTTTGGCGTCCTGGCGGGCCCGGTACCGGGCCCAGAGATCGGGACGCCGCGACTTGGTGGCGGCTTCTGCCTGGGAGCGCCGCCAGCTCCTGATCCTGTCGTGGTGGCCGGAAAGCAGGACCTCCGGCACCGCGCGCCCCCGCCAGGTCTGGGGGCGTGTGTAATGGGGATATTCGAGCAGACCTTCCTCGAAGCTTTCCTCGGCCAACGTCTCCGGCGCGCCGATGACGCCCGGCAACAGCCGGACGCACGCGTCGATAAGCGCCAGTGCCGCAGGCTCGCCGCCCGATAGCACGAAATCGCCGAGCGAAATCTCTTCGAGCTCACGCTCCTCGATGACCCGCTGGTCGAGACCTTCGAAACGGCCGCACAGCAGCACCAGCCCCGGCCCCTGCGCCAACTCGCGCACGCGCGCCTGGTCGAGGACCTTGCCACGTGGGCTGAGATAGATGCGTGGGCCCGGATGATGGGCCATCGCCTCCAGTGCCGCATCGACGATGTCGGGCCGCATCACCATGCCGGGGCCGCCGCCGAAGGGCGTATCGTCCACGGTACGGTGCCGGTCGGTGGCGAAGTCACGGATGTTGCGCACATCCAGCGACCAAACGCCATCGGCCAGGGCCTTGCCGGCGAGCGACTGGCCGACCGAGCCCGGAAACATGTCCGGGAACAAAGTCAGCACGCTGGCCTGCCAGGGTGATGCCATAAGGGAAGGCGTCGCCGTGTTCATGGCCGCACCTCCCCCGTGTCATCTCCTGCCTCAGCGACATGGGCTTCGGCGATCTGCGCTTCGACCGATTGCGGCGGCTCCGGCTTCTCCAGCAACCCGACGGGCGGGTCGATGGTCAGCCGGCGTCCGGCAATGTCGATCTCGGGCACGGCGGCCTTGGTGAAGGGCACCATGACGATCCCGCCTTCCACCGCGGCGATCTCCAGCGCGTCGCCCGCGCCGAAATCATAGACCGCGTTGACGGTACCGAGCCGGTCACCCGAAACCAGCCAGGCCTCCAGCCCGATCAGATCGGCGTGGTAGAACTCCTCCTCTTCGGCCGGCGGCAGCGCCGCGCGATCGACATGGAGGTGAAGCCCTTTCAGCGCCTCGGCGGCATTCCGGTCGGTAATGCCCGCCACTTCGGCGATGACCGCGCCCTTGACCATGCCCTTTGCCTTCAGCGTAAAGCTGCGGCGACCCCCCTCGTCGGTGACGGCGCCATAGGCGCCGACCGCCAAGGGATCGGCGGTGAAGCTCTTCACGCGCACCGCGCCCCGGATGCCATGGGCACCGAGGATCACGCCAACGCAAAGCGGCTTGACCTGAGGATCGTGGGTCGCGGGCATGGGTTGCCTGGGTCCGCTCGAAAGCTAAGTCTGCTCGACCGCCGGCCTTAGGCCGCGGTCTCGGCCTTGGCCGCACGCTCCTTGGCGCGCTCCAGAGCCTTCGTGCCGGGAGCCGACTGCTTCGGCGTCTCGCGGCGCGCGGGCGCTTCCATCAGCTTGGCATCGCCAAAGAAGCGAGCGACGCGATCGGTCGGCTGCGCGCCGACCGACAGCCAATGCTGGATGCGCTCGGTCTTGAGCACGATACGTTCCGGATGATCGCGCTCGACCATCGGGTTGTAGGTGCCGACGCGCTCGATGAAACGGCCGTCGCGCGGGCTGCGCGCATCGGCGACCACGATGGAATAGAACGGGCGCTTCTTGGCGCCACCGCGTGCGAGGCGGATCTTCAACGACATGCTTCTTCCTTCACTTACCTATTGAACCGGATTGGAATTGGATGGGGTCATCGGCGGAACGGGTTCATGCCGCCAGGCAGCAGGTTGGCGAGACCGCCGCGCATCATGCCCTTCTGCCCCATCTTGGAAACCTTCTTCATCATCGTCGCCATGTCCTGATGCTGCTTCAGGAGACGATTGACATCCTGGACGGTGGTACCCGAGCCCTCCGCGATGCGGCGGCGCCGCGAGGCATTCAGCACCTTGGGATTCTTGCGCTCTGCCTTGGTCATCGAGCTGATGATCGCTTCCTGGCGCTTGACCATGCGATCGTCGATATTGGCCTCGGCCATCTGCTTCTTGATCTTGCCGATGCCGGGCAGGAGATTCATCATCCCGCCGAGGCCGCCCATCTTGCGCAGCTGCTTCAGCTGGGCGGCCAGATCGTCGAGGTCGAACTCGCCCTTGCCCATCTTGGCGGCGAGCTTGGCGGCCTCTTCCTGATCGACCGTCTCGGCCGCCTTCTCGACCAGGCTGACCACGTCGCCCATGCCGAGGATGCGGCCGGCGATACGCGCCGGATGGAAGGGCTCCAACGCCTCCATCTTCTCGCCGGTACCGATCAGCTTGATCGGCTTGCCGGTGATCTGACGCATGGAGAGCGCGGCACCGCCACGCGCATCGCCGTCCACGCGGGTCAGCACGATACCGGTGAGGCCAATACGCTCGTTGAAGCTCTTGGCGATGGTGACCGCGTCCTGGCCGGTCATGGAATCCGCGACCAGCAGCGTCTCATGTGGCTTCGCCCGGTCGCGGACGGCCGCGACCTCGAACATCAGCGCGTCGTCGATATGCAGGCGGCCGGCGGTATCGAGCAGCAGCACGTCGTAGCCGCCCAGAGCAGCGGCGTTCATCGCCCGGTCGGTAATGGCGAGTGGCTGTTCGCCGGCGACGATCGGCAGCGTGTCGACGTCGATCTGGCGGCCGAGGATGGCCAACTGTTCCTGGGCGGCCGGGCGATGCACGTCGAGCGACGCCATCATCACCTTCTTGCGCTCGCGATTCTTCAGGCGCAGCGCGATCTTGGCCGTACTGGTGGTCTTGCCGGAGCCCTGCAGGCCGACCACGAGCACGACGACCGGCGGGGTCGCGCGCAGCGAAATCTCTTCGGCCTCGGAACCCAGCACCTCGACCAGATGGTCATGGACGATCTTGACGACCATCTGGCCGGGGGTGATCGAGCGCACGACATCCTGGCCGATGGCCTTGTCGCGCACGCCGTTGACGAAGTCCTTGACGACGGGGAGCGCCACATCGGCCTCGAGCAGCGCAATGCGCACCTCACGCAGCGCCGCGGTGACATCCGCCTCCGACAGCGCGCCACGCTTGCGCAGGCGATCGAAAACATCGCCAAGCCGCTCGCTCAACCCTTCGAACATGGTCAGATCTACATCCAATCAGCCAAAGCAAAAAACGCCAGTGCGCGACACTCGCGGACTGGCGGGCGCCCCTCGACCGGCGAGGAGCTGCTTCGGAGCAAACCCGAAGCGACACGGGTGATACTAGAGCCGGACCACGGCGTCAAGCGCGGCAGACCTGCGCGCTTGTGATGGCGGCCACCTTTCGGCTATCCCTCGATCCAGAACCGAGACCGAAATCAACCTCAGGAATTCGAGACATGCTGGCAGTGATTCAACCGGGCGCGGCGTTCAAGGAAAATCTTCAGCAATTGCCGTCCATCGATGGCGTGCAACGCATCGATCTCGTCGACGGCAAGGGCGCCGTGGTCGCCAGCATCGAGAACCAGCCCGGCAAACAGGGCTCTCTGGCGGTCTATCAATACCTGAAGCAGACCTTTGACACCCTCGACGCCAGGGCGGCCGAACACGGCCTGGCCGTCTTCGGCGAGCACACTGCCGACGCGCGCAACCGCCCGGGCGCGCATCCGAACATCGACCGCCTGCTGGCGATCGCCGCTGGCGGCACCGCGCTGCGCATCGACGTCATCGCCGCCGGCCACTGACCCGGCGGCTCGATGATCAACAGCCTGCGCCGCACAGGCCGGGATCACCCAAAGTGTCGCGCGTACAACATTGTTAAACCGCTCTTTCCGTCATCACCGGGCTTGACCCGGTGATCCACAAAGATGGCCGGGTCAAGCCCACTGGTGTCCGGTTTAAATTTTCTGGCATAGTTGCACGGTGTTGATTCTACTTCGTGTTCCGACGTTGGCGCGTCTTGCGGACACGAAAAGGATCATCACCGTGCGTCACCAGAATAGCGTTTTTCATGATCTGTTGA
>DATJJW010000032.1:0-12131 GCA_035491935.1 Allostellaceae bacterium | reverse complement strand
CGACATATTCCGCCAGTCCCTCATTGACGATACGCGCGGCCTGAACGCCGATCTCGGCCGGCACGGTCGAGTAGCACTGGTTGGGCGGCGACATGATGAGCTGCATGTCCAGCCCCGCCTCGTCCATGTCGATCAGGCGCTCGTCATACTGGCTGATGCGGCTGGCGCGGTCCTGCTCCTGCAGCTTGTTGATCGCACGCGTCTCATCATTGGAGAAATGGAGCAACGGCACGGTCGCCGGGTCCAGATGAGGCGTGGCGAATTTGGCTGCGGCCGGCACGGCCACATGGGAATGAATGTCGAAGGTAAGGCTGGTCGGGCGCGACTTCTTGCCCGGCGTGCCATGACGGCGAGCCGCGGTCGGTCCGTAATTGTTGTAGATGTTCGACATGGGCACTCCCTTTGAGATAGGCGTCCGCCGGCGTTCTGGGGACCGGCATGCTACGACCCGCAAAGCATAATGGACTCAAAGCATAACGGGCCGAAGTCTGATATATCAGACTCCGGCCCGCCATGCCAAACCCCAAAGCGGAATCCGCATAAAATGAGAATTTACTCTTGGAAACCAGTGGCCACGGTCACTGCTTCCCAGGCTGCGATCTCCGCCTGCCAATCCGCCATCTTCTCGCGCACCAGGGTGAGGGCATCCTGGCCCAGCAGCAGATGCATCGGCGGGTCCTGGGCGTCCACCAGTTGCAGCATGGCGCGTGCGGCCTTGGCCGGATCGCCCTGCTGCTTGCCGCTATAGCCCTGGCGCCTGGCGCGCATCGGGTCGAACAACCTGTCGTAGTCCGGGATTGAGCGCGGCGCACGGTTCATGGAGCGCCCGGCCCAATCGGTACGGAACCCGCCAGGCTCGACCGCAGTGACGTGGATGCCGAAATCCTTCACTTCCTTGGCGACCGCCTCGGAGATGCCTTCGAGCGCGAATTTGCTGCCATGGTAGTAGCTCAGGCCCGGCAGGGTGATGAAGCCCCCCATCGAGGTGATGTTGAGGATGTGCCCCGACCGGCGCCCGCGCATATAGGGCAGCACCGCCTGCATCAGCGCCGCCGGCCCGAAGACATTGACGTCGAATTGGTGCCGCAGATCCTCGATCGAGGATTCCTCGAACACGCCCTCATGGCCGTAGCCGGCATTGTTGACCAGCACGTCGATGCCGCCGATGCGCGCCTCGACATCGGCGATGACCGGCTTGATCCGACCGGTATCGGTGACGTCGAGCAGCATGGCAACGGCGTGGCCCGGCTTCAGGCTTTCGAAGGCGCCGCGGTCAGCCTCCTTGCGGATGGTGCCGACGACCTTGTGACCCTCGGCCAGTGCGGTTTCCGCGAGCGCCCGGCCAAAGCCGGTGCTGACGCCGGTGATGAAAAAAAGCTTGGGCTTGCTCATGGGTCCTACTCCCGTCTGGTGACGGACGGAAGATAGGCCGCAGGCGCTTCAACGATAATCCGCGGAGTGATGGAAGGGCTTTTCAGCGATACTTCATAATCAGCCACGCACCGGCTCCGGCACGCCGGTCTGCCCGTCGCGGGCGCCGCGGCCGATCATCAGCGCCATGCCCGAGGCGAAAAGGCAGAGGAAACCGGCCGAGACGAAGGCGGAGAAGTAATCGCCGGTATCGGTGCGCAGCACGCCGGCGAGCCAGGCGGCGAAGGCTGCGCCCACTTGATGCGCCGCCGCGATCCAGCCAAACATCAAGGGCGCGTTCTCCTCGCCGAAGGCACGGGCCGCCAGCTTCACCGTCGGCGGCACGGTGGCGATCCAGTCGAGGCCATAGAACACGGCGAAGAGCGACAGGCCGTAGAAGCTGATGTTGAAGGAATAGGGCAGGAACATCAGCGATAGCCCGCGCAAGCCATAGTACCAGGCAAGCAGCTTGCGGCTGTCGATGCGGTCGCTGAGCCAGCCGGACGCCGTCGTGCCGAAGAGGTCGAAGAAACCCATCAGCGCCAACAGCCCCGCCGCCGTCGTCTCCGGAATGCCATGGTCGGAGCAGGCCGGGATGAGATGTGTGCCGATCAAGCCATTGGTCGAGGCGCCGCAGACGAAGAATGTCCCCGACAGCAGCCAGAAATCGCGTGAACGCAGGCCCTGGCTCAGTGCCGTGATCGCGCGGCGGGCCGGGTTGACGGCGCTGGGCGGCACGACCTGCAGCTCGACATCGCCGAAGCGCGGCAGCCCGATATCCGCCGGCCGATTGCGGATGAACAACACGACCGGCAGGACCAGCACCAGGCAGACGCCGGCCACGGTGTAGGAGACAGAACGCCAGCCGAAATTTGTCGCCAGATGCGCCAGGATCGGCAGGAACACGAGCTGGCCCGTGGCATTGGCCGCGGTCAGCATGCCCAGAACCAGCCCACGGTTGCGACTGAACCAGCGCCCGGCAATGGTGGCGCCCAGCACATTGGCGACCATACCGGTGAAGGTGCCGACGAGCACGCCCCAGATCACCGTCATCTGCCAGGCCTGGCTCATCTGCGAGGTCAAGAACACGCCGGCGCTCAACACGATGAGGGCGATGGTGATGCTGCGGCGCAAGCCGAAACGCTCGAAGATCGCGACCGCGAAGGGGCCGACCAGGCCGTAGAGGAAGATGTTGATCGCGACGCCCGTGCCGATGGTCGCGGCCGACCAGCCGAACTCGTTCTCCCATGGCACCATCAAGACGCCGGGCGTCGCACGCACGCCGGCACTGGTCAGCATGACCAGGAATGTCACGACGAAGACGATCCAGGCATAATGCATTCTGCGCAGCATGCGACATCCTATCCTGGTGAGCGGCCTTCCATTTATGATGGCCATCATTTATTTATGGCAAGTGACGTTTTGAAGGAGCATTCGCATGGCACGTGTGTCGCGCGCGCAGGCCGAACGACATCGGGAGGATATTGCGGAGGTGGCTGCCCGCTTGTTCCGCGAGCGCGGCATCTCCGGCGTCAGCATCGCGGAGCTGACCGGGGCCTGCGGCCTGACCCATGGCGGCTTCTACGGCCATTTCGAGTCCAAGGACCATCTGGCGGCCGAGGCGGTCGCCCGCGCCTTCAGCCACAGCAAGGCCAAATGGCACGAGGCCAGGCAAACGGCGCAAGGCCCGACGGAAGCGCTTGCCACGATCATCGCCCGTTACTTGCGCACCGGCCATCGCGACGATCCCGGCCCCGGCTGTGCCGCCAGCGCGCTGGTCGGCGACATTGCGCGTGAGGCGGAGGGCAAGCCGGTGCGCGCTGTCTACGCTGCCGGCATCGACGGGCTGATCGAGGAGATGGCGGAGCTTATCGCCGAAGAGACGGGCATCACGCCCGACGACGCGCGTATCCGGGCCATCGCCCAGTTCGCCAGCCTGACCGGGGCCATCGCACTGGCGCGCGCAACCAAGGGCACGGGCCTGTCCGACGAAATCCTGACCGCGGTCCGCAAGACCTTCGGCGTGGGCGACATCGAGGAGTAAACGCATGCGTATCCTGGTCATCGGCGCCGGCGGCATCGGCGGCTATTTCGGCGGCAGGCTGCTGGCGGCCGGCGGGGACGTGACTTTCCTGGTCCGCCCAAAACGCGCGGAGCTGCTGGCAAAAAACGGCCTGGTCATCCGCAGCAAGCTGGGCGATCTCGACCTGCCCCACCCGCCGACGGTCCTGTCCCGGGACCTCACCTCGCCCTACGACCTCGTCTTCCTGTCCTGCAAGGCCTATGATTTGGATGACGCGATCGAGAGCTTCGCGAACGGCGTCGGTCCCGACACCGCGATCTTGCCGATGCTGAACGGCATCGATCATGTGGGTAAGCTTCAAGCGCGCTTTGGCCAGAACTCGGTATTAGGCGGGTTGGCGCAGATCTCGGTGACATTGGACACGGAAGGCCGGATCCGCCATTTCGGCGAGCTGGAACTGATCCTGTTCGGCGAACTCGACCGCAGCACCACCCCGCGTATCGAAGCGATCGCGGCATCTTTCGCCGAGGGCGGCTTCACCAACCGCCGGAGCCCCGACATCCTGCAGGAGATGTGGGACAAATGGGTGTTCATCGCCTCCGTTGCGGGCATGACCTGCCTGATGCGCTCGACCACCGGCGACATCGTCGCGGGCGGCGGCCTGCCTCTCGCGCGGCAGCTCATCGATGAATGCGGCGCCATCGCGGCTGCCGAGGGCCACGCGTCGTCAGAGAAGATCCTGACCCAGCTCGAGGGCATATTCGCCCCCAACGCACCCTTTACCGCCTCCATGCTGCGCGACATCGAAGCGGGCAACGCCATCGAGGCCGACCACGTCATCGGCCGGATGCTGGAGCGCGGCAAGGCGAAGAACCTGTCCTGCCCGATGCTGGAAACGATCTACGCCCACCTCAAGACCTACGAAGCAAGGCGGGAGCGGTTGGTCGCCGGCTGATTATCAGAGGCGCGCTTCGAAGACCATGTTGAAGGGCGTCTCTGTGGCAAGGCGGAAGCGTGTAAAGCCGCCTGCGGTCACCACTTTGCGCAGCCGCATTTCCCCAGCCTGCGCGCCCAGCCCCAGCCCGACCTCCTGCGACAGCGAGGCGGGGGTGCAGACCATCGTCGATGCCGCATAATAGATGCGCCCGACAGGGTTGAGATTGTCCGCCAGGCGATCGCGCGCAAACGGCTCGACGATCATCCATGTGCCATCGGGCGCCAATGTTTCCCGAACATGGGCAGACGCACCGGCCGGATCGCCCATGTCGTGCAGGCAGTCGAAGAAGGCGACCAGATCATAGGTCCCGGGATAGGCCTTGGCGGAGGCGACCTCGAAATGCGTGTTCTTGGCGACGCCGGCTTCCGCGGCGGCGCTCCGCGCGCGTTCGACGGATGGAAGATGATAGTCGAAACCGGTGAAATGGGAGTTCGGGAAGGCCTTGGCCATCAGCACCGTCGAGGCGCCATGGCCGCAGCCGACATCGGCAACGCGCGCGCCGTGCTGCAGCTTCTCGACCATGCCGTCCAACGCCGGCAGCCAGGAACCGACGAGATGGGCGTTGTAGCCCGGCCGGAAGAAACGCTCGGTGCCGCGAAACAGACAGGCGCTGTGGTCGTGCCAGCCCAGTCCTCGGCCATTGCGGAAAACCTCGCCCACCTTGGGCTCGTCGATCCAGAGGCTGGCTAGGATCTCGAAGGCGCCGGCCATGAAGGCCGGGCTCTCCTCGTCGGCGAACACCACCGCTTGCTCGGGATTGAGGTCGAATTTATCGGTATCCGCGTCGTAATCGACATAGCCGGCCGCCGCCTGGGCGGATAGCCATTCGCGGATATAGCGTTCATGGGTGCCGGTGCGGACGGCCAGCTCTTTCGCACTCTGTGCGCCGCCGGCCCGCATCGCCTTGTAGAGACCGAGCCGGTCGCCCAGTACGACCAGGGCGCCGGTCGCCACCGCACCGAGATCACCGACCATTCGAGCGAGATAGGCGTTCAGCTTGTCCGGATCCGGCAGCTTGTCGACATTCGGCTGTGCCATGGCAGCACCCTCCCGTCCACATTACCTTAATACCGCTGGCGAGGCGAATTTACTCCAATCATGGTTAACGACAAAGTACATTCGGCATCTGTGTGCTGGGGTGAATTCAGCCGTCCAGCCCCAGAAGCGCCTCGAAAAGAGCGGCCACCCTGTCACGGCCGAGCCGCCGCGTGATGAAGACCAGCCGGCTCGTGCGGTCGGCATCGGGCCAGGCGTTCAACTCCTCCGGCAGCGAGGCCAGATGGCGCACGTAATGCACGACCACCGGCCCGGCCGTACCCTCGACATTGACGAAGCCTTTGACGCGCAGGATGTCCTCGCCGCGCGAGGCGACCAGCGCATCCATGGCACGGGTGAAGAGTGCCCAGTCGAAGGGCTTCTCGAAGCGCAGCACGAAGCTTTCGTAATCCGCCTCATGGCCGTGATCGTGGCGATGGCCATGGGGCGCCTCCGGCCGCAACACCGGCTGGCGCAGAAAAGAGGTCGGGTCGGCGCGCGCGGTATCCGCGGGGATCACCAGCGCCTGGGGGTTGATCGCGGAAAGGCGCGCGGTCAACGCCGCCGTATTCTCGGCGCCAACGACATCGGCCTTGGTCAGGATCAGGCTGTCGGCCTGCACTACCTGCTCGACCCAGACCGCATCGGCGGCCTCGGCGCGTGATGCCAGCACACCGTCGATGACAGTGACGAGGCCGCCCAGCGCATAATGGCCGGCCAGCGTGCGGTCGGCATGGAAGATCTGCAGGATGGGACCGGGATCGGCCAGGCCCGACGTCTCGACGATGACGCGCTCGAAGGCGGGGATGGTGCCGATCTCGCGCTCGGCATAGAGGTTGCGCAACGTCCGTTGTAGATCGTGGCTGGCGGCACAGCACATACAGCCATTGCCGATCAGCAGCACCTCCTCGGTCGAGGTGCGGATCAGCACGTCGTCGATGCCGATCTCGCCGAATTCATTGACGATGACAACGGAATTGGCGGCCTCGGGATGCTTCAGCGCCGCACGGATCAGCGTGGTCTTGCCGGATCCCAAGAAACCCGTCACCACCGTCACCGGTACCTTGCCGGCACCCGGCCGTGACAGGCGGCGGCCGAAACGGCCACCGCCGAAGAGTTGAGCCGGGTGCGCGATCAATGGTGCGTCCTACTAAAAATCCATCTCCAGGATATAGACACCGCCGGCATGGCGGTCGACCGTGTACACGATGCCGCGCTCGTCGATGTAGACGTCGTTGATCTGGATCGAGCCGGTCGGCGCGCCCTTCGGCGCCGGCGGAATGAAATGCGCGATCTCCTTCGGCTGATACGGGTTGGAGATGTCGTAGGCGCGCAGTCCCGCATTGAAGAAGGTGCCGACGATCACCTGGTCGGAGAACCAGGAGGTCTTGACCGGCGTGTTCTCATGCAAATTATGCGCGCCCATGCGGCCGCCGCGCTTGGCGAACTTGTCGTAATCCGGCGGCGGGAACGTCGCGATCGGGATCGGATTGGTCTCGTCGCGCGCATCGACGACCCAGACCAGCTTCGGATAATCGGCACCGTCATCGACCACGGATTCGTCGGTGACGATCAGCAGGCCTCGATCGAACAGCGGCAGGATGGTGTGGGTGAACCCGACATAAGGCGGTGAGTTGTCCCAGCGCGAGATGACCTTGGGATTGCTCTTGTCGGCGATGTCCATGATGAACATGCCGGCGTCGAGATAGCCCAGATAGCAGCGGTCCGGGCGCTGCGGATAGACGTTGGTGTTATGCGCGCGGAAGCCGAAATCCGTGCCGGCCGGATGGCGCTTCGGCTGCGGCTCGGCATCGCCCACGCGCGTGCCCGGCAGCCACCAGCGGCCGGCCTCGACCGGCTTCGAGGGGTTGCGCACGTCGATGATGCGATAGCACTGATCGTCCATCTTGTTGTGCGGCACGAAATCGGGCGCGCCCGAGGCCATGTGGACGAATTCGCCGTCGCAGAACCACAGCTGGTGCACGCCGCGCGAGGCCTCGCCATCGGTGCTCATGAACGAGATCGATTTGGGCTGCTCCGGCACCGAGATGTCCCAGAGCTCGAGGCCCGTGCCGGTCATGCCCGGCTTTTGCGCCTGATAGGCCACCGCCATGATGTCGCCGGAGACCTCCAGCGAGTTGGAGCGGAGGTAGGAATGCGGCAGCTCGGTCTGCACCACCACCTTCGGGTTCTTCGGGTCGGTGACGTCGACGCCGGTAAAGTTCTTCGGCGCGCTCTCATGCGCCAGCCACAGGATGCGGCGGCCGTCCTTGGCGATCTGCACCGCGATACCCTCGCCGACGCCACCGAAGCCGCCGAGCTGGTGGTTGGCGAGCAGCTTGAAATTGAGCGTCGACCCTTGGTCGCCGGGAAACACGGTAGAGGTCATCGGACGATTCTTCCCCTGGGATGTGGCGCTTGATCTTCGGGTCCGGATCTTTGGGCCCGGATGGGCGGCATACGGCTCTGGTGCCGATGCGCCTGCGATTTCTACCAACAGCCCATCATTGCATCAACTGCATTTTGTTAGAACATTTTAGCGATGCATGTATCCCCCGACATGGTAATGTCACCGGATACGCGGCATGGACACGAAGCGGGACGCAGGAAACGGCATGGAAAGATCGAGACGCAAGGAATCTTCGGCACCCGCGCGCGACGAGGCGGCACTGGTCTTTTTCGACCCGGCACCGGAGCCGCGCAACGCCGAAGAAGCCCGCACCATGGGCGAAGGCGCCTATGTCAAGCTGCGCTCCGATCTGATCGGCGGCCGCATCGCCCCGGGCTCACGCCTGCCCTTCCGGCAATTGAGCGCGCAGTATCAGGTCGGCATCGGTCCGCTGCGCGAGGCGCTGGTGCGGCTGGCCTCGGAGCATCTGGTCGAGTTCGAGGGCCAACGCGGCTTCGTCGTGGCGCCCTTGTCGATCGCGGATCTCAAGGATCTGACCGAGCGGCGCATCGAATTGACATGCCAGGCGCTGCGTCTGTCGATCGCCCAGGGCGACGAAACCTGGGAGGACAATATTCTTGTCGCCCTGCATCGCCTGCTGCGCAGCCAACGGCCGAACTCGACCGCCGACGCCCAGACCATCGACGAATGGGAACGCCGGCACGACCGCTTCCACACCAGCCTGGTCGCCGCCTGCGGCTCGAAATGGCTGCTGCATTTCTGCACCGTGCTGTCGGACCATTTCCAGCGCTATCGCCGCTTCATCGTCGCCAGCATGTCGGAATCCGCCCCGCTGTTCGACGATATCCGCCAGCAGCATTCGGCGCTGGCCGAAGCGGCGCTCGACCGCCGGGCCGATGATGCCGTGGCCCTGCTGAAGGGCCATTTCGAAGGCAGTCTGGCCCAAGTGCTGGGCTATGCCGAGACCATCGCCGGCCGCAAGCGTGCCTAGCAGGCTTGACAGCATCCGGATTGAACACGAAGATCGCGATCTAACAAGTCTAAGAATTTAGTACGTCACAAGAATGTACGAACGGTATGACGATCCGCTCGTGCCCCGCCGCCGCTGAAACCTGCTCGCCGACAATCGATGCGGGGACGACGGACAAGCGTGGATAGAATAATATCGAGGGAGGTTCACGGAATGCAGGTGCGTTCGAAATCTCTGCCCCCCAGCGCGGCGTATGTGGGCCGGACATCCGTGCCGGTGCCCCTGACCCCCGTCTCGGCAATTCCCGTAATGGAAGGCGGCGCCCCATGACCATTTCAGCGCAGCAGGCGAGCATGACCGGCGAGGCGAAGTTTACCGGCGAAGCCTTGGGCATATCGGTCCAGGACGTCAGCCACCGTTACGGCACGCGCGGCGGTCATGGCGGGGTGGTGGCGCTCGACCACATCAACCTCGACATCCGCAAGAACGAATTCCATGCGCTGCTCGGCCCCTCGGGCTGCGGCAAGAGCACCCTTCTCTACCTGATCGGCGGCTTCATCCCGGTGGCCGAAGGCACGATCAGGACGCCGAAGGGCCAAGTGATGGGCCCGGCGACCGAACGCGGCATCGTGTTCCAGAACTTCGCACTCTTTCCCTGGAAGACGGTGCGCCAGAACGTGCTCTACGGCATGGAGAAGCTGGGCATCGCGAAGCAGGAGCGCATGGACCGCGCCCAGCATTTCATCGACATGGTGCATCTGACCGGGTTCGAGAATTCCTATCCGTCGCAGCTGTCGGGCGGCATGCAGCAGCGCGCGGCCATCGCGCGCACCCTGGCGGTCGATCCCGAAATCCTCTTGATGGACGAGCCCTTCGGCGCCCTCGACGCCCAGACTCGACGCGTCATGCAGGAGGAGCTGCGCGCCATCTGGCAACGCACGCCCAAGACCGTGGTGTTCGTGACCCACGACGTGCACGAGGCGGTGTTCCTGGCCGACCGCATCTCGATCATGAGCGCGCGTCCTGGCCGTATCGAGCATTGCATCGAGATGGGCTTCGACCGCACCGGTGCCGTCGATCTGATGAAGCGGCCGGAATTCCTGGAGATGAGCGAGTATATCTGGGGGCTGGTCCGCGAGCAGGCGGTGGCGGCAACCCGCGGCGCGCATTAAGGGAGGGCCTTGTCCATGAGCATGGCCACGGTCTTCCGTTACACCCCGCTCCTGATCTGCGTCATCCTATGGCAAATGCTGGCAACCGTCGGCCCGCTGGCCAACGACATGCTGCCCAATGTGCCGGCGGTGATGAAGTCGCTCTGGGGCATGATCCAGGATGGCAGCCTCTACCAGAACGGCATCCGCTCGCTGATCCGCTGCGCCTCCGGGCTGGCGGTAGCGATCGTCTTCGGCATCTCCGCCGGCATGCTGATGGCCACCTTCAAGACATTCCGCCTGCTGTTCAACCCGATCGTGCAGATCTTCTACCCAATGCCGAAATCGGCGCTGATCCCCGTGACGATGGTCTGGTTCGGCCTCGGCGACATGTCGAAGATCGCGCTGATCTTCATCGGCTGCCTGCTGCCGATCGTCATCTCGACATATAACGGCGCACGCGGCGTCAACCCGTTCCTGATCTGGTCGGCCCGCTCCTTCGGTGCCTCGCGGCTCGAAACCTTATGGCAGGTGGTCCTGCCCGCGGCCATGCCCGAGGTGCTGAACGGCATCCGCACGGCGTTGGCCTTCTCCTTCATCCTGGTGGTAAGCGCCGAATTCGTCATCGCCGAAGACGGCGTCGGCTACATGATCGGCCAATTGGGCGATGGCGGCTCCTATGCCGCGATGTTCGCGGTGATCCTGGTCGTCTGCGCCGTGGGCTTCGCCGCCGACAGGCTCTTTGCCGCCTTCGTGCGGTATCAGCTGCGCTGGAGGGAGCCATGAGCACGCAAGAAACCTCGGCCGAGACTTCCGCCCCGGCCCAGGAGCGCGCCGTCGCCTCGACGCTGATGGCGCCGCCACGCCGCCGCCTGCGCCTCAACACCGATATCCTGATCCAGTTCGGGGTCATCGCCGTATTGCTGGCGGTGTGGGAGGGCGTGGCACGAGCCAATCTGATGGATGCCTTCCTGCTGCCGTCCCTGAGTTCGGTGGTGGAGAGGATCTATCAGGACGGCACGGGCGGCACGCTGCTGACCGATCTGGGACTGACGCTCTATCGCGCGCTCGTCGGCTTCCTGGTCGCCGTCGTGACCGCCGTGCCGCTCGGCATCCTGATGGCACGGAGCGCCGCCATCCGTTGGTTCTTCGACCCGCTGATCTCGGTGGGCTTCCCGATGCCGAAGATCGCCTTCCTGCCGATCTTCATGCTGTGGTTCGGCATCTTCGACACCTCGAAGATCGTCATGATCGCGTTTTCCTGCTTCTTTCCCATCGTGTCGGCGGCCTATGCCGGCACGCTCAACGTCGATAAATGGGTGATCTGGTCGGCGCGGTCCTTCGGCACGAAGGATAATCGCCTGCTATGGGAGATCATCCTGCCCATGGCTTTGCCGACGATCATGACCGGCGTGCAGATCGCGCTGCCGGTGGCCCTGATCGCCGGCGTCGCGACTGAGATGCTGATGGGCGGCGCAGGCATCGGCGGCACGATGATCCAAGCCGGCCGCTATGCCGATTCCGTCGGCGTCTTCGCCGGCATCGTCGAGCTGGCGGCCCTGGGTGCCGTGGTCGTACGGGCCGTCGCCTATATCCGCTCGCGCCTGCTCGCCTGGCACGTGGAAAGCCGGCACTGATCCCCGGGCGCCTCCTACGGTGCGGAGGCGATGAACGGACAGCCGACCCCGGCGAAGGCTTCGTCGCTATAGGCGGGCTGCGGCTCATAGGCCGCGCTGGTTTGGTCCGTATCCTGCCGCTTGGCCGGTGGCTGCGCATGTGGGGGTGTGGCGGGCCGCAGGGCCATGGCGCTTGCCGCGGCGGCATGGCCATGGCCTGCATTGGCCACGGCCGCCTGCGCAAAGGCGGGATTTTCAGGAATGAGGACGAGGGCGCTTGCCAGGATCATGGATGGCGTATTCATCGAAACACCTCCCCGGAAAACACCTCCCAGATTAGCACCTCTCGATAGGAGCTGATAGTGCCTCTCGATGGCCTCTCGATGGGAGACGTTCCCGTTTTAGAGAACAACCCCTGCGGGTTGTCCGAGGTTCCATTCGCGTCGAATTGACGGTGTCAGATCAGCCGGATAGTCTCGCCGCGCGCCAGCATCAGGGTGAATTTCTCGATCCGTTGGA